>NZ_JBTNDK010000028.1:0-46152 GCF_054511035.1 Pseudarthrobacter sp. MDT1-22 | reverse complement strand
TCTGGGCGTCCACAGCGAGGACTTTGCAGGACTGGGTGGAGGAATCCACTCCGATGACAACGCTCATTGACTATTTTCCTCATCGATCTGGTCATTCAGGGCTTTGGCCAGCGGCTCATCAACGATCAACGTGGTGACAAAACCGGCCCTGGCCACGGCCCGCACGGCGTCTGCCCGTGCCTTCCCTTGCGCCACGGCAATGACCTTCGGGGTCCGCTGCAGCTGCTTGATGGTGACGGCTATGATGCGCTCATCCAGTCCGGATTCGACCGAAACTCCCGCTGAGTTCAGCAGCCGCCCTGAACATTCCGCTACGGCGCCGGCCAGCACCGCTTCCTCGCGCACCGCAGGATCCGCCCGTTCCCAGACCGTGGAGCAGCCGGGCTTCCAGGCGCCGATTGCCACCACAGCCAGGTCAAGGGAATCCGCCTTGGCCAGCGCCCCGGCAATCTCCGGCTGACGCAGCAGACCCGATGCCGTCGCCGGATCCTCAACCACCAGAGGTGACCACAGGGGCCAGGCCAGTCCGCCGCTCAAATGTGACAGCCGCTGGATGAGCTCAAGCGGATTGCTGTCTGCTTCGGCCGGGAGGGCACCCGCGAGCTGGACGATGTCGCACCGGGGAAGTTCTCCGACCAGCCGGGAGGCAACGTCCAGGGTGCGGGACCAGGAAATACCGAGGGTCCCGCCGGAGGGCGCCTGACGTGAGATTTCCGCCGCCGCGGCCTTTGCCAGGATCCCGCGGGCCTGGATTTCATCACCCACCGCGTCCACGACGATGACCTGGCGCACGTTCAGGGAAGTCTCAATTCGCCACACGTCCGCGCTCGAGAGGTGGGACGGAAAATGAACCTTGATCTCCACGATGCCCCTCTCGCGGGCATCGGTCAGCAGCCGTGCGACCTGAAACCGGGAGAGGTCGTAGTTGGCCGCAATTTCCACTTTGGGGCGGTTCTCCAGGTAGTACTCCCTTCCGATGCGCGCCAGAAGCTCCTCATGAGATTGTTCGGGCATGTCGTTGCTCTTTCCACCGACTTAACGTTTGAGTCCGGGCTATTGCTCAAATGAGTATATATGACTAGAGTCACTTAACACATGAGCGGTTCCGGGTCGCTCAGATGTGCACATAGTGTTTTGAACGGGGCGGGGATGCCCCGACATCTGGGTCCTGGAATCCACGCAGAAGCCTGCAGACGGCTCAGACAGCGGTATCCCGACCTCATAAGAACAAAGGAGTCCTAATGCGACCCAAGTCCCGTTTGGCCGCAGTCGCGGCCGGCACTATTACTTTTGCCCTCGCCCTGTCGGCCTGTTCCGGCGCCGGTGGCGGCTCGGCGGCAGGCGATCAGAACAGCCTCAACGTCCTGATGGTCAACAACCCCCAGATGGAGGACCTGCAAAGGCTGACTGCAGATAACTTCACCAAGGACACCGGCATCAAGGTCAACTACACGGTGCTGCCGGAGAACGATGTCCGGGCCAAGATCAGCCAGGAGTTCTCCAGCCAGGCCGGGCAGTACGACGTTGCGTCGCTGTCGAACTACGAAATCCCGTTTTATTCAGCCAACGGCTGGCTGGCACCGCTCGACAATGTAGCGAAGGACGCGGAGTTCAACCAGGCGGACATCCTTCCGGCCTACACGGCATCCCTCACGGGCAAGGACGGCAAGCTTTACGGTGAACCGTTCTACGGAGAGTCCTCGTTCCTGATGTACCGCAAGGACATTCTGGACGCCAAAGGGTTGACCATGCCGGAGAAGCCCACCTGGGACGAGGTGGCCGACCTTGCAGCCAAGGCCGACGGTGCGGCGCCCGGCATGAAGGGCATCTGCCTGCGCGGCCAGCCCGGCTGGGGCCAGGTCTTCGCCCCGCTGACCACCGTGGTCAACACCTTCGGCGGCACCTGGTTCGATAAGGACTGGAACGCGAAGGTCAACTCCCCGGAATTCACCGCGGCGACCGAGTTCTATGTGGACCTGGTCCGCAAGCACGGTGAAGCCGGTGCCGCGCAGGCAGGGTTCACGGAGTGCCTGACCAACATGAGCCAGAGCAAGGTCGCCATGTGGTACGACGCCACGTCTGCTGCCGGTTCACTGGAGGCGGATTCCTCCCCGGTGAAGGGCAAGATCGGCTACGCCCAGGCCCCGGTGAAGAACACGAAGTCATCGGGCTGGCTGTGGACCTGGTCCTGGGGCGTGCAGGCAGCGTCGAAGAAGCAGGATGCTGCCGGGAAGTTCATCGCCTGGGCCAGCTCGCAGAAGTATGAAGAACTGGTGGCTTCGAAGCTGGGCTGGGCGAAGGTTCCGTCCGGCAAGCGCATCTCCACGTATGAGAACGCCGACTTCCAGAAGTCCGCCCCGTTCTTCAAGGCCGAACGGACCGCCATCGAAAACGCGGACCCCAAGAACCCCGGTGTCCAGCCGCGTCCCGCCATCGGTGTTCAGTTCGTCGGCATTCCCGAGTTCGCTGACCTGGGCACCACTGTCTCCCAAGGTGTCAGCTCCGCCATTGCCGGCCAGGGATCTGTAGCGGATGCACTGGCCAAGGGCCAGGAAGCCGCTCAGAAAATCGGCGACAAGTACAAGAAGTAACCAGCAACCCACCAAAGGTTCTGTGGCCCGCCTGACGGCGGGCCACAGAACCGCAGGAGAACATCATGACTACAGCAACAGCGCGCGTCTCCGGTCCCGGACACAGCGCATCCAAAACCTCCAAGAACGCCAGGTCGCGTGAACGCGCACTGGCCTGGGCACGGCGTGCGCCGCTGCTGCCGGCCCTGATCTTCCTCATCATCGTCACCCAGCTTCCGTTCGTGGTGACCCTCATCATTTCGTTCCTGAACTGGAACAGCCTCCGCCCGGACCAGACCGGGTTCGCCGGCTTCGACAACTACGTTCAGGTCCTCACCAACGCCGACCTGCGCCAAGCCATCTTCACCACCATCGTCCTCACGGTCTCCGTGGTCCTGGCCAGCCTCGTCATCGGCCTGGGACTGGCACTGCTCCTGGACAAGAAGTTCATCGGCCGCGGACTGGCCCGTACCCTGCTGATCGCACCGTTCCTCGTGGTTCCGGTGGCCGCCGCCCTCATCTGGAAGCATGCCCTCCTCAACCCCACCTACGGGCTGATCAACGGGATCCTGACCTGGATCTGGTCCCTGTTCGGCAGCGAAAACGCGCCCCAGCCGGACCTCCTGTCCCAAGCGCCCCTGATGGCCGTCATCGTGTCGCTGGTCTGGCAGTGGACGCCGTTCATGATGCTCATCCTGCTGGCAGGTTTGCAGTCGCGTCCCATGGACACCGTCGAAGCGGCCCAGATGGACGGCGCGAGCCCCTGGGGCATCTTCCGCCACCTCACCCTGCCGCACCTGCGCCAGTACCTGGAACTCGGTGGCCTGCTCGGGGCCATCTACATCGTGCAGAACTTCGATGCCGTCTTCACCCTCACCTCGGGCGGCCTGGGAACAGCCAACCTGCCGTACGCCATCTACCAGACGTTCTACTTCGCCAACGAATATGGCCTGGCGTCGGCCGCCGGCGTCGTGGTGGTCATCGGCACGATCATCGTGGCGACCTTTGCGCTGCGAACCGTTTTCTCGCTCTTCAAGAAGGAGGCAGCACGATGAGCACCCTCACCCCGGCCGCACCCCGGAAATCCGTCCCCGGACCGACCGCCCTCAACACCGGTTCGCGTCGTCGCGGCAAGTCCCGGATGGACCCCACCCGCAACAATACGGCTGCCGGGATCGCGGCATGGCTGCTGGCCCTGCTCTTCGCGACGCCTGTCCTCTGGATGATCCTCACCTCGTTCCACTCCGAAACTGACGCCGCGACCAATCCGCCGTCCCTCGCTGCCAACCTCACCCTCGACGCCTACAAGGAGTTCTTCGGGGCGAGCTCGGGAGTCAGCCCCTGGCCGCCGCTGATCAACTCGGCCACTGCCTCGATCCTCTCGACCGTGCTGGTCCTGGTCCTGGCCATCCCGGCCGCCTATGCGCTGTCGATCCGGCCGGTGAAAAAGTGGACAGACGTGATGTTCTTTTTCCTCTCCACGAAGATGATGCCCGTGGTCGCAGCGATCCTGCCGCTCTACCTCTTCGCCAAAAACGTCGGCGCTTTGGACAACATCTGGTTCCTGGTCCTGATGTACACCTCGATGAACCTGCCCATCGCCGTGTGGATGATGCGTTCCTTCCTGGCCGAAGTGCCGGTGGAAATGCTTGAAGCCGCCCAGATCGACGGCGCCGGCCTACTCCTCACCCTCCGTAAGGTCGTCGCTCCCGTGGCGATGCCCGGCATCGCCGCCACCGCCCTGATCTGCTTCATCTTCAGCTGGAACGAACTGCTCTTGGCCCGCGTCCTCACTGGCGTGATGGCGGGAACCGCCCCGGTCTTCCTGACCGGCTTCGTCTCCAGCCAGGGACTGTTCCTCGCCAAAGTCTGCGCGGCCGCCGTCGTGATCTCCCTGCCGGTGCTGTTCGCCGGCTTCGCCGCCCAGGACAAACTCGTCCAAGGCCTCTCCCTCGGCGCCGTCAAGTAGCCGGCCCTCACCACTTTCGATTCTTAGAGGATTACTCCGATGACAACACCCACCGCACAGTCCCGCACCCTGGCGCACCCCGAACTGCCGGCCACGATGCGGGCCTCCGTCCTGAAACGCCAGGGCGAGATGGCCCTGGAAACCCTGGCCGTCCCGCAGCTTGAAGCCGATCAGGTTCTGGTCAAGGTCGCGGCCGTCGGCGTCTGCGGCAGCGACGTGCACTACTACGAGCACGGCCGGATCGGCGACTACGTTGTGGACCACCCGCTGATCCTCGGCCATGAACTCTCCGGCCGGATCGCCGCCGTCGGAAGCGCCGTTGACCCGTCCCGCATCGGCAAGCGGGTCGCCGTCGAGCCCCAGCGGCCCTGCCGCACATGCAAGCAGTGCAAAGCGGGACGGTACAACCTGTGCCCGGACATCGAGTTCTACGCCACCCCGCCGATCGACGGCGCGTTCGCCGAATACGTGAGCATCCAGAGCGACTTCGCCTACGACATCCCGGAGAGCGTCAGCGACGAGGCAGCCGCCCTGATCGAGCCGCTCTCCGTCGGGCTCTGGGCCTGCGAACGCGCCGAGATCAGGCCCGGCAGCCGTGTGCTGATCGCCGGCGCCGGCCCGATAGGCATTATCGCCGCCCAGGCAGCCCGGGCCTTCGGCGCCACCGAAATCTACATCACCGACATCGCAGAAGACCGGTTGGCTTTCGCCCTGGAACACGGCGCGACCCACGCGCTCAACGCCAAAACCGACAGCGTGGAGGGCCTGGACGTCGATGCGTTCATCGACGCCTCCGGCGCGCCGCAGGCCGTCCGCTCCGGCATCAAGGCCGTGGGGCCGGCCGGCCGGGTCATCCTGGTGGGGCTTGGGGCCGACGACGTCGAACTCCCCGTCTCGTTCATCCAGAACCGGGAAATCTGGCTCTCCGGGGTGTTCCGCTACACCAACACGTGGCCTTTGGCCATCCAGCTGATAGCCGACGGCAAGGTGGATCTGGACGTCCTGGTCACCGGCAAGTTCGCCCTCGCCGAATCCGAGGAAGCGCTCAAAGCCGGCAAGCAGCCCGGCCAGCTCAAAGCCGTCGTCTACCCGGGCCGCTGATGGACCTCGCTGACACCGGACTGCCGGGGACCCGGGGGCCCCGGTCACCGGAGGCGGAACGGGCCGTGGCGGATCTCCGGCTTCGCCTCGCCGACGGGAACAGAATGCTGCTCGGTATTGTGGGAGCCCCCGGATCGGGTAAGTCCACCTTCTCCGCCTGCCTGCAGAAACTTCTCGGAGCCGGGTCCGCCGTCGTGGTGCCGATGGACGGCTTCCACTTGGGAAACAAGATCATCGACGGCACACCGCTCAGGGAACGCAAAGGCGCCATCGACACGTTCGACGTCGGCGGATACCTCTCCCTGTTGCAGCGCCTCGCACGGCGGGACGAGCACGTGGTCTATGCGCCCGATTTTCGCCGCACCATCGACGAGCCGGTGGCCGCGTCCATTGAAGTACCCGCAGCCGTACCGCTCGTCATCACCGAGGGCAACTACCTCCTCGCGGAACTGCCCCCGTGGCAGCAGGTGCGGGCGCAGCTGGACGAGGTGTGGTTCCTGGATACACCCCGGCACCTGCGCCTTTCCCGGCTCGTGGACAGGCACATCCTCTTCGGCAAAGACCGCCCCGCAGCGCAAGCGTGGGCGGCCGGTTCCGACGAAACCAACGCCCAGCTGATCGAAGCCACCCGCCATGCGGCAGACCGGATCATCCCGTGGTCCTGACCCCTGCACAAGCAAGGAGGCAGTAAATGCCACCACCTGAAGCTCTTCCACCGGGCGTTCAGCCGAAAACGGCAGGCGCGGCTCCATCCCGGACACGTTCAACGCACTTTCTGTCCTTCCCGGCAAGGCAAGAATCATTGGCTGTTTCCGGGAAGAGGCCAGCCCGCCATGGGCCCGGGAACCGGGCTCCATGCCGATCGACCAGCACATTCTGAAAGGCTAAACACATGCATTCACTCACCAGCTCAACTCTCCCGGAACTCCCCGCTGCTGTGGGCAAACCCTCTTATGACCGCTCAGCTTTGACGGCGGGAATTGTCCATTTCGGCGTCGGCGGCTTCCACCGCGCACACCAGGCCATGTATCTGGACCGCTTGATGAACACCGGCCACGCACTTGACTGGGCGATCTGCGGCGTTGGGGTCCTGCCCGGCGACGCCCGCATGAAGCAGGTAATGGACAGCCAGGACTGCCTCTACACCCTCGTGGTGAAAAACCCGGACGGCACCCGGGAGGCGCGGGTCATCGGCTCCATCATTGAATACCTTTTCGCCCCCGACGACCCGGATGCTGTTATCGAAAAGATGGCCTCGGACGCCGTCCGCATCGTCTCGCTCACCGTGACGGAGGGCGGCTACAACTTCCACCACGTCACCGGGGAATTCAACACCGAGAACCCGGACGTCATCCACGATCTCCAGCCCGGAGCCGCACCGCGGACAACCTTCGGGCTGGTCACCGAGGCCCTTGCCCGGCGCCGCGAACGGGGTTTGGAGCCATTCACGGTGATGTCCTGTGACAACATTCAGGGCAACGGCGACGTCGCACGGAAAATGTTTACCGCCTTCGCATCTCTCAAAGATGCCGAGCTTGGCGGGTGGATCGAGGAAAACGTGCCTTTCCCCAACAGCATGGTGGACAGAATCACCCCCGTGACCACGGACGAGGACCGAGGCGCCATTGAGGAGGAATTCGGGGTGAAAGACGCATGGCCCGTGGTCTGTGAGCCCTTCGAACAATGGGTGCTCGAAGACCATTTCAGCCTCGGCCGTCCGCCCTTCGAAGACGTCGGGGTCCAGCTGGTGGAAGACGTGGAACCCTATGAGCTCATGAAGCTGCGCCTGCTCAACGCCAGCCACCAAGGCATGTGCTATTTTGGCTACCTCGCCGGCTACCGCTACGCGCATGAAGTCTGCCAGGACCCGTTGTTCTCCCAGTTCCTGCTCGACTACATGGACAAGGAAGCCACGCCGACCCTGCAGCCCGTTCCGGGCATCGACCTCGACGCCTACAAGCACACTCTCATCGAGCGCTTCTCCAATGAATACGTCCGCGACACCCTGGCCAGGCTGTGCGCCGAGAGCTCAGACCGTATTCCCAAGTGGCTCCTGCCGGTGATCCGCATCAATCTGGCAAACAACGGCGAAATCCATCGCTCTGCAGCAATTGTGGCCAGCTGGGCGCGGTACGACGAAGGCACCGACGAGCAGGGCAACCCCATCGAAGTGGTTGACCGCCTGAAAGACACCCTGATGGCCGCCGCCGCCCGGCAGCGCCAGGACCCGCTGTCCTTCATCTCGGACCGCGAAGTCTTCGGCGCCCTCATCGATGATGAACGGTTTGTCATGGCCTACTCCGACGCCCTGACGGGCCTCCATGACCATGGCGCCAAAGATACCCTTCGATCCCTAAAGCCGGGGCTCTAGACTCCACGAATCGTATCTTATGGAGGGGCGCGACCGACTGCCGAGCTCCTGACCGGCCCGAAATGCTAATCCCTCGAGCGCCCGTTCAAGTTTCCGCATGACCGACGCCGAAACCGGCAACTCATCCCGCGAATTAACCGCCTTTCTCGGCTAACAATCACACGCCGGCAGTGACCGGGTGTCGGTAGATGATCGTTTTCCGACACCCCTTAATGCCCCGGTTTCTTTCCGTTGCCTCTCAGGCTCTTCTTACTCCTCGTTGCTGTCGCGGTGGTCGGGATCGCGCAGAGTGCGCCGGCCACCGGCGAGGTCGGGAAGTTGGAAGGAGTAGTGACCGTGGACGTTGATGTGCCGGCGCACGTACGCCGACAGGCGGGCGACATCGGCATCGAGCACCGGGTAGCCCTGTTCCCGCAGCGTGGTCAGGGCGTGGTCAAGGTAGACCGTGTTCCACAACGTCACACAATTCAAGACAAGGCCCAGGGCGCCGAGTTGGTCTTCCTGCCCGTCACGGTACGCCTGGTGGAGCTTGCCCTCCCGGCCGTGGAAGATGTGCCTGGCCAGGGCGTGGCGGCCCTCCTGGAGGTTGCGCAACGCTTTCATTTCCCGGCGGTAGGCCGGGTCATCGACGAAGGTGAGGATGTGGAGGGTTTTGAAGATCCGCCCGTAGTGTGCCACCGCCTCGCCCAGATCAGTCGGTCGTCCGTCGCGTTGCAGGATACGGATCACATCGTGGGCGGAGACCTCGCGGGTGTGGATCGAGGCGGCGATCCGGCAGATGTCCGGCCAGTGCCGACGGACCTTCTCGATGTCGATCTTTCCCCGGGCGGTCCTGTCGAGCCTGCCGTAGTCGGCTGACCGGTTGATCCGCCACAGCTTGGCGTCGGGCAGGTCCGCGAGCACCGGCCGGTAGTCGAATCCCAGCAAGGTGACCAGGCCGAACACGATGTCGGAATAGGAGCCCTGGTCGGTGATCAGCACCTCGGGCCGGTGGCTACCGTCGGGGTTGTAGAGCAGGTCCACGAAGTGAAGGGTGTCCTTCGGCGTGCCCGACACCACCTTGGCCGCCAGCCCGACGGACTGATCGGAGATCATGTTCAGCCAGGTCACGCCCTTCTTTCGGTGGAAGTACTTCGGGTTTGGGCGGGCGTCGACGGAGCGGACCGGCACGATGAACCGGATCCCGTCGACGGCGGCAACCAGCCCGCCGCCCCACTCCTGCGCCAGGTCGCTGGCGCCCTGGGCCTCGATGAGCACCGCGTTGGCTGCGGCGTAGGAGTCCGAGCCGAGGTAGTGCTGGTCGACGTGGGAGAGCCGGTCGCGGGTCAGCGCGGGAGCGTCGGCGATCACCGGTCCGAACCCGATGTTGAGCGCGTGCGCGGTCAGCAGCGCGGCGACCGAGACGTGCAGGTCGGTCAGCCGGGAGGACACGCCTGCTGCGGAGGTGAAGGAGGCGGTGAAGTCCGGGTGCCAGCCCATCACCTCGAGCACCAGTTCGGACAGGTCCACGCGCGGGATCATGCCCGCTACACGGGTGCGCAGGTCTTTCAGGCTGGGCGACTCCTCCAACGCGTCGTCCTTGCCGAGGTGCATCCGGCCGTCGGTGTCCACGGTGATGTCCCCGCCGGCGGTCATCCCGCCGGACACCGTTCGCCACGCCGCATCCAAGGTCCCGGCATGCTCGGCGAGCAGCGAATCGGGCTGCTCCGGCAGCAGCAACGCGCCCAGCGCCGGGCCCTTCGCGTTCTCCCACGCCGGGCCAGATGGCAGCCGGGCCCGGGGATCTGACCAGCGGTCGGAGGTGGCCGCGAAGATGTCGCGGTGCTTGAGCGCGGTGTGGAACTGCTCCAGAACGCAGAACACGTAGGCGTTGCGGTCCACCGTGCCCCCGGGCCTGCCGGCGGGGAACACCAGCTTCTGCCACCAGCCCTTCGGCACCACCGACAGGTCGACCTTGCGGGCATCCAGGTAGCCCTTGGGCACCTTCACCGTCTCCCGCAGGTCCAGCAGATGCGCCAGATCCTGCATCGCCCCCAGGATCTTGTGTGCGTCGGCGGTCGCCGCGAACCCGACTACCTCGCACAGCATCTTGGCGAAGCCGCGCACCGTGGCGTACCGCTCCACGACCGCCTCCCGCCACTGCCCCTCCGGTTCGGCCTGCGGCGGCGGGATGATCTCCCGGATTCCCTCCACCGCCGCAGCGATCTGTGCCCGGGAGCCCACCTGGTGCTCGATCATCGCCCACACCATGCCCAATGGCATCGTCTCACTCGCATCCTCGGCCTCGAGCAGAAGTTCCACCACCGACTGGAGTATCCGGGCGTGCCGGGCGACCATCGGCGCCCGCTTTATGGTGGCCTTCTCCGCGGCCTTGTTTGCCCGCCCGATCAGCTCGTTAGACATGAATACGTCGAACAGTTCCAGGGCATCGTCGGTGGCGCTCACCTCCAGCCACCGCACCGTGGCCAGCAGCGTGGCGATCTTCTTCTCGTACGGCAACCGGTCAAGCTTGGTCGCCGTCTCGTTCCTGCCCTCCTTCGCCAGGGCGATCAACCGCCGCTTGGGCACCCCGGCCACATCCACCTCGCCCAGGTGCATCCCGGCGATCTCCGATACCCGGTTCAGCGCCATGACCATGCCGCGCCCGGTCGTGTTCTTACCCGCCTTGCGCCACATCTCCAACTGCGACCAACGGCTACCCCCGGGCACCTGCAGCAGTTTCTCCAGCTCAAGGGCCTGCCCGCCGGTCACGGCCCGCGCCAGGGCGGCGTACAGCCTGGTTTCGGCCTTTTTACGGACGCTGGCCACCTCGTCCCGTAACGTCGTGACCCCCGGCAGGAGTGCTCTCCGCGCCCGTAGCCATCCCACCGCTGCGTAGAACAGCGGCTTCGGTTGATCACCGGTCGTCCACGCCTGCCCGCCCAACCAGCCGATCAACTCCGCTTCCGCCGAGGCGTAGGAAACGTAACCGTATACCTTGGCGATCTCTGCCTGATGCTCAAACCGTGTCGGCCGCCGCTCCAAGTACCCCTTCACGCACGACGGATCGGCCACCCCGACTTGTCCGGCCACATAATCCACCACCGCAGTCGGTACGTCGAGAGGATCTTCCAGGAACGTGCCCAGGCGCCGGACGGTCACCAACTGGAGACTGAACCCGAGCCGGTTGTGATCACCGCGCCGTTTCGCTACGAGGTCCAGATCGGCGTCGTCCAGGAAGAAGAACCGTTCCAACACCGCCTGTTCCGGGGCCTGCGCCTCGAATCGCCCGTACGAGGCCTCCTCGGCCGCAGTCAAATATTTATGTTTAGCCACACAGGCTCAACGAACCGAGGCAACCATCGTTACCGCCGGAGATCGGCTTAGCGTGACTTTCCCGAGCATTGGTCCTCAAGCCCCGGCTCGACCACCGGTGCAGCGACGGGTCTCGACGGGCTCGACCACGAGTACGACGGCGGCCCGGTTACCTTCTCCAGGAAGGTGACCGGCCGCCGTCGTACTTGTTTAAGGGCTGTTCTAGACCTTGGCGCCGCTGAGCAGTTCGTCGAGCCGCTCGTAGCCCTCGGACATGCCGCCCTCCATGCCGGACTGCGCCATGCCGTCGCGGGCCTCCTGGGTGGGGTAGACGGAGTGGCCCCGGACGCGGGACCGGCCGTTGCCGAGGTCTTCGAAGGTGAGGAACTCGAGGCTGACAACGTCAGGGTAGCCGCCGAATTCGAAGGTCTGGATGGCAAATTCGTTCTCGCGGACGGTGTGATAGACGCCGCTGAATTTGTAAGCGACGCCGTCGGGCCCGGTGTGCAAGTAGCTGTAGCTGCCACCGGTCCGGAAATCGAGATGGTTGATTTCCATCTTCATGCCACGCGGGCCGAGCCACTGGATGACAAGGTCCGGGTCCTTGTGCGCGCGGAAGACGTCCGCAACCGGGAAATCGAATTCGCGGTCGTAGTCGATGAAGGGGAGTCCTTCAGGAATGGTGAGGTTCAGCGGATTGCTCATGATGATTCCTTTAGGTGGTTGCCGCCGGTTGCGGCATTGGATCTGAGCACGGCGTCCAGGCTGCGGAACTGCTCTTCGCGGACCAGCCGGTACTGGTCGATCCACGCTGTGAGAGCCTCCAGCCGTGCGGGATTCAGGTGGACGGGCCGGCGCTGGGCTTCCCTGCTGCGGGTGACGAGCCCTGCCTGCTCGAGGACCTGGATGTGCTTCGAGACTGCCTGTTTGGTGATCGCGAAGGGTTCCGCCAATTCGTTGACTGTGGCCTGCCCGCGGCTGAGCCGGGCGATGATCCGCCGCCGCACGGGGTCGGCCAGGGCCATAAAGGCCGAGTCCAGGGTGCCGTCGTCGGGGTTCATCGTGGTGCAGGCCTTTCTGGATTATTAATCAACTAAATCATTGATCAACCATTTGGTTGTTTAACCATACTCCCGGCCTCGCCGGGGCGGAAGGGCTATCTGGGGATTTTCCTTGCCGATCCTCTCGGAAGTTTGTTAGTATGTCAGGACAAACTTCAGGGAGATGAAAAATGCCGCTGGTACGAATCGATGTTAACCAAGGGCGCAGCGCCGAACAGTTGCAGCGTTTGAGCCGGGGCATACATGATGCCATCCTCGCAGAGTATGCCATCCCGGAGCGCGACTACTTCCACGTTCTCACGGAGCACCCGCAGGGCCAGATTGTCGCCCAGGATGCAGGGCTCGGCTTCGAGCGCACCCCCAACGTGGTGATGATCCAGATCTTTACGCAAGGCGGTCGGAGCCAGGCCGCCAAGCAATCCCTCTTTGCGGCGATCGCCGACCGGCTGGCGGAACTTGATGTTGCCGGTGAGGACGTGTTTATCGGATATGTGGAGAATGCCGCCGGTGACTGGTCGTTCGGCTTCGGGCGGGCGCAGTACGTCACGGGTGAACTGGCCGTCCCCCGGAAGTGATCCCGACGGCGCCAATTCGGCGCCTTGTGCAGGTTGTAAATATGTCAGTACAAACCTTTGACAGGACAATGATTCTAGGGCAAGGTAGTGGTTGTGGCCCCGCTCACGGGGGCCCGGCCAGGAACCCGAGCTCTAGCTCTTGCAGTACAGGGGTATGGAGCTCAAACCAGAAAGGTCCGCGATTACCGTGACCCACGAACTGCTCACGATCGGGCGCATCAGCGTTGATATATACCCGAACGACATCGGGGTGGATCTGGAGGACGTGACGTCCTTCGGAAAGTACCTCGGAGGTTCCCCGTCCAATGTGGCCGTGGCCGCGGCGCGGCATGGCCGCAACGCAGGCGTCATCACGCGCACCGGCGACGACGCCTTCGGAAAATACCTCCACCGTGAACTGCGCAAGTTCAACGTGGACGATACATTCGTTACGCCGGTGAAGGAATGGCCCACCGCGGTGACGTTCTGCGCCATTATGCCGCCGGATGATTTTCCGCTCTACTTTTATGGGCGTTTCCCCACGGCGCCTGACCTGCAGATCAAGGCCGCGGAGCTGGACCTGGTAGCCATCCGCGAGGCCGGGATCTTCTGGTCGACGGTGACTGGTTTGTGCCAGGAGCCCAGCCGCGAGGCCCACCTGGCCGCCCATGCTGCCCGTCCCCGGACCGGTCTCAAGGAAGGCCAGTACACCATCCTGGACCTGGACTACCGGCCCATGTTCTGGGCTTCCGAAGAGGAAGCCCGGGCCGAGGTTGCAAAGATCCTGCCGCACGTCACGGTGGCTATCGGCAACGACAAGGAATGCGCCGTTGCCGTGGGCGAAGGAACCCCTGACGAACAGGCCGACCGGCTGCTGGCCGCCGGCGTCGAGATCGCCGTCGTCAAGCTTGGGCCGGAAGGTGTGATGGCAAAGACCCGCACCGAACGCGTTGTCTCCGCGCCGGTCCCGGTGGAAACCCTCAACGGCCTTGGTGCCGGCGACTCGTTTGGTGGAGCCTTCTGCCACGGACTGCTGTCCGGCTGGCCGCTGGCCCAGGTCCTCGATTACGCCAACGCCGCCGGCGCCATTGTGGCCTCCCGTCTTTCCTGCGCCGACGCCATGCCGACGCCGGAGGAAGTCACCTCGCTGCTGGCCGAACGCGGCCGCCTGGTACCCGCCCTGGCCGGTGCCGCCGCCTCACGCCCGTCCCACACCACAGTTTCCGAAGGAGCAGCGTCTTGAGCGCCAACGATGATCCCCGCCGCTACCAGCACCTGAGCGCCCTCCGGCTCGAAGACCCCGACGCCGTTGCCCGCGCGGCAGCCACCCGCCGGCGCCATCCGGGGCTGAAGTACGGTGTGCAGAACTTCATCGTTGCCGCCGACCACCCCGCCCGCGGAGCCCTCTCCGTGGGGAACGATCCGGTGGCCATGGCGGACCGCCGCGATTTGTTGGACCGCCTGCAGATCGCCCTGGCGAATCCCGCCGTCGACGGTGTCCTCGCGTCCCCGGACATCATGGACGACCTGCTCCTGCTGGGGGCGCTCGAAGGCAAGCTGGTCTTCGGCTCGATGAACCGCGGTGGCCTGGCCGGGCTCGTCAACGAAATCGATGACCGCTTCACCGGCCACACGGCCGCAGCCTTGGAAGCCCTGGGCGCCGACGGCGGCAAGATGCTGACCCGCATCTGCCTCGGCGACCCGGACACCGCCTCCGCCCTGGAAGCCACGGCTCGGGCCGTCAACTCCCTCGCCGCACGCAAGCTGATCGCCATGGTGGAACCGTTCCTCTCGATCTGGCAGAACGGCAAGGTCCGCAACGACCTCAGCCCGGACGGGGTCATCAAGTCCATCGCGATCGCCCAGGGTCTGGGCTCCACGAGCGCCTACACCTGGATGAAGCTGCCCGTAGTGGCCGAGATGGAACGCGTCATGGCGGCCACCACGTTGCCCACCGTGCTCCTCGGCGGGGACCCGGAAGGCACCCAGGACGAGGTCTTCGCCAGCTGGCAGGCCGCCCTGGCCCTGCCCGGCGTCCAGGGCCTCACCGTGGGGCGGACGTTGCTGTACCCGGCCGACGGCGATGTGGCAGGCGCCGTCGCCACCGCCGCCTCGCTGCTCAAGTCGCCGGTGCTGCAGTCATCAGCGAAAGTATCGGAGTAACGTCTCAATGAGTACAGGAACAGCAACACGCAGAATGACAGTCGCCCAGGCCGTCGTCGAGTACCTTTCCAAGCAGTACACGGTGGACCGCATCGGCACCGAGGACTACCGGGAGCGGCTGATTCCGGGGACGTTCGGCATCTTCGGGCACGGGAACGTTGCCGGCGTCGGCCAGGCCCTGAAGCAGTACCAGGCCGCGGACCCGTCCATCATGCCGTACTACCAGGGCCGCAACGAGCAGGCCCAGGTGCACCAGGCCGTGGGCTACGCCCGGCACACCCGCCGCCGCCAGACGTTTGCCATCAGCACCTCCATCGGTCCGGGATCCTCGAACCTCCTCACCGGAGCCGCACTAGCCACCACCAACCGCCTGCCCGTGCTGCTGCTGCCCAGCGACACCTTTGCCACCCGTGCCGCGGACCCGGTCCTGCAGCAGCTCGAGCAGCCCTACGCGTACGACATCACCGTCAACGACGCGTTCCGGCCGCTGTCCAAGTTCTTCGACCGGGTGACCCGCCCGGAGCAGCTGTTCTCGGCGTTCCACCACGGCCTGCGTGTCCTGACGGATCCGGCCGAAACCGGTGCCGTGACCATCTCGCTGCCGCAGGATGTCCAGGCAGAGGCATTCGACGTGCCTGAGGAGTTCCTGGCCGAACGCGAGTGGCGCATCCGCCGTCCCGAGGCCGACGACGAGGACATCCGCCGCGCCGCCGAGGCCATCCGTGCCGCGAAGCGCCCGCTGATCATCGCCGGCGGTGGCGTCCTGTATGCCTACGCCAACGAGGAACTCGCTGCATTCGCTGAGTTGACGGGCATCCCTGTGGGGAACACCCAGGCCGGCGTCGGCGTCCTGCCATGGGACCACAAGTTCTCGCTCGGTGCGATCGGCTCCACAGGGACGACGGCGGCGAATGCCATCGCTGCCGAGGCGGACCTGATCATCGGCATCGGTACCCGCTACGAGGACTTCACCACGGCGTCCCGGACCGCGTTCCAGAACCCGGACGTGCGGTTCATCAACATCAACGTCGCCCCCATCGACGCGTACAAGCACGGCACCTCCCTGCCGATCGTCGCCGATGCCCGCAAGGCCCTGGTCAAGCTGAATCAGGCCCTGGGTGGCTACCGCGTCGGAGCGGACCTGGAAGCGAGGATCGCCGCGGAGAAGAAGCGCTGGGACGCCACCGTTGATGAAGCCTTCGACACCCGCTTCACCCCGCTGCCGGCCCAGAACGAGATCATCGGCGCCACGTCCCGGGCCATGGACGCGGCGGACGTCGTCATCTGCGCCGCAGGCTCCCTGCCCGGTGACCTGCACAAGATGTGGCGCGTCCGGGACCCCTTCGGATACCACGTGGAATACGCGTACTCCTGCATGGGCTACGAAATCCCCGGCGGGCTAGGCGTCAAGCGTGCAGCGCTGGCAGAGGCCGCGCGCGGCGGGGCGCAGCGCGACGTTGTGGTCATGGTGGGGGACGGTTCCTACCTGATGATGCACACCGAACTGGTGACCGCCGTCGCCGAACGGATCAAGCTGATTGTGGTCCTGATCCAGAACCACGGCTACGCCTCCATTGGATCCCTGTCCGAGATGCTGGGTTCGCAGCGGTTCGGCACCCAGTACCGGGCGCTGAACGAGGAGCAGCACAGCTTCGACGAAGGCGAGACCCTGCCGGTGGACCTGGCCCTGAACGCCGAAAGCCTCGGCGTGAAGGTGATCCGGATCGAACCGGGGGAGAAGGTCATTGCCGAACTCGAGCAGGCCATCCGGGACGCCAAGGCCGCGCCTGAACGCAGCGGGCCCATCCTGATCCACGTCGAATCCGATCCGCTGCTGGACGCGCCCAGCTCCGAGTCCTGGTGGGACGTTCCCGTCTCCCAGGTCTCGAACCTCGACTCCACGCAGCAGGCCTTCAAGACCTATACCGACCACAAGAACCGCCAGCGCAAACTGCTCGGTTAGACCCCACAGACCAAAGGAAGTCCAACACCATGTCAACGACGACCGTCACCACCACCATCAACCACTTCATCAACGGGGCAGAGACCGCCGGCGTTGGCACCCGCACCCAGCCGGTCTACAACCCGGCCACGGGCGCCGTCTCCGGCGAGCTGCGGCTGGCCAACCGGGCGGACCTCGATGCCACTGTTGCCGCTGCCCGTGCCGCCGCCGACTCCTGGGGTGACATCTCCCTGGCCAAGCGCACCGCAGTGCTCTTCAAGTTCCGCGAGCTCGTCGCGTCCCATGTTGGCGAGCTCGCCGAGCTGATCACCGCCGAGCACGGCAAGGTCCTCTCCGACGCCAAGGGCGAGATCGGCCGCGGCCTGGAGGTCATCGAGTTCGCCTGCGGCATCCCGCAACTGCTCAAGGGCGACTACTCCGACCAGGTCTCCACCGGCATCGACGTCTTCTCGTTCCGCGAGCCCCTGGGCGTCGTCGCCGGCATCACCCCGTTCAACTTCCCGGTCATGGTGCCGCTGTGGATGGCGCCGATGGCCATCGCCACCGGCAATGCCTTCATCCTCAAGCCCTCCGAGCGGGACCCCTCCGCGTCGATGCTGCTGGCGAAGCTGTGGAAGCAGGCCGGCCTGCCCGACGGCGTCTTCCAGGTCCTGCACGGCGACAAGGAAACCGTCGAGGGTCTCCTGACCCACCCTGACGTGGATGGCATCTCCTTCGTGGGTTCCACCCCGATCGCCCAGTACGTCCACGAGACCGCCACCAAGCACGGCAAGCGCGTCCAGGCCCTGGGCGGCGCGAAGAACCACGCCATCATCATGCCCGACGCCGACCTGGACAACGCGGCAGACCACCTCGCCGCCGCAGCGTTCGGCTCCGCCGGGGAGCGCTGCATGGCCATCTCCGTGGCCGTCGCCGTCGGGGACGCCGCAGACCTGATCGTGAAAAAGGTCGAGGAGCGCGCGCTCGCCGTGAAGGTCAACAACGGCACCGCTCCCGACGCCGAAATGGGCCCGGTCATCACCCCGGACTCCAAGGAACGCATCGTCCGGATCGTCACCGAAGCCGAAGCTGCGGGAGCGGCGATGGTGGTGGACGGCCGCGACCTGGTGGTCCCCGGCCATGAAGACGGCTTCTGGGTCGGCCCCACCGTCCTGGACCACGTCAAGACCGAAATGACCGCCTACACGGAGGAAATCTTCGGCCCCGTCCTCGTCGTGGTCCGGGTGGAGGACCTGGACGCAGGCATCGCCCTGATCAACGCCAACCCCTACGGCAACGGCACCGCCATCTTCACCTCCTCCGGCGCCAACGCCCGCAAGTTCCATCGCTCCGTCAGCGTCGGCATGATCGGCATCAACGTGCCCCTGCCCGTCCCGGTGGCCTACCACTCCTTCGGCGGCTGGAAAGCCTCCCTGTTCGGCGACAAGCACATCTACGGCCCCGAAGGCGTCTCCTTCTACACCCGCGGCAAAGTCATCACGTCACGCTGGCCTGAAGCCAGCCACGCCTCCGGCGCCTCCTACAACTTTCCCTCCCACGCCGACGACAGCCACCAAGTCCGGCACGATGGAATCGCGGAGGGACTCCCTGACGAGCTGGCCGTAGGAGAGGACGCCGTCCCTGGACGGGCCGACGATGCTTCCGAAGGGCGCGGACGGCGGGACTGACCCACGCCCGACCCTACCGGCCCGACAACACAGAAAAGACAACGCTGTCATGACAGACAAAGAGAACAAACTCATCATCGGCACCGCGCCGGACTCCTGGGGCGTCTGGTTCGCCGACGACCCCAAGCAGACCCCGTGGGAACGGTTCCTCGACGAAGTGGCCGAATCCGGCTACAAGTGGATCGAACTGGGCCCCTACGGCTACCTGCCGAACGACCCCACGCGGCTGGCCGAGGAGCTCAAGGCCCGCGATCTGAATGTCACCGCAGGGACGGTCTTCACGGCATTCCACCGCGGCGCCAAGCAATACGACGAAGCCTGGGAGCCAGCCCGCAAGGTGGCCGAACTGACGGCAGCCATGGGCGGCGAGCACATTGTGGTCATTCCCGCCATGTGGCGCGACGATGTCACCGGTGAGGCAGTGGAGAACGGCGAGCTCTCACAGGAACAGTGGGCTGACCTCTTCGCCGGCCACAACCGCATGGGCAAAGTCCTGCTGGAGGACTTCGGCCTGAAGCAGCAGTTCCACTCACACGCCGATTCGCACGTTGGCGCGCAGCAGGACATCGAGACCCTGCTGGCCTCAACGGACCCCGAATACCTGAATCTGTGCCTGGACACCGGCCACGCCGAGTACTGCGGAGCGTCCAGCCTTGAGCTGATCAAGAACTACCCGGACCGCATCGGCTACCTGCACCTGAAGCAGATCAACCCGGACATCCTCAAGAAGGTCAATGCGGAAAACATGACGTGGGCCGCTGCCAACCTGGCCGGCGTCATGACCGAACCGCCCAACGGTCTTCCGGACCTGCGTGCGGTCATCGAGGCGGTCGAAGGACTCAACCGTCCGATCTTCGGCATCGTGGAACAGGACATGTACCCAGTGGCCTTCGACGTCCCGATGCCCATTGCCAAGCGCACCCGCAACTACCTGCTCTCGTGCGGCTCCCGCACCAGGGTCAGCTAGTACCCCCTGATACCTAAAGGACAGAACAATGACTGATACTCTCCGCGTTGCCGTTATCGGCGCGGGCCGCATGGGCGCCGACCACATCAAGCGGCTCAGCACCCGCATCCACGGCGCCGAAGTGGCCGCCGTCGTCGACGTCGACCTCTCCCGGGCGCAGGCCGCCATCGAAGGGATCGACGGCGCCGTGGCCCTGGCCAGCGCCGACGAGGCACTGAACAACGGCGACGTCAACGCCGTGCTGATCGCCACGCCGGGCTTCCTCCACGAGGAAATCTTGTACAAGGCACTGGAGAAGGGCTTCCCGATCCTGTGCGAAAAGCCGCTCACCCCTGACGCCGAAAGTGCGTGGAAAGTTGTCCAGGCCGAAACGGCGCTGGGACACAAGCGCATCCAGGTGGGCTTCATGCGCCGCTTCGACGCCGAATACGCCGCCCTGGGCTCCGTCATCCGCGACGGCGAACTGGGCGAGCTGCTGATGCTCCACCACCAGCACCGCAACCCCACCACGCCTGCCGGCTTCACCAACGAGATGCTGATCAACGACTCCGTGGTCCACGAGTTCGACGCCATCCGCTTCTTCACCGGCGAGGAAATCACCTCCGTGCAGGTCCGCCTGGGCAAGGCCACCCGCAACGCCCCGAGCGGCCAGCACGATCCGCAGCACGTACTGCTCGAAACCGAATCCGGCGTCCTGGCCGACGTCGAGATCTACGTCAACGCCAAGTTCGGCTACGAAGTGGCCACCCAGGCCTCGTTCGAGGACGGCATCGTTAGCATCGGCGGGGACAAAGGACCCTACACCCGCAGCGCCGGCCGCTGGGGCGGGAACGTCACCCCCGGCTTCGAGGAGCGCTTCGGCGCAGCGTACGACGTCGAGGTCCAGGCCTGGGCGGACGCTGCCCGCCGCGGCGAAATCGGCGGCCCCACCGCCTGGGACGGCTACGCCACCGCAGCCTGCTGCGAGGCCGGCGTCGAGGCCCAGAAGTCGGGCGAAAAGGTCAAGGTCCAGCTGAACGCTAAGCCGGACCTCTACAGCTAAAGCCCCGCCCGCTCCCGTAGTTTTTGTCCAGATAATGCGACTTTGAGGCCCTTTCGGCGCATTATCTGGACAAAAACTCAGTTAGATCACTGACTCGTTCACAAAGGAGTGACCATGAAAATCGCCTTGGACCCCACCCCGTTCCACCACAGCCACAGCCTGCTGGAATTTCCGCGCGTGGCCGCCGATCTCGGTTACAAGTACCTGCAGCTGACCCCGCATGCGGACATGATCCCGTTCTACAACCACCCCAAAGCCGACGATGAGCTCGTGGCCCAGATGAACAAGGCCTGCAAGGATGCCGGCGTCGAAATCGCGTCGGTGCTTCCCGTGCTGCGCTGGTCGGGTCCGGACGAGGATGCCCGCGAGGCAGCGGTCCGCTACTGGAAGCGCGCCATCCAAATTGCCGTGGACCTTGGCGTCAGCACCATGAACACCGAATTCAGCGGCCGCCCCGAAAAGGCCGAAGAATCCGAGCGCGCCTTCTACCGCTCCATGGAAGAGCTGCTGCCGATCATCGAGCGTGAAGGCCTGGATGTCCTGATCGACCCCCACCCGGACGACTTCGTCGAAGACGGCCTGGCCGCCATCCGCGTCATCCGTGGCATCAACTCGCCCAACATCGGCATGGTCTACGTTGCCTCGCACTCGTTCCACATGGGCAACAAGCCCCTTGAAATCATGCGGGCAGCGGGGGACAAGCTGCGCCTGGTCCACGTCTCGGACACCATGGACCACCACGCCTCCCACGGCCTGCGCTACATCACGAATCCGCCCGGAAACGCCGTGCGGGTGCACCAGCACCTGAAGATCGGCGACGGCGACGTGAACTGGGACGAGTTCTTCGGCGGGCTCAAGGAAATCGGCTTCCTGGACAAGGACAACACCGTCATGGTGTCCAGTGTCTTCGCCGAAGACGACAACGCCGAGGACGTGTCCCGCTACCAGCTGGAGACAATGCGCAACTACGTCGCTCAGGCCAAGTAGTGGTGGGGAAGACGGACCAAAGCAACGGAACCATGACGAATCCCGGCACAGTCCAATCCGACGCGCCCGGCACCACCAAGCCGAACAACCCGGCCAAACCGGCAAATCCGAAGAAGTTCATGCGGAAGGTGGCGCTCTTCTCCACGTTCGGCGGGCTCCTGTTCGGCTACGACACCGGCGTCATCAACGGCGCCTTGCCGTTTATGCAGCGGGACCTCGGACTGACGCCGCTCACCGAAGGGCTGGTCACGTCCACGCTCCTGTTCGGCGCGGCCTTCGGCGCCATCAGCGCAGGCCGGCTCTCGGACCGCTTCGGCCGGCGTAAGACCATCATGGGACTGGCCCTGATCTTCGTCATGGCCACCATCGCCTGCACCATCTCGCCGAACACGGAGCTGCTCATCGCGGCCCGGACATTCCTGGGCCTGGCCGTGGGCGGCGCCTCCGTGATTGTCCCCGTGTACCTCGCGGAAATGTCCCCGGCGGCCCAACGCGGCCGCATCGTCACCCAAAACGAGCTGATGATCGTCACGGGCCAGTTCCTGGCCTTCACCTTCAATGCAGTACTCGGCAACGCTTTCCCCGAAGAAACGCACGTGTGGCGCTGGATGCTGGTTATCGCCACCCTCCCGGCCGTGGTCCTGTGGTTCGGCATGCTGGTCCTGCCGGAGAGCCCGCGCTGGCTGGCGTCGGCCGGCCGCTTCGGGGCCGTCCTTGAGGTGCTGCGCTCCACCCGCGCCGCCGGCGACGTCTCCGCGGAGTTCGACGAGGTACGGCAGGCAGCCCGGGAGGATTACCAGGCCAGGATGGGCACGTTCAAGGATCTCACCGTTCCGTGGATCCGCAGGATCTTCGTGGTGGGCCTGGGCATGGCGATCATCAACCAGATCAGCGGCGTCAACGCCATCATGTACTACGGGACGTCCATCCTTTCCTCGTCCGGATTCGGCGACCAGGGCGCCTTGATCGCCAACGTCCTCAACGGCGTCACGTCGGTGGCGGCCGTCGTCGTTGGCATGTATCTGATGACGCGGGTGCCCCGCAAGCCCATGCTGATCGTGGGACTGTGCGGCACGGCGTCGTCCCTGACGGCCATCGCGCTCGTCTCCATGCTCCTGCCGGAGAGCACGTTGCGCGGCTACCTAGTGCTGCTGTTCATGGTGACATTCCTGGCTTCCATGCAGGGCTGCATCGGCACTGTCACCTGGCTCACCATGTCCGAGATCTTCCCCATGCACGTCCGCGGCATCGCGATGGGCATCTGCGTCTTTGTGCTTTGGATGATCAACTTCCTGATCGGGTTCTTCTTCCCGCAGATGGTCTCGTGGATCGGGGTTTCGGCGACGTTCTTCATCTTCGTGGCACTGCAGCTGTGTGCCATTGTCTGGGTCAAGCGCGTCGTTCCGGAGACCAAGGATAAGTCCCTGGAGGAGCTCGAGCACCTGTTCAAGCAGCGCTCAGGCGTGTCTGTCTAAGGTGACGCCGCACCCCAAGGTGACGCAAAAACGCCCGACGCCGGCCGGCGTCGGGCGTTTTTACGTCCAGCGGGTGCGGGGCCATGGACGCTCTCTCACTTCCTGCAGGAAAATCCGGATCCCTCTCTCACAAGGTGAGAGAGGGATCCGGGAAAACGCGCAGGAAGTGAGAGAGGGTGCTAGAGCGCGACCACCGCGTTCTCCAGCGCACTGCGGCGGGCCGCATCCAGCACTTCCAGGGTGCGGATTCCTTCGGTTGCCGGTACGGGCTCGGGTCCGTCGCCGCGGACTGCGCGGGCGAACTCTGTATAGAAGCTGGCATAGTTCCCCTGTGCCGAGGCAATGGCCTCGCGGCCGTCCCTCGTGGACAGGGTGCCCCAGTTTTCGGCCGAGTCGATGCCCCACGTTGCCGGTTCCTCGATCGGACGGCGTCCCGACATCAGGGCGTCAGCCTGAACGTCGGCGCCGGAGGCGATGTAGCTGCCCCTGCTGCCATAGGCCCGCAGCTCCCGCGTGGTGGAATGGTTGAGTTTGCTGGCGGACACCGTGGAGACGGTTCCCGACGAATGCGTCATGGTGACAACAAAGCCGCAGTCCGTCCGTTCGCCGAAACGGTCCGTCCAGTCCAGGGTCGCGTGCACGTGGCTCGCCGGTCCGAGCAGCCACAGCATCTGGTCAACCAGGTGGCTGCCCAGGTCCCGCAGGAGTCCACCGCTGGCACCGAGCTCAAGGTTGTCGGCGTTGTCCTGGTCCATGGTCGAATGCACCCGCCACGTCTCACCGAGTTCCCCTGAGGCCAGCACGTTTGCGAGTGTGAGGATATCCGCGTCGCGGCGCCGGTTGTGGTAGACGTTCAGGACAACGCCGGCCCGCGTGGCGGCCTCTGCGAGTTCCCGCGCAGCCGCCGCATTCGGGGCGAAGGGTTTGTCCGCCACAACGTGCACGCCCGCTGTGATGGCTTCCATGACCAGCTCATGGCGGGTGTGCGGCGGCGTAGTGATGGTCACCGCGTCCACGCCGGCGTCGAGCAGCTCGGCAAGGCTCCCATAAACGGGCATCCCCGGGAAATCCGCTTCCGCCTGCGCCCTTTTCGCATCCGTCCGGGCCACAATGCCAACCAGTTCGACTTCCTCGGCCGCTTCAATGAACGGGGCATGAAAATACCTGCCGCCTGCTCCGTAACCGACAATGCCAATACGCATGTTCGTTTCCTTCTCTTTTAGGGATGGCCTGCCTCCGGTCACAGCAAGGGGGCGACGCATATGCGCCGCCCCCTTGCTGTTCACAGGCCTTTGCCTGACGAATTGGATGGCTAAGCCGTCAGGTTCAGCGAAGACCTGAGCGCGGCGTCAGCATCCCGCAGCACCTTGGCCGCCACCTGCAGGCCCTCGATCCGGCCCAGTGAGACGTCCTCGTGCTCGATGTTGACCAGCATCTCCGGGTCTACCTCGTGCAGGGCCCGGAGGAACTCTGTCCAATAGGCGGTGTTATGCCCGCGGCCCAGAGCCACGAAGTCCCAGGCAGAGTTCTTGGGCCACTCGTTGGCCCACTCGTCGCCGCCGAGGTTGGTGCGGTTTTCCTCCGGCGCGAGCCGGCGGAAGCTGTTGTCCAGCACGCCGTACAGCGCAGCGTTTTCGGTGTTAACACGGACATCTTTCGCCGCCGCCTGAAAGACGAGCGGTCCGAGTTCGCGTACGACGGCAACCGGGTCCATCTGCTGCCAGAACAGGTGGGAGGCATCCAGTTCGACGCCGACATGCGTTGCGTTGGTCAGCTCGATCAGCTTGTGGACGTCGGCGGTGTTGAAGACGAGGTTCTGCGGGTGCAGTTCGAGAGCCACCTTGACGCCGTGGTCAGCGGCCAGGCGGTCGGTTTCCTTCCAAAACGCTGCGGCCACGCCCCACTGGTAGTCCAAGACGTCCAATGCTGCCGAGTTCCAGGCGTTGACCACCCAGTTGACGGTGGTGGCTCCGGGCTCTCCGCCGGGCAGGCCGGACATCGTAACTACCCGGTCCTGGCCGAGGCGGCTGGCCAGACGGATGGAGCGACGAATATCTTCGGCGTGCTTCTCGCCGATCTCACGGTTGGGGTGCAGCGGGTTGCCGTTGCAGTTGAGTCCTGCGATGGAAACTCCGGTGCCCTCGAAAAGGGCCAGGTAGTCGTCGCGGGCGGCGTCGCTTTCCAGGATCTGGTCCATGGTGGGGACGTGCACGGCGGGGAGAAAGCCGCCAGTGTTGATCTCGATACCGGTGAGGCCAAGCTCGGCAATGACCTTCAGTGCTTCGGGAAGTGGCCGGTCATGCAGGACTGCGTTGTAGATACCGAGCCTCATAGCGTGATCTTCTTTCCGTTGTTGAGGGCGGATTCGGCCACTGCGCCGAGCAGTTCCATGTTGCGCACGCCTTCGTCGAACGTGGCGCAGCGGGGGAGGGACTCTTCTTCGCTGAGACCGGCGACCTCTTCGAGGAACGCGCGGGCCTGGTAGCCGAAGGCGTCGTTCTGGCCGAAGCCGACTTCGGGGGCGTCCATGGCAAGACCCCCGGCGATGTAGGGGTGCCCCGGGCCGAGGATGACCTGGCGGTAACCGTTCTCGTTGCCGGAACCGTCGTTGAGGAACAGCTGGATCTCGGCCGGGCGGCGCTGGTCAAATTTGGCGGCACCGTTCTCGCAGAACACCTCGAACTGCAGGCTGTTGGCGTGCCCGGCCGCAACCCGGGAGACCTCAAAACTGCCGGCGCCGGTTCCGAACTCCGCGTTGAAGGCTGCGTAGTCGTCGTTCTCGACGGCTTCGAAGGTGTCGCTGACGGCAGCATGGTCGTGGCCCATAACGGCCGCGAGCGGCAGGGGCCGCTTGTCGATCACGGTGCTGAGGCTGCCGCCGGTGATCGACTTGATGTCGCCACAGAGGAACTCGGAAATGTACGTCAGGTGGCTTCCAACATCGGCGAGCGCACCGGAGCCGGGGCCGCCCTTGTAGCGCCAGCTCATGGGAGCGGAGGGGCTGAAGCCGTAATCGGTCCAGTAGCGGCCGCTGAAGTGCAGGACATTACCGAGGACGCCGTTGCGGATCAGGTCCCGGATGTAGGCGATGCCGGGGGTGCGGCGGAACGTGAAGCCAATACGGGCGATCGTTCCGCCGGCCTCGGCCGCGCGGGCTGCCTCGGCCATGGCGCGGGCGTCTGCCAGGGAGTCGCTCAGCGGCTTTTCGCACAGCACGTGCTTGCCGGCCGCGAGCAGGCCCTCCACCACTTCGCGGTGAAGCGAGTTGGCGATGACCACGCTGACGACGTCGATGTCATCGGCTTCGGCGATTGCCTGCCATGACGTGTCGTTGCGTTCGTATCCGAAACGGCGGGCGGCCAACGAGCCGAATTCGGCGTTGACGTCGCCGATCGAGACCAGGCGCACCGGGGGAAGTACCGGGCTGTAGAGGGCAGACGCGGTGCGGTATGCAGCAGCGTGGGCTTTGCCGGCCATGCCTGCACCGATGACGGCGACGCCTAGGCTTTCAGCCATTGATTTCTCCTTTGAAATTCAGCCGCGGCGGGAAGTTCCAACGGCATTTTGTAGCGCTACAATTTAGTGCACTGGATCTGAGCGTATCCATGTATGTATGTCCTGTCAATCAACTGGCGGATATCCTCAAGGGCAGACACGAAAGGCACCTCCGATGACGTTGCACAGCCCCAAGGCACGACGCCCGACGATCTATGACGTGGCGAAGCAGGCGGGCGTCTCGCCGTCGCTGGTTTCACTCGTACTGCAGAATCCCGCGAGGGTGAGCGAGAAGCGCCGCGAAGCCGTCCAGGCGGCCATCTCGGAGCTCGGGTACCGCCCCAGCCGCGCCGCCACTACGCTTGCCAGCAGTCGCACGAAGAGCATTGGGCTGGTGATTGACGACTACCGGAACCTGTGGTTCGTCGATCTGCTGCGGGGGATGGAGTCTGCGCTGACGGAACATGGCTACCAGGTCATGCTGGCTGATTCCCGCCCCGGGGAGAACCGCATCCAGGAAGCTGCCGACGGTTTGCTTGCCATGCACGTTGACGGGCTGGTGATAGCGGCGGAGCCAAGCGCGTCAATGTTGGCTGGGGCGGGGGTTCCGACGGTCGTGGCTGGGTGGCGCGATGGTGTGCCGGCCGGCGCTGATCTGATTACCAACGACGACGACGGTGGCGGCGGCATGGCGGCCAGCCACCTTCTGGGGCTCGGCCACATCCGGATAGGCCACCTTTCCGGATCCGGCGGTGCCGCTGCGCACCGGCGCGCGGGCTTCCTCAGCCGGCTCCGGGAGTCCGGCGCCGAACTTCGGATTGCGGGGGAGTCGGGCGGCACGTCCGAGGAGGATGGCTACGCCTCGACGTGCTGGCTGCTGGACCACTATCCGGACACCACTGCCATCTTCGCCGCCAATGACACCATGGCCTTGGGTGCCTTGGGTGCCATCAAGGCGCGCGGGCTTGCGGTCCCGGCGGACATCTCCGTGATCGGATACGACAATTCAACCCTGGCAAAGTCGCGGTATCTGGAGCTGACCTCAGTAGACAACCGAAGCGATCTGGTGGGCGTGGATGTGGCCAAGGCGCTGCTTGCACGCATTCGCGACGCCGCGGTTGGCCCGCAACGCAAGCTGATTGAGCCGGCCCTGGTTGTTCGCGGGACCACGGCGCGGCCGGCATTTTAGGGCGGCCGCAGTAGGCTCCTAACGTAAAAACATCCTAATGTCAGGACAAACTATTGACATTCGTGAGTTGAATCACCATGATCGAGGTAGACAGTGCTCCGGCAGTTGCAGAGTGGCAGCCCGGACCCTGAGATCAAAGGAGATTAACGTGGCTAATTTTTCTTGGCGCAAGGCGGCTCTCGTGGCGGCAGTTGTTCCCATGATGGCACTCAGCGCCTGCTCCAGCACGGGCGGGAAGCCGGTTGAGGGCGGCGGCGCCGCCGGCGGCGGTCAGGTGGCCACCACAGACCGCATGAAGGTGGCTCTCATCACCCACGCCGCGGCAGGCGACACCTTCTGGGACATAGTCCGCAAGGGTGCCGAGGAGGCTTCAGCGAAAGACAACGTGGAACTGCTCTACACCAGTGACCCGGAGGCCGGACGCCAGGCCCAGCTCGTCCAGCAGGCCATCGATCAGAAAGTCGACGGCATCGCCGTTACCCTCGCAACCCCGGAGGCCCTGAAGGACGTCCTGAAGAAGGCCACCGATGCCGGCATTCCGGTGGTCAGCCTCAACGCCGGCGAGTCCGTGTCGGCGCAGCTCGGCGCATTTACGCACTTCGGCTCGAATGAGCAGCTTGCCGGCCAGGCGGTGGGCACCAAGCTCGCCGAACAGGGCTTCAAGCACCCGGTCTGCGTCATTCAGCAGCAGGGCCACGTTGGCCTTGAAGCACGGTGCGCAGGCGTCAAGGCCAAGGTTCCGGGTGCGGAGATTCTCTACGTCGACGGCAAGGACATGACCGGCGTCCAGTCCACCGCCACCGCGAAGCTCCAGGCAGCCAAGGATGCAGACGTCATCATTGGCCTCGGCGCACCGATCACCCTCACGCTGCTCAAGTCCGTCGCGGACGCCGGCAGCTCTGCGAAGGTTGCCAGCTTCGACCTGAACGCAGAGCTCGCCCAGAAGATCGTGGATGGTGACGTGATCTTCACCGTGGACCAGCAGCCGTGGGCCCAGGGCTACATGTCGGTCGACTCGCTGTGGCAGGCCAAGCGTGGCGGCTTCAAGCTTGGCGGCGGCCAGCCGGTCTTGACCGGTCCCACCATCGTTGACCAGTCCAACGCTTCCGACGTTCTCAAATTCGCCCAGCAGGGCGTCCGCTAGATCCGGGACTCAGGCCGTGCGGCGGGCAACCGCCGCACGGCCTGACCAACAAGGAGTTCTTCCTATGGCAAAAACAGCAACCCTGCCCCCGGCACCGGCTTCAGCAGCCGGGCCACGTGGCGATGAGAGAATTGGGCGGCGGAACCCGCTCCAGACGCTCCTGGGCCGTCCCGAAGTCGGCGCGCTCGTAGGAGCGGTGGTCCTGTTCGTCTTCTTCGCGTTGGTTTCCCCGACGTTTACCCAGCCCAATGCCTTGGCGACCATTCTGTACGGCAGTTCCACGATCGGCATCATGGCGGTGGGGGTTTCCTTGCTGATGATCGGCGGGGAGTTCGATCTTTCCACCGGTGTCGCGGTGATCTCATCGGCACTGACGGCGTCGATGTTCAGCTGGTACTTCAGCACGAATATCTGGGTCGGGGTTCTCCTGGCCCTGGTGGTCTCCGTGGGCATCGGTTATATCAATGGCTGGATTTTGATGAAGACCAAGCTGCCCAGCTTTATCGTCACCCTGGCCACGTTCCTTATGCTGACCGGCCTGAACCTGGGCCTGACCCGGCTGATCGGCGGCTCCGTGTCGTCGCCGTCGATCTCCAGCATGGACGGCTTCGCCTCCGCCCGCGCGGTGTTCGCGTCCTCGGTCTCCATTGGCGGCATCGATGTCAAGATCACGGTGTTCATCTGGATCGCGCTGGTCGCCGTGGCCACCTGGGTGCTGATGCGGACCCGGGTGGGGAACTGGATCTTCGCCGTCGGCGGGGACGAGAATGCGGCCCGCGCCGTGGGTGTGCCGGTCAAGGCCACGAAGATCGGATTGTTCATGGGCGTGGGCTTCTGCGGCTGGATCCTGGGCATGCACAACCTCTTCGCTTTCGATACGGTGCAGTCCGGTGAGGGTGTGGGCAACGAGTTCCTGTACATCATCGCCGCGGTGATCGGCGGGTGCCTCCTGACCGGCGGCTATGGTTCGGCGGTGGGCGGCGCGATCGGCGCGTTCATCTTCGGCATGGCCAACAAGGGCATCGTCTATGCCCAGTGGAACCCCGACTGGTTCAAGTTCTTCCTGGGCCTGATGCTGCTGCTGGCCACCATCATCAACCTCATCGTCAAGCGCCGCGCGGAACTCAAGTAAAGGGGCCGGAGAAATGAACGCCAAAGAGATCGACCAACAGACCCTGCTCAAGGATGAAAAAGATCCCCTCACCCACACCCCCGTCCACTTGCTCTCCCTCGACGGAGTAGGCAAGCACTACGGCAACATCATCGCCCTCTCCGATGTGACCATGGCCGTGGACAACGGCCGTGTCACCTGCGTACTGGGCGATAACGGTGCGGGCAAGTCCACCCTGATCAAGATCATCGCCGGACTGCACCAGCACGACGCCGGGGTGCTGAACATCATGGGCGAGGAACGGAAGTTTGGTTCGCCCCGTGACGCCCTTGACGTGGGCATCGCCACCGTCTACCAGGACCTCGCGGTGGTGCCCCTGATGCCCATCTGGCGGAACTTCTTCCTCGGTTCGGAGCTGACCAGCGGTTTCGGCCCGTTCAAAAGCATGGACGTCGAGAAGATGAAGGCCATCACGCTCAAGGAACTTGCCGAGATGGGCATCGACCTCCGCGACGTGGAACAGCCCATCGGCCAGCTGTCCGGCGGTGAGCGCCAGTGTGTCGCGATCGCCCGCGCCGTGTACTTCGGCGCAAAGGTCCTGATCCTGGACGAACCGACGGCGGCGCTGGGCGTCAAGCAGTCCGGCGTCGTGCTCCGCTACATCCTGCAGGCTCGCGACCGGGGACTCGGCGTCATCTTCATCACGCACAACCCGCACCACGCCTTCCCTGTCGGGGACCGGTTCCTCCTGCTCAAGCGCGGCAAGTCGATCGGCTACTACGACAAGAAGGACATCACCCTGGACGAGCTCACCGCCCAGATGGCCGGCGGTGCGGAACTGGCGGAACTCGCCCACGAGCTCGAGCAGCTCGGCGGACACGGCGACGTGGTCAAGGAAGTGCAGGCAGAGGTCGCTGACGTTACTCACAACCGAGAGACGTCAACGGAAAGCAGCCCCCGGCACGTGTAACAGGACCGAGGCGGGGCCCGCCGGAAAACCGGACGGGCCCCGCCCGCCGTGCCACGGCGCGAAGGTCACGGCAAAGATAGCGAAAAGTAGACGGGAAGACAGTATGCCGATCCGGGTAGGCGTCATCGGCGCCGGAATCATGGGTGCCGACCACATCAGGAACCTCTCCGGTACCATCGGCGGCGCCGAGGTGACCTTCGTGGCAGACCTCGACGCCGGACGTGCCGCAGCAGCTGCGCCGCCGGCCGCCCGCATCACCACGGAACCGTCGGAGCTGATCAACTCCAGCGAGGTGGACGCCGTCGTTATTGCTTCGCAAGACTCCACGCACGCCGGACTTGTGCTGGAGTGCTTCGAGGCGATGACGCCCGTGCTGTGTGAAAAGCCGCTGGCTCCCACCCTGCTGGAAAGCCGGGAGGTTGTGGCGGCCGACGCCGACATCGTCGCCGCCACCGGGGCGTCCCTGCTGTCGCTAGGCTTCATGCGGCGCTTCGACCCTGGCTACGTGGCGCTGCGCCAGTCTGTGCAGGGCCGCGCCCAGGGGGAACCGCTGATGGTCCACTGCACCAGCCGCAATGCTGCCGCCGGCCCGGGTACCACTGCCGAATCGGCCATCACCAACTCGGCCATCCACGAGCTGGACATCATTCCCTGGCTGCTGGGCTCTCCCATCACGGAAGTCTCATGGCAGGCGGGGAAGAGTTCCCGCAACGCTGAAGGCGGCCTGCAGGATCCAGCCTTCATGCTGCTCCGCACCGCCGACGGGACCCTGACCACCCTGGAGCTGTTCCTGAACGCCCAATACGGTTACACGACGCGCTGCGAAGTCGTCTCCGAACGCGGTGTCACCGGGCTGATGGACGCGGCTCTGCTGGGTGTCGAAGAGGATGGCATCCGGCGGACCGCCGTGCCCGCGGACTGGCGGCCGCGGTTTGCCGATGCTTACAGGCTGCAGCTGCAGGCGTGGATCACGGCGCTCGGCCAGGGTGATCAGCCGCCGCTGGCCGGGGCAATGGATGGCCTCCACGCCTCGCTCGTGGCGCACGCAATGATCCGCTCCATGCACGGCGACGGCGCCTACACCAAGGTCAGCTACGCGTGAGCGTCCGGAACCTGCCGGCGTCCGCCGTGCCCGCCTCCCGGGATGCCCCGGTGCTGCGCTGGGGAATCATGGGGCCCGGCTGGATTGCCGAACGGTTCACCGAGTCGGTCCAGGCGCACACGGACCAGGTGATCGCCGCCGTCGCGTCCCGCTCGCTCAGCCGCGCCAAGGCCTTCGCCGAATCCTTCGGCATTCCGACGGCCTACGGCAGCTACGAGGAGTTGACGGCCGATCCGGGCATCGACATCGTCTACGTGTGTACTCCGCACACCGGACACCACCAGGCGGCGGTCCTGGCACTCGACGCTGGCAAGCACGTGCTGATCGAGAAGCCCATCGCACTCAACGCCGTACAGGCACGGGACATCGCCGCTCGTGCCGAAGAGGCGGGCGTTTTTGCCGCCGAGGCCATGTGGAGCTTTTTCCTGCCAAAGTTCGATGTGATCCGGCAGGTCCTGGACGCCGGGACCCTGGGCGCCATCACCACGGTAGTCGCGGAATACGGTGAATACTTCGAGCCCACCCACCGCATCTTCGACCGGGAACTGGCGGGCGGCCCCCTGCTGGACCTCGGCACGTACCCGCTGGCCCTGGTCACCGAGGTCCTGGGCCGGCCCGAACGGCTGTACGCCATCGGACAGCCGCACCCGTCCGGGGTCAACGCCCAGCTCTCTGCCGTGATGCAGTTCGCCAGCGGCGCCCAGGCCGTAGTCAACACCCATGTCCACAACTTCACACCCACCGGCGCCACGATCGTAGGATCCGACGCCACGCTGACCATCGACGGACCCTTCAACATGCCGGGCGGCTTCGACATCCGCTACCAGGACGGGACCCGGGTGCGGTACGAGGAAGCGGACGGTGCGCACTTTGAGGGCCTGCACTATGAGGCCGCCGCGGTGGCGCGTGCCGTGGCCGCCGGCCGCACCCAGGCCAGCCAACGGACCCTGGCGGCCTCCATCCGCACCCTGGAGGTTGCCGATGAGATCCGCCGGCAGCTAGGCGTGGTTTTCCCCGGAGAAGCTGCCCTGCCGGGCGAAGCCGCTGCCCGACCCTGATTCATCCATCTGCATACAACTACCGAAAGGACCGGCTCATGGCCTACCTTACTCAAAACCCCGCTGGTGTTCCTGCGCCCGTCCGGATCGGGCTCATCGGCTCCGGCTGGATGGGGGCGTTCCATGCCGAAAGCATTGCCCGCCGCGTCCCCGGCGCTATCCTGGCGGCCATCGCCGACCCCAATGTGGAATCCGCGCAGGCCCTTGCCCAATCGCTGGGCACCGGAAAGGTCACGGCCGACGCCGCAGACATCCTGGCCGATCCGGAGATCGACGCCGTGGTGATCGCGAGCCCGGCCCGCTTCCATTCCGCCCTGATCACCCAGGCTGCCGCCGCGGGCAAGCACGTCTTCTGCGAGAAGCCCGCGGGCCAAGGCCTGGACGAACTCGACGCCGCGCTGGCCGCCGTTGAAAAAGCGGGGGTGCATTTCCAGATCGGCTTCAACCGACGCTACGCGGATGACTTCCAGGCCGCCAAGAAAGACCTAGCGGCCGGCATCGCCGGCCAGCCCCAGCTCCTGCGCTCACTGACCCGCGATCCGGGCAACGGAAGCATCCCGAACGCGGCCAGAGTCCCCGCGTGGACTGTCTTCCTGGAGACCCTGATCCACGACTTCGACACCCTCAACTGGTTCAACGAAGGTGCCGAGCCCGTAGAGGTCTACGCCGTGGCGGACGCCCTCGTGGAACCGGAGCTGCGCGATCAGGGCTTCCTGGACACAGCGGTGGTGACCATCCGCTACAGCAACGGCGCCATCGCCGTGGCGGAAGCAAACTTCAGCGCCCTCTATGGCTACGACATCCGCGGAGAGGTTTTCGGTTCCAAGGGCATGGTCCAGGCCGGCCGTGCCACCGAGACGGCGGCCCGGCGTTACACGGCGGAGGGACTGTCCGCGGACACCCCTCGCCTCAACGTGGAACTCTTCCGGCAGGCCTACACGGACGAACTCGCCGATTTCGCCGCCACGGTTCGTGCGCAGCGGGACGGCACACCGCCGCCGTCGGGCGCTTTCACCCTCACCCCCGGCGCCGCAGACGCCCGCCGCGCGCTGGCCATGGCGCTGGCGTGCATCGAATCGGTCAAACAGGGCGGTCCGGTGGCTGTGGCTGCTGCCCCTGTACCGGCGCTCCGTGACCACACCCGGACCGGCGTCTGATGCGGCTGGCCGTCTGCGCGGAAATGGTCTTCACGGACCTGCCGTTTGTGGAACGGGTGCAGCGGATCCACGACGCCGGATTCGACGTCGAGATGTGGGACTCCAGGGGCAAGGACCTGGCCGCGCTCAAGGCCACCGGCGCGGTGTTCTCCTCCATGACCGGGTACACCTCCGGAAGCCTCGTGGACCCCGACACGGCCGACGACGTGGTGCGGACGGCCGAGTCTCTGATTCCCACAGCCCTGGAGCTCGGCGTCAGCCGCATGGTGGTGCACTCCGCGGAGCTCATCGATGGCCAGGCGGCCCGCCCCCTCTACCGGTCCACCGGCCGCATGTGGAGCACCGGGGCGCGGACCCTGGAACGGCTGGGCAGGCTGGGCGGGAAATACGGCGTGACGTTCTGCCTGGAGAACCTCAACACGATCCTGGACCACCCCGGCATCCCGCTCGCCCGTGCCAGGGACACCCTGGCGCTCGTGGAAGCAGCCGGGCACCCCAACGTGAAGCTCATGCTGGACCTGTACCACGCACAGCTGGGGGAGGGGAACCTCATCGAGCTTGTGCGGACCGCCCTACCGCACATCGGCGAAGTCCAGGTGGCCGACGTCCCGGGGCGGTGCGAACCCGGAACCGGGGAGATCAACTACCGGGCCGTGGCCAGGGCGCTCGCCGACGCAGGCTACGAGGGGACGGTGGGTATGGAAGCCTGGGCCAGCGGTGACGACGAGGAAGCCCTGGCGGCCTTCCGGGCGGCGTTCACGGTGCAGGACGCCAGCGTCCAGATCGCCTCGGCATAGGCGTGCCGTTCAGGGGTGAGGGGCGGCGGTGCTGCCCCTCACTTCCAGCGTCGGCACCAACAGTTCGTGTGGGGGCAGCGTGCTGCCCGGCTCCAGTCGTGCGATCAGGAGTTCGGCCGCCCGCTGCCCAGCGGCAAAACTGGCCGTGTCCACTGAAGTCAGGCTGATCCGGCGCAACCGCGCCAGCGGGGTGTTGTCGTAGCCGGCCACCGAAAGATCGGCAGGAACGGCGAGCCTGCATTCCTCGGCAGCCGAGAGAACCCCAAGTGCCGCCATGTCGTTGACAGCGAACACCGCTGTGGGCCGGTCGCCACCTGACAGCAGCTCGAGGGCGGCACGGTGGCCGCCCTCTTCGCTCAGGTCTCCCGGCACCGTCCGGATGAACTCCGCCAGGCCGGCGGCCCTCATCTCAGCCTCATAGCCCCGACGGCGGGCAATCCCGACTGCGGTGGCCGGTGCCCCCACATGGGCGATGCGGCGGTGCCCCAGCGCAATCAGGTGAGCCACCGCGAGGCGCGCCCCGGCGTCGTCGTCGTTGGTCACGACGGTGACGTTGGCACCCGGGCCGGTGGGCGCTCCCAGCGCGATGGTTGGCACCTGCAAGGCTGCTGCCGTCAGGCCGGGGCTCTCCGGCATGGTCCCCACCAGCACCAGGGCCTCGATGTTCATCTCCAGAAGTTTCTTCAGCAGGGATTCGCCGCTGCGGCTGTCCAGGCGGAAGTCGCCCATCAGCATCTGCAGGCCGCGCTCGTTGAGGGTGCTGTTGAGCCCTTCCACCGCGCTGACGAACCAGGGGTTCCGCATGTCGTTGAGTACCACGCCCACGGTGCGGCTCCGCGATTCGCCGAGGGCCCGGGCGGCCGCGTTCGGCCGGTAGCCGAGTTCCAGGACAGCATGCTCGACGGCGGTGCGCTTGGCCGCGCTGACGTAGCCCGTACCACGCAGCACGAGGGACACCACCGATTTGGACACACCCGCGGCGGCGGCCACGTCCAGGATGGTGGCCGCACGTTTGCGTTCAGGGGCAGTCACAGCGTCCTCCAGTTTGTTAATACAAAGTCTTGACTCCGAATGCGGATTCACCTACTCTAGCAAGACAATGATGGAACGTTCCAACATTGTTTGTCTGCCCGGATTCCGGGGCCGCTACTGCATGCGAGGGAACTATGAAGGACGTCATTCTCGGTCTGGTCGGAGTGGGGCGCATCGGCGTGATGCACGCGAACAACATCGCCGCGCTCAACGGAGTTCTCAACCCGGAGGGCATCAACGTCAGGCTTCTGCTCACCGACGTCGCCGAGGACCACGCCAAGGGCATTGCGGCCGGCCTCGGTGCCGGCTTCCTGCCCTCGGTGGAGGACCTCATCGCCGCCGGCGTGGACGGACTCGTCATCGCCACGGGGACCGCAACCCACCCCGAACTGATCAAGGCGGGCGTGGACGCCGGAATCCCGGTCTTCTGCGAAAAACCGGTGGCCATGAACGTGGCGGACGCCCTGCCGGTGCTGGACTATATCCGCGACAACAACGGCGTGGTGCAGATCGGCCACCAGCGCCGCTTTGACCACGGCTACCTTGAGGCCAAGCGTGCCTACCAAGCGGGCGAGCTGGGCTGGATCCACTCCCTGCGCGCCGTCACCTGCGACATGGCGCCGCCGCCCGTGGAGTTCCTCGCCAGTTCCGGCGGCCTGTTCCGCGACTGCTCCGTCCACGACTTCGACATCCTCCGCTGGCTGACCGGCCGCGAGATCGTGGAGGTCTACGCCAAGGGCTCCAACAACGGAGACCCGGCCATCGGCGCAGTGGGAGACGTGGACACGGCGCTGGCACTGATCACGTTCGACGACGGCACGGTCGGTACCGTCTCAGCCACCCGCTACAACGGCGCCGGCCACGACGTCCGCCTGGAAATCCAAGGCTCCAGCCGTTCGCTGATGGTTGGGCTCGATGAGCACACGGCCATGGCGTCGGCCGAAGCCGTGATTGATTTCCCCGCCGGAGAACCCCACAGGACCTTCGCCGAACGCTTCGACCAGGCGTACCGATCCGAAATGGCCGCGTTTGTGGAGCTGATCCTGGGCCGCCGGGAGAATCCGTGCACCCCGGAGGACGCCGTGGCCGCCTCCCGCGTGGCGGACGCCGCCCAGGAATCACTGGCCACAGGCGTCCCCGTCAGGGTGGCCATCAGCCTAGCCAGGTGAGCATACCGCTGCCATGAAAAATGCCCCTCCGGAATCCGTTCCGGAGGGGCATTTTCTTGATCTCTAGCGCTTGCTCTCTAAGCGCCGAACGGCAGCCGGGGATCAATGTCCTGGCCGTCCCAGCTTTGGCGGACCCAGCCGTGGTGCGGGTCGTCGCTGATGAGCCATTCACGGACCGGGCCGGGTCCGGCCATCACGTTCAGGTAGTACAGGTCGTAGCCCGGGGCCGCCATGGCGGGGCCATGCCACCCGTAGGGGACCAGCACAACGTCGCCCGTGCGGACCTCGGCGGCAACGTCGATGGGACGCTCATCCGAGGCGTAGACGCGCTGGTAGCCGATGGCGTCGGCGTCGGCGGGTGCCCCGGATCCCGCAGCCACCTGCGTCTCGAAGTAATAGATCTCCTCGAGGTTCGTTTCGCCGTCCTTTTCCTCATCGTGCTTGTGCGGCGGGTAGGAGGACCAGTTTCCGGCGGGCGTGAGGACTTCACACACGATGAAACGGTCAGCCTCAAGGGCCGCCGGCGTGCCGAAGTTATGGACCTGGCGGGAGCAATTGCCGGCCCCGCGCAGTTCCACAGGTGTCTCCGCCGCCGTGACCAGGCGCGTGGGATAGGAGGCCTTGGCCGGAGCTGTGGCAACGGCAAACCTGCCGCCGTCCGCAGAGCTGATGGTGACGGACTTGCCGGTGCCCGAATACAGGACATCGCTGGGGCCGTGGAACACGGACGCCCGCCCCTTCAGGACATAGTCTTCACCGTCCACGGATACGGTGAAGGAGCCGTTGAGCGGGACCACTATCCGCTCCTCTTCCGCTGCCGGGAGGACGACGGCGGCACCTGCAGTTAAGGTAGCCACCTTCAGGCCCGTATGGGCCCAGCCGTCCACGGCCAGGGTTGAATCGGAGGTTCCGAGCGAGATATCCCAGTCGCCGTCGTTGGCGGTTCCCTGTGGGTAGACCCAGTTAGTCATTGATGTATTCCTTGTGCTATCGCTGTACGAGTGTCATTTCAAAGCTGTACGAATCCGCCCGGTACACGTGGTGTCCGGTTTCCACCCGTCGGCCGGCGTCGTCTGTTGCGGTGCGCTCCATGGTGACCAGGGCGGAACTGACCTCGGCCTCCAGCAGGCGCGCCTGGTAGTCGTTGGCGATCATCGCGCCGATTCTTTGCGAGGCCAGGCGGAAGTTGACGCCGCCGCGGCGGAGAATGGCGTAGAGGCCCTCAGCGGCGAGCATGGCTTCGTCCATGCTCGCGATGTCGTCCCGGACCCAGTTCTCCATCAGGGCAAGGGGCTTGCCACCCACTTTCCGCAGGCGGGTGAAGTGGTAGACCTTGGAGCCGGCAGGCAATTCGAGGGTGGCGAGCGTCGCTGCGTCGGCCTCCACGTGGGAGAAGGTCAACACCTGGGTGGTGGGCTTCTTGCCGTTATTGGAGAGGTCATCGAACAGGCTGGAGAGCTCCAGGGGGCGGCGGACCTGGCTGGAGACCACCTGGGTGCCCACGCCGCGCTTGCGGACCAGCAGCCCCGAGCGGACCAGTTCATCCATGGCTTTGCGCATGGTGGGCCGGGACAGGTTCAGCTGGGCCGCGAGATCGATTTCGTTTTCCAGCCGGCTGCCGGGTTCCAGGATTCCGCTGTGAATGGCAGCCTCGATACCCTGTACCACCTGGTGGTACAGGGGCACCGGCGAGGAGCGGTCGATGATGAGACCAAGTTGATTCGCCATTAGATATTCCTCGTTCCGTGCCGGAAGCTGGTACCCGCCCGAGGCCCGGGAGGGAATCCATGTCCTACTATGTTCGCTTGATAGGACATACTGCCTTTGTTGATAATATCAGCCGAACTTAAGCGGTCAAGGCTGCCACTGGCGGGCGCACCGCCATTCGTGCCCGTGGTCCTAGGCTGGGGGGATGAACAACCGATACCTCGTGTCCCGCGAACGCTTCATCGCTGCCCCGCCCGAAGTGATCTTTGAAGTCCTGGCCACTCCGGCGCTGCACAGTGCGATCGACGGTTCCGGCACCGTGAAGGGTGCCCAGCCGCGCGGCCCGGAACGGCTGAGCCTCGGAGCCCGCTTTGGCATGGAAATGAACATGGCCGTGGACTACAAGATCCTGAACACGGTCTCCGAATTCGAGGAAGGCCGGCACATTGCCTGGCGCCATTTCTATGGCCACATCTGGCGCTACATCCTGGAACCGGCCACCGGCGCCGACGGTACTGCCGGCACGCGCGTGACCGAACAATGGGACGCTAGGGCGGTCCGTGGGAAGTTTTTCCTTCGGCTGGCAGGTTACTTGCGCCGCCACCCCGCCAGCATCGAAAAGACCTTGGCCAATCTTGAGGCCTACGTTGCGGCCTCCGGTCGGCGCGAGGCCGGCAACACAGGCATTTCCTGAGACGCCGCTTCTTTCCTGAGACGCCGCTTCAACGGGCGGTGAGGATGGCGGGGGTCCCGGTCCGTACGGCGGCTTCTGTAATGTGGATGGCACCCGGAGTACGGGGTAAGACTAAAGGTGGGAAGCGCGATGGGCCGCAGGACACTTGTTGACGACCTTGTCGACGGCCTGCTCGAAGATATCCTGGACGGCAAACTGCAGCCCCACGTAGCCTTACCGCCCGAAGCCGACATCGCCAAAGCCTACGACGTCAGCCGCCTCACGGTGCGCGAGGCACTCAAGGCCCTGCGGGCACAGAACATCCTCTACGTTAAAGCCGGCCGCGGGACCTTCGTCAACCCGACCGACAACTGGACCGGTCTGGATGCGATCTTCAAGGCCGCTTCGCACGACAATGGGGCGGAGCAGGTAGCAGTGGGGTTGATCGAGATGCGGCGCATGGTGGAAACCGGCGCCGCTGCGCTCGCGGCCAAACGCCATACACCCGAGCATGCGCAGCAGATGCGCGAGTGCATTGCGGACATGAAGCGCTTCCATGATTCCGGCGACCTCGATGCCTTCGTGGCGGCAGACATCGCCTTCCACGACGCCGTGTTGAAGGCTTCCGGCAATCCATTTGTCCGGGCGCTGTTCGCGCAGCTGGGTCAGCTCCTATACGTAAAACGGCGTGAAACGTCCGCCGTCGAAGAGATCCAACTGCACGCCATTGAGTACCACCAAAAGGTCATGGAAAGCATCCTCAGCGGCGAGGCCGAGCTGGCCCGCCGCACCATGGACGAGCATATGGACCAGACATACCGGGACTACGAACGCTACGTGCACCACGCAGCATCCTGACGTTGCAGCCCGCACCAAGCCGGTCTTGACGTAATCCGCATCACTAATCTATGCTTTTTCTCAGTTGTTCGGTCAGATGTCTGACATCTGACTCAAATCGCATTGATCCCGGTTCCATTTGGATTGGGCCTCCCAAGATATCCGCACGGATTCCCGCCACCACCGCAGGTGCCGGACTCCGTTAGACAGAAGGTCGAAGATGACTTCACTCTCCTTAAAATCCGCAGGGCTCGGCGAGCTTGGCGAGCGTACGCTCCGCAAGGTCCGCCGCCGGGTTATGCCACTGATCGTCCTGCTCTATTTCGTTGCCTACCTTGACCGCAACAACGTGGGCTTCGCCAAGCTCACCATGAGCGAGGACATAGGCCTGAATGCCGCAGCTTACGGGCTCGGCGCCGGCATCTTCTTCCTCGGCTATGCGCTCCTCGAGGTGCCCAGCAACGCAGGCATGTACCGGTTCGGCGCACGCAAGTGGCTGGCTCGGATCCTGATTACGTGGGGCATCTTCGCCACGGCCATGTGCCTGGTGAACGGTGAAACCACCTACTACATCATCCGTTTCCTGTTGGGGGCGGCAGAGGCTGGATTCTTCCCGGCCATCCTCTTCTACCTGACGCTGTGGTTCCCCGCCGCTCAGCGCGTCACGGTACTGGGCATCTTCATCCTCGCCCAGCCCATCTCCAACGCCCTCGGCGCCCCGGTCTCCGGACTGCTGCTCCAGATGGACGGCGTCATGGGCCTGCAGGGCTGGCAGTGGCTGTACATCATCGAAGGTATCCCGGCCATCATCCTTGGCCTGCTCACCCCCATCCTCATGACCGACCGCCCGCGGGATGCCAAGTGGCTCAACCCGGACGAGCGCGAATGGCTTGCCACCACCATGGACAAAGAGTTGGCCGTCAAGTCCAGTTCCGGCAGCCACAACTTCCTATCCGGCCTCAAGGACAAGCGCACCCTGACCTACTCGGCCCTGTACTTCGGCCTGGTCTGCGGCATCTACGGACTGGGTCTCTGGATGCCCACCATCGTCGCCGCCTTGGGCAAGTTCTCCACCGCCCAGGTCGGGTTCATCGTTCTCATTCCCTACTCCGTGGCCGCAGTCTTTGTGTACTTCTGGAGCAAGCGTGCGGACAAGACCGGAAAGCGGGCCTGGCACAGTGCGGTCAGCATGGTCCTTGCCGGCATGGGCCTCCTTGCTGCAGGCTACATGCTCCCGGTCAACCCCATACTGGCCCTCATTGCCCTGACCGCCGCGGCCATGGGTATCTACGGGGCCATCGCGCCGTTCCTGTCCATGCCGTCCGCGGCGCTCACCGGGGCAGCTGCTGCTTCCGGCCTCGCCCTGATCAACTCACTGGGTAACCTCGGCGGTTTTGTGGCCCCCTACGCTGTCGGCCTGCTGAACGACGCCACGGGCAACAACCAGAGCGGCCTGCTGTTCCTGTCCTTCTGCCTCTGCGTCACGGCGGTTGCCACCTACCTTTACGCACGCAAGCGCCCCGAAGGCGATGCCGCGCTGGATCCCGCAGTTGCCGCGACTGCCGCTGTGACCCCTGATTCCACGCACGCCGCCAAAATCTCCTGATCTCGAAATCACTGAAGGAAAACCTCATGACCACCAGCAACTTCCCCTCCGAACGCACAGTTGTCCTGACCGGCGCCGCGTCGGCCCGCGGCATTGGCCGCGCCGCCGCTGACCGGATGGCCAGCGAGGGATGGTCAATCGCCATCCTCGACATCAATGCGGAGGACGCCAAGGCCGCCGCCGCGGAGATCGGCTCCAACCGTGCGGTCAAGGCCATTGGCATTGGAGCCGACGTGTCCGACGAGGCGTCCGTTGACCGGGCCATCACCGAGATCGAAGACGCTCTTCCCCCGATTGTTGCGCTCGCCAACCTCGCCGGGATCAGCTCCCCGACGACGTTCATGGAAACCACCGTGGCGGAGTGGGACAACGTCTTCGCCATCAACATGCGCGGTACGTTCATCGTTTCCCAGCGGGTCCTCAAGGGCATGATCGAGCGCAAGCTCGGGCGGATCGTGAGCATCTCGTCCATCTCCGCCCAGCGCGGCGGCGGAACGTTCTCGAAGGTGGCCTACAGCGCTACCAAAGCCGGGATCCTCGGGTTTACCCGCGCCCTGGCCCGCGAAGTCGGCGAGTTCGGCATCACGGTCAATGCGATTGCCCCCGGCCCGATCGACACCGACATCATGGGTGGAACCCTCACCGATGAGCGCAAAGCGCAGCTGTCCGAGGGCATCATGATGGGCCGCGTGGGCACCCGCGAGGAAGTGGCAGCCTTGATCGCCTTCCTGTTGGGCCAGGACTCGGGCTACATCACCGCCGCCACCTACGACATCAACGGCGGCCTCCAGGTTTCCTGACCGGGAACCAGACCCAGGCACGGGCACCCCTCCGGTTTTCCGGCGGGGGTGCCCTCGTGCCGTGCCGTGCCGTGCCGTGCCGTGCCGGAGCCTCGGCCGAAGTCTAGGCTGGCACTATGAACCCCTCCGGCGGCCTGGTCCCCAGCCCGCGGACCCTAGAGGTTGAGAGCCTGGACGCCTTCGACCGGCTGGTCGCCGCCGGCGCGGTGGCCATGCACGGCTGGCACGCCCAGTCCCTGGACCTGCGCGGCCGGAACGCGGCGCTGGAAACCCTGGACGTGGAGGGTGCCATTTTCCTGGGCTGCACTTTCGACCAGGGCGTTGAAGACGGGCTTCGTCGCCGCGGCGCACTAATCTTCCCCAGGCTGCAGGGTGTGCCGTTCGATCCCTACCGGGCCCGGCTCTATACACCGCAGGAACTGTACGCCGGCCTGGAAAACTCACCCTATGAGGAGCTGCCTGACGCCCTGGTGTACCAGTGGAGCATCCGCCCGGGGCAACGCAACCGGCTGGACGCCACACTGGCCTCGGCGCTGCATGACCACGCCATCGGCGACGCCCTGGACGAGTTCACACACTCGGACCCCTACGCCGGCCGCACCGCCGTGGGCGTGATGGGCGGGCATGCCGCCCTGCGGGGAACCCCGGACTTCGCTCAGGCAGCCGAGCTGGGCAGGCTCCTGGCGCAGAGCGGGCGGATCGTGGCAACCGGCGGCGGCCCGGGTGCCATGGAAGCGGCAAACCTCGGCGCGTATCTGAGCCGTGTTCCGCACGCCGAGTTCACGGCGGCGCTCGCCGGCCTTGGAGCCGTCCCCGGCTTCCGCCCCTCGGTGTCCGCGTGGGCACGCGAGGCGGCCGCCGTCGTCGAACGCCATCCGGGCGGAGCGCCGTCGCTGGGCATCCCCACGTGGTTCTACGGGCATGAGCCGCCGAACTACTTTGCCACCCACATCGCCAAGTACTTCGCCAACGCCATCCGGGAGGCGATCCTGCTGGAACTGTGCGACGGCGGCATCATCTTCCTGCCGGGAGCGGCCGGTACCGTGCAGGAAATTTTCCAGGACGCCTGCGAGAACTACTACAGCGCCCGCGAAGCCGTGACGCCGATGGTGCTGGTGGGACGGCAGCACTGGGAGCACGAGTATCCCGCGTGGCCCATGCTCCGGCGGCTGGCTGCCGGACGGGCCATGGAGGACCGGATCTTCCTGGTGGACAGTGTGGACGAGGCGCTCGCGGTGCTGGGCGGCTGACTATTCCGGCGTCCGGCCGTTGCTAACCCACCACGGTGCCGAAGGCCAGGCCCAGCACATAGGTTACGGCGGCGGCGCCCAGGCCGATGCCCAGCTGGCGCAGCCCGCGCGTCAGCGGCGACGTCCCGGACAGCAGGCCCACGATTCCGCCGGTCGCCAACAGCGCCAGCCCCACCAGCACCGCTGCCACCACCAGGGCGGCCACCCCGGTCAGGCCGAACAGGAACGGCAGGATAGGGACCACGGCGCCGGACGCGAAAAAGCAGAAGCTGGACAGCGCCGCCCCCCACGCGGTGCCCACGGCCTCGTGCTGGTCCTCCGCCTCCGGCACCTCGGGCTGGAGCGACAGGCTGGGATCGCAGTCGCAGCTCAGCAGCCCCATGCGTTCGGCCACGCGGTGTGCGGCCGCTTCGTGGGACATCCCGCGCGCCAGGTAGACGAGCATAAGTTCGTTGTGTTCGATGTCCAGTTTCGGGGCCGCCGCGAGGGTGATCTGGGTGGGACGCGTGGCTGCCAGGAGCTCGCGCTGGGACCGCACGGAGACAAACTCGCCCGCGGCCATGGACATGGCACCGGCGAGGAGCCCTGCCACACCGCTGAGCAGCACCACCCCGCTCGCCACTCCGGAAGCGGCCATGCCCACCACGAGCGAAAGGTTGCTGACCAGGCCATCATTGGCGCCAAAAACGGCGGCACGGAACGTCCCGGCGAGCCGGTTGCGGCCACGGGTTGCCAGGCCTCGGACCACTTCCTCATGGATCTGTTCATCCGCTGCCATGGCATCCGTGGCGTTGGGATCCAAGGCGTAGGGGGAGCGGCCTTCAGCGCGCTGGGCGAGGGCCAGAACGAAAACGGAGCCGAAGTGGCGGGCCAGGAAGCCCAGGAACTGGCTGCGGAGGGACGCCGGCCGGGATTTTTGGGCGTGGTCGCCTAGAAGCGTGAGCCAGTGGGCCTCGTGCCGTCCTTCGGCTTCGGCGAGGGCCAGCAGGATGGCACGTTCTTCGCCGTCGCGGTTCTGGGCGAGATCGCGGTAGACGGCGGCCTCTGCCCGTTCGTCCGCGAGGTACTGGCGCCACCGGCGGATGTCGGCCGGCGTGGGCTGCGGCGCGGATGGATTGGGTTCCACGGGCCGGGCTTGGCTGGGATTGGGGTGCTGAGACACGCAAGGCTCCTGTGCTGGATGGGCATGGTTCGGCCCCATTGCAACGCCCAGCTTACCGCGGAATTCCGCGGATTTTCGGCTGGCTGCCCTCAGTGCGGAGTTTAGGTTTCCCTTAAAATTCCGCGGTCTGCCGCGTGTGCCCGGACGGGTTGCGCCGGCTCTTGACCGGGCCCACCGCCGGTGCTGTGATGAAGGAGTGGCGTCCGCCCGCGCCCACCGGCGGCGCCCATCAACAAAGCACGTCAGGCGAACAAACGGAGGTCGAATCATGAGCACCACCGGACAGCACCCGGACATGCCGCACCTGGAATCTGTTGAATCGGATCCCGCTTACGACTACGCCGAGGACGTCCCCATCAGCGTGGACGACTGGGACGCCGAGGACGAATTCCTGGACGCCGACAGGGTGGTGGTTCCCACGCCCCCGGTGGCAGTCGACGCCGAGGAGCGCGTGGTTCCACTCGACGAGGACGAGTTCCGCGGAACCGAATAGAACGAACGACGGCGGCACTCCGGTTCGCGGGGAAGCGAAGGGGAATGCCGCCGTCGTACTTAACTCAGTGAAGCTGCGGGCTCAGTGGCCGCCGGTGATCGAGCCTGTTATCTCCGGTGATCGAGCCTGTCAGTAATGATTGATGTGGGGTTCGGGTTGGTCTGACTCAGAGCCTGTCTGACGCTTTGGCTGTCTTTATTTCGATGCGTCGGCCGG
>NZ_JBTNDK010000027.1:0-47422 GCF_054511035.1 Pseudarthrobacter sp. MDT1-22 | reverse complement strand
AACCGTGGATTCCGACGCGGAAATACACCTATGTCGAGATCACGCCGACACGCATTAGTGGTCGCCATTTTGAACTGGGAGACGAACCTGAGCGGTACTGAGCGCTGCGGCCCGTCGATGCCTCGGCCGAGCTTCGGTCCCGTGCCCGCCGCCGCCTCAACGTTGTCTGGGCCCGCCGGACAGCCGGCTGCATGGCAGACGCCTAGAATGCCATCTGGGCTGGATCCGACGCTCGACGGCGGCTGGTCGGCCGTGCTGACAATGACGGCGCAAGTGATCGTTGCCTTCCTCGTGATCCCGCTCCTCGTGCATTTAGTGGGCAACGAGTGCCGCTTCGCTGGCAGTGGGGCGGGCTCTCGCTGTTGGACATTGTCGAGTTCCTGATCGAACGGATCGAGGAGGACGAGGCGGCTCCCCGGAAGCTGCTGGAGGACATTCCAGGAATACCCGATCGCCCTGACGTACCCCGACCCCGACCATCGGGATTTCCAGGCCGGCCGGCGCCCGGCTTGCCGGTTGACCGCCAAAGGAGGCCGCGCCATGCCCACCGTCTCGGATATCATCCCCACCCGCAATGACGCTCCAAAGCTGAAAACGTGCCTCGCCCTGCTGTCCCAACAGAGCAGGCCTGCCGATGAAATCATCGTGGTGGACAACGCAAGCAGCTGACACATCTGCCATCTGCGCCACGGCCGGCGTGAGGCGCATACCTGTGGACCTGCCAGGCATTCCGGCAACGGCTGCTGCCGGTTTTGATGCCGCAGCGGGGGAGATCATCGCCAGGCTGGACACCGACTCCAGGCCGCCCCAAGACTGGCTTGAGCACGTGGAGCGGATCCTTCAGGCATCCGGGCCGCTCACGGCTGTCACTGGACCCGCTGATTTTTACGGCGGGAACCTCTTGGTCCGCTGGACGGGCCGGTACCTGTTCCTGGGAGGCTATTTCACTGTCGTTGGCTTCCTGATGGGCCATCCGCCGGTGTTTGGTTCCAACTTTGCGCTGCGGCGGGGTGTCTGGGCGGCAATCCGCACCATCGTGGTCCGGGACAACGCCGATGTCCATGATGACTTCGATATTTCCTACCGCCTGCGACCGGACATGACGGTTATCTACGACCCCACCTTGCGGGTCGGGGTTTCCGCGCGGCCCTTCGCCAGCTGGTCATCGTTTCGACGCCGCGTTGCAATGTCCCTGGTGACGTTCCGCGTCGAGTTCGCGCATGAACCGCCCCTCCGGCGCCGCTTGGACCGCTTCCGGTGGGGGTACTGGCAACGGCACCAAAACGGTCCCCACCGGGACGAAAGCCCGGTTGAAGACAGGTAGAGCACGACGCTGGTCAGTCGGCTTAGGGGCAGGGCACTTTGCAGAGTCGGCAGGGCGGCCATGCGCCGGCTGGTTCCGGCGCCGAACGGCGCCTGGCCATGGATCGGGCCCGAACAGAGACCGCGACCCAATCGCTTTCATTTCTGTCCGGCACTCTGCGGGCTCGGTAACGTGTCAACACCCCTGCCGACGGCTGCGGGAATACGGTCCCGGCCCGACTCCTGCAGCGCAGCGGCCTCACGGCTTGCCTGTTCCAACAACCGTGTGTCCTGGTCGCAGGCTTCCTGCTCAACCCGGGCTGCGGACCTCGCGCGCTCCACACGTGCGTCGTGCCGGCCTGAGGCAGGATCGCAGCCGCCTGCGAAAGCGCGTCCATGGTGGTCATCGGATCACACACTCGGAACTGGGCAGACGGAGGACCCATGACGGACCGCGCGCTGCAGGTGGTCATGCTATCGGATAGCCCGGTAGCCGTCATTCCGCAAGGCCAGGGCCCGGAGGGTCGGGGAGTTGTGGTCGGCGTGGACGGCTCTGAGGAATCACTCCAGGCTGTTGCACTGGCAGCGGCAGAAGCGGACCGCGAGGGGGACGAGCTCACCGCGGTGCTGGCTTTCCGGCGCCCCGCCTGGTGGATTCAGCGTGGGATGCCTGGCAGAGGCCTGGCCGAGGCGATTCAAGAAGAGGACAAGATCGTCCTGGCTGAATCAGTCGCGGGCCTCACGGACAAGTATCCGGACCTCGTAGTACATCAGCGGCTCGAAAATGACGAGGATCCCGCGAAGGCGCTAGTGGATGCGGCAGCCAGCGCACGGTTGCTGGTCCTAGGCAGCCGTGGACGCGGCGGGTTCAGCAGGCTCTTGCTGGGTTCCACCGCTCATGCGGTCCTGCAGCGGGTACCCTGCCCCACCGTTGTTACCCGCGTTCACAAGGTTAAGCACGAGGAATAACCGCTACCGGTGCGGAGGGAACCCTCCTAGGGATTGCCTTTTCGCTCTTTGCGGTCCCGGGCCGTCCATCCTCGCGGCTTTGCGCAGGGCAGTTCTTGCGCGGCGCCGGCTCAGGGCTGCGGCATGCGGCCGAGTGTCCGGCACACGGCCAGAGTGAACCACAGTTGTAAGTCGTGGTAACGGGTCCCGCAACAGATGTCCCGTGAACAATCCATTAGGCTCCTGGTGGTCGATCAACCAGGTCTGAGCCTGGCTGATCTTCTCTCCGCGTAGATACCCCCAGAGGGCGTTGCCGAGGAGACCCACACCCGAGCTGTCCGGTGTGGCATTCTGCCAACTATTCCCGCCGTCGGTGGAGGAGAAGGCGCGTGAAAATGGTGGACGGCTGGGATCGTTTTCCTGCCCCACGAGAAGCACGGCTGCTGGGCCCGCGGCCATGTTCAGGGGATGGAAGGTGCAGTGCGGACGGGGCAGCCCGGCAGCTGTCCCGTCCCGGGCGGTCCAAGCTGATCCGTCGCTGCTCTGATAGAGCGTAATGGCCGTGCCGCCGGATTCGCGGTCGGGTGTTGTGGCGAGGAGCCAGCCCTGGGCCATGCCCACGGCTGCGTTCAGGCTGGTGGCGGAGGTTTCAAGAATTGGTTCCGGCTGAAGGCTAAAGTCCGTGCCGTTACTGCTGGTGAAGGCGAAGACCTCTCCATTGCGGTGCCCGAGCAGGAGCCATTGGCCCTGGCGGGCGGTGGGCTTGTTGGCCAGCGCCATGCCGGGATCTGTCTGGCCATCAAACAAGACTGGTTGCCAGGAGGCGCCGTTGTCTGGGGAGTAGGCAGCGCGGTGGCCGTCGAAGTTGACGTGGTGATGTCCAGGACGGCGAGGACTTCTTGCCCCCGGCTAGCCATTGCTGTCAGTGAATTCCTGGTGCGGTCTTCGCTGGCCAGTGCGGTGTCGATGCCCCCGGTGTGGAACGACAGGCGGGTCCGGTCCAGCCAGCTGCCGTCGGTGCAGGCGGTGCAAAACAGTGTCAGCGCTGCCACAACGGCAGCCAGTCTCATTCGTAAGTTCATATCTTCCCCGGCAGCTGACCCGGGCCGCGGCAGCGGCCCCTTGCTGGGGAGTCTAGGCAGGAAGGGGTGGCCGGCGCTTGTCACCGCCGGCCGGTTGTGGATAACTATTAATGCTTTAAGATTCAATAAAAAAAGGTAGCATGGTTCCGTGACACAAACACTTGGCCTGTCTCCGGTTCTCTTTCTCAGCCACGGTGCTCCGCCGCTTGCCGACGACGCTACCTGGACACGGCAGCTTCACGACTGGTCCGGCACCTTTAACAAGCCCAAGGACATCCTGATGGTGTCAGCGCACGGGAACACGCCCCCGTTACGCTGAGCGCCACCCAGCGGGATCCAGGCCTTGTTTATGACTTTGGCGGCTTCGCGCAGAAGTACTACGACGTCACGTACGACGCACCGCAGGCTCCGGGGCTCGCTACGGAGGTGGAACGGCTGGTGGCCGGGCATGGCCATCATGTCGAACGCGATGAGAGCCGTGGGCTGGACCACGGAGCCTACGTGCCTCTCAAGGAGATGTTCCCCGAAGCAGATGTTCCGGTGGTCCAGATGTCCATACCCACCCTCGATCCGCAGGGTCTGTTTAACCTCGGCATGTCGCTGGCACCGCTGCGCGAACGCGGCACCCTCATTGTCGGTTCCGGGTTCACCACTCACAATCTCCGCTGGTTCAGCCCGTCCGGAGGGCCAGACGTTGCGCCGCCGGCAGCCTCGAGCGAGTTTGACCACTGGGCCGAAGAGGCCATGGCGCGCGGCGACGTCGACGCCATCCTCGATTTCCTGAACAAGGCCCCAGCCGCCCGGCAGGCTCACCCGCGCAGCGAGCACTGGGCGCCGCTCTATGTTGGGCTCGGCGCAGCCTATGGCTCCGGTGAACTGCACGCGAAGACTGCAATCGACGGGTTCTGGTACGGGTTGTCGAAACGCTCCTGGACCCTGACCTAGGAAGCAGGCCCGTTTCAATCCGGCGCGTCCGCTACCTGGATCCGCGCGGCACAGACATCCGCTGCTGCCTTCCGCATCACCGCGCCGTTGGGATCAGGCACGTCCAGGAAGTCCAGCCGGGGGACTGAGGCATAGAGCCTCAGGGCCGGGTGGTCCATGACCAGCCCGGCCAGGGTCCGGTCTCCGCCGGGAGCAAGGTACTCGACGGAGTGGCCGCCGAAGATCGCTGCTGCGTGGCCTGCCACCTTCTCCACCAGTTCATCTGCCTGGTTGGCCCGACGGCGCGCGAACCGCTGCTGGGACTGGCCTCCCGCAGCAGTCCGGGACTGCACGTAGCGGGATCCGGTCTTGGACGCCGTCAAGGTGCCTTCCCTGGCCACGGCCACCGCATAGCCTCCGCGCCGCACGAGCACCAGGCCCGCGGTCCGGGGCTGGGCTGCAACAGACGCCAGGCGTTCCAGGGGATCGGCACCACGTCCGGGCCGCCCGTCGGGTGGCCACGGCGCCTGGAGCAGCGCGATGGTGCCGTCGGCTGCGACAAGCCGCACGCCGTCGTCGTCATCGCTGAGCCGGAAGCCGCCGTGCGCGGCCCCGAAGCGGTCCGCCCATCCGGCCAGGCGTTCGCCGGACACAAACGCGGTCCTGACGGACCCCGGACGGCCGGCGCCGGGGGTGCTGCGTGCGCTCATGGCGGGATCCCTTAGGTGGCGGGCGGAAAATGGAGGGCGGAAGTGGGGCGGTGAACTAATGAGTAGCCTATCTATGTGGATGATCTCTTCGCCCAAGGGCATGGCAATGACGACGACGACAGTGACGAACCGTCGTCGGCTGGCCCCGCCGGGACCGGCCGTACCGCCGCGCCGCGCAGCCCCTTGGCCGTCCGGATGCGGCCGCGCACCTTGGATGATGTGGTGGGACAGCAGCACCTGCTGGGGCAGGGATCGCCGTTGCGGCAGTTGGCGGCCGGCACCGACGCCCTGGGTCCAGCAGGCCCCAGCTCGCTGATCCTCTGGGGACCGCCCGGGACCGGAAAAACCACGCTCGCCCATGTGATCGCGAAGGGCAAGGGGCGGAAGTTCGTGGAGTTGTCCGCCATCACCGCGGGCGTCAAGGACGTTCGGCGGGTCATGGACGAAGCCCTCACGGCGCGGGATCTGTACAAAACCACCACGGTGCTTTTCCTCGACGAGATCCACCGCTTCAATAAGGCACAGCAGGATGCCCTGCTGCCCGGCGTGGAGAACCGCTGGGTGGTACTCGTGGCGGCAACCACGGAAAACCCGTCCTTTTCGGTGGTCTCGCCACTGCTGTCCCGTTCCCTCCTGCTCACCCTGAAACCGCTGACGGAGGCGGACATTGAAGGGCTCCTGCAGCGCGCCGTGTCGGACGATCGCGGCCTGAACGGGAAAGTGGAGCTCAGTGCCGAGGCCCTGGCGCACCTCGTCAGGCTCGCCGGCGGCGACGCGCGGCGCGCACTGACGGCCCTCGAGGCCGCATCGGGTGTGGCCTTCGGCGATGCAGACGACGCCGATGCCGACTCGCTGGTCACCGTCGAGCTGAAACACACCGAGCGCGCCCTGGATGTGGCCGCCGTGCGCTACGACCGGGCCGGCGACCAGCACTACGACGTAGTCAGTGCCTTCATAAAATCGGTCCGCGGCTCTGATGTGGACGCAGCACTGCACTACCTCGCCAGGATGCTGGAAGCTGGGGAGGACCCGAAGTTCATTGCCCGGCGGATTGTGATTTCTGCAGCGGAGGACGTGGGAATGGCGGACCCTACAGCGCTGCAGACGGCGGTTGCCGCCGCGCAGGCGGTACAGCTGATCGGCATGCCCGAGGGGCGGATCGTCCTGGCCGAGGCCGTGGTGCATCTGGCCACCGCACCGAAATCCAATGCCGCGTACATGGGAATCAACAAGGCCGTCGCGGATGTCCGTGCCGGTCTGGGCAACGGGATACCGGCGCACCTGCGCGATGCGCACTACCCGGGGTCCAAGCAGCTGGGCCACGGGCTCGGCTACAAGTACGCCCACGATGCCCCCCATTCCGTGGCCAGCCAGCAGTACCCGCCGGATGACCTCGTGGGTCGGGACTACTACGAGCCCACCGCTAACGGCGCGGAACGGGACATCGCCGTGCGCCTCGAACGGCTGCGGAAGATCATCCGCGGCAACTGACCGGCGTCGGCGGTGGAGTGACCCCGGCAGCTATGCCATCGGAGTGACGCGGGGGAGCGGCGGCCGGAGTGTGGGATTGCAGGCGAATCCTGCTATGATTGTTCGTTGTCTGGCAAGGCGCGGACGCAATCTCCCCATCCTTCAGTATTTTCTGCTGTTTCGTTGGGGTAGCCCTGTGCCCAGTAGCAAAAGGCAGCGGTTGGCCGATGCTCTCCATCGTGGAGGCCAGTAACACTGACACACCGCAGATATTGGAAGGACACAAGTGGCTAACAACACTCGTGCTCGCCGTACAGCACGCCTCTCGCGTGCACTCGGCATTGCTCTGACCCCCAAGGCCGCCAAGTACATGGAGCGCCGCCCGTACGGCCCCGGTGAGCATGGCCGTGCCCGCAAGAAGCAGGACTCCGACTACGCCGTACGTCTGCGCGAAAAGCAGCGTCTGCGCGCCCAGTACGGCATCCGCGAAGCCCAGATGACCCGCGCCTTCGAAGAAGCCCGCCGCACCAAGGGCCTGACTGGTGAAAACCTGATCGAACTGCTCGAAATGCGTCTTGACGCCCTCGTGCTGCGTGCCGGCTTCGCCCGCACCATCGCCCAGGCCCGCCAGCTCGTTGTGCACCGCCACATCATGGTTGACGGCATCCGCGTTGACCGCCCGTCCTTCCGCGTCAGCGAAGGCCAGCTTGTCCACGTCCACACCCGCAGCGAAACCATGGTTCCGCTCCAGGTTGCAGCAGCCGGCGCACACCGCGACGTCCTGCCCCAGGTTCCGGCCTACCTGGACGTCAAGCTTGACGCCCTGCAGGCCCGCCTGGTCCGTCGCCCGAAGCGCTCCGAGGTTCCCGTAACCTGCGAAGAGCAGCTCGTCGTCGAATTCTACGCACGCTAAATCCCAGCAGCGTATCCAAAGAAGCCCGTGGCAAGCGCCACGGGCTTCTTTGTATGTAAGGTACTTGGGGGACATCTGTGGAACGCATCAAGGCAGCGTGCGCGCAGGTAACGGATCCACGTCAGTTTCAAGGAGATGAACGTCTATGTCTGGTGGCGATATTGCCGGCCTGATCGCAGCCGGGGTGTTCGCGCTGCTGGTGCTGCTGCTCGCCGTGCCCATCCTGAAGCTCGGCAGTGTGCTGGAGGAAATCCGGACCTCCATCCGCTCCCTCAGCGACGGGGCCACGCCCCTGATGGACGAAGTCACCGCGACTGTGTCCACCACCAACCAGCAGTTGAAGAAGGTGGATGGCATCGCCTCCAACGTTTCAGATGCGTCGGCAAACCTCTCAGCGCTGTCATCACTCGTTGCAGCGACCGTCGGTTCACCGCTGATCAAGGTGGCAGCCTTCAGCTACGGCGTGCGCTCCGCCCTCGCCAACCGCAAGAAGCCGGCCCCCGGCCGCCGCAGCCGCTAAGCCACCGGAGAACTGAAATGAAACGATTTGTCTGGATGGGAATCGGCGTGGCCATCGGAGTCATCGCGTTCCGCAAGATCAGCGAAGCGCAGTCTAATATGCAGGCGAACCTGGGGCCGGAAGGCCTGAACCGCGCCGTGGGCCGGTTGGCTGACGGCGTGTACGACTTCGCCGATGCCGTGCGTGCCGGAATGCATGAGCGGGAGACGGACCTCCGGGCCGCCCTCGGGATCGACTCCCCGGCCGTCCCATCGCGGGATCCAGCCCGCCGCTGAACGCGCGGGAAAACGCGCGAGAATTAAACCAGCAGCCGCTTGCCGGCACTGCCGTCTGAATCAATAAGTCATGCGTGGCACAACGCGTGAACCGAGAAGGGTATGTAATCAGCTCATGAAGTCGCAGGAGATCACAAAGCGCTGGGTGGACTTTTTTGTCAGCAAAGGGCACACCGCGGTTCCCTCCGCCTCGCTGGTCTCCAGCGACCCCTCCCTCCTGTTCACCGTGGCCGGCATGGTCCCGTTTATCCCCTACCTGACTGCCCGTGAAGAAGCCCCTTTCGACCGGGCCACCAGCGTTCAGAAGTGCATCCGCACCGGTGACATCGAAGAGGTGGGCAAAACCGCCCGCCACGGCACCTTCTTCCAGATGTGCGGCAACTTCTCCTTCGGCGATTACTTCAAGGAAGACGCCATCAAGTACGCCTGGGAGCTGCTCACCAAGAGCGTGGACGACGGCGGCTACGGCCTTCCGCCGGAACTGCTGTGGGTGACGGTTTACGAAGAGGACGACGAAGCCAAGGAGCTGTGGCTGACGCACACCGGCGTTCCGTCCGAGCGCATCCAGCGTATGGGCAAGGCCGACAACTACTGGCACACCGGCCAGCCGGGCCCCGCAGGCCCGTGCTCGGAGATCTACTACGACCGGGGCCCTGCCTACGGCGTCGAGGGCGGTCCCATCGCCGACGAAAACCGGTACGTTGAAATCTGGAACCTGGTATTCATGCAGTACCAGATCGACAACGTCCGGTCCAAGGACGACTTCGACGTCGTCGGCGAGCTGCCCAAAAAGAACATCGATACCGGCCTCGGCATGGAGCGCCTCGCGATGATCCTGCAGGGCGTCGAGAACATGTACGAGACCGACCAGGTCCGGCCTGTGATCGACAGGGCTGCCGAGCTGTCGGGCCGGGAGTACACGTCGGCCGAAACACCTGAGGATCCGCACCACACGGACGACGTCCGCATGCGGGTTGTGGGTGACCACATCCGTTCGGCTCTTATGCTGATCGCCGACGGCGTGACGCCGTCCAACGAGGGCCGCGGCTACGTCCTGCGCCGGCTGATCCGCCGCGCCGTGCGTTCCATGCGCCTGCTCGGCGTCGAAAAGGCCTGCCTGCCGGACCTGCTCCCCGCCTCACGCGATGCCATGAAGGGTGTCTACCCCATCGTGGCGACGGACTTTGACCGCATCAGCAGGATCGCCTATGCCGAAGAGCGGGCCTTCCTGCGCACCATCGCGTCAGGTACCGCCCGGCTTGAAGACGCCGTAATTGATTCCAAGGCCGCAGGCACGCCGCTGTCCGGCGCCGACGCCTTCGCCCTTCACGACACTTACGGTTTCCCGATCGACCTCACCCTGGAAATGGCCGAGGAAGCCGGACTCAAGGTCGATGAACCGGAATTCCGCCGCTTGATGCTCGAACAGCGCCAGCGCGCGCAGGCCGACGCCAAGGGCAAGAAGGGTGGCCACGCCGATCTAAGTGCCTTCCAGGAACTTCTGGCCCAGGGCGAGACTGTCTTCACCGGATACACCGAGCTGGATGGTGAGTCCCGGGTCCGGGGCATCCTCAACCGCGGACAGAATGTGGGGCACGCCGCCACCGGCGACGAAATTGAACTCGTCCTGGCGGAGACGCCGTTCTACGCTGAAGCCGGCGGGCAGTCGGCTGACACGGGCCTCATCACCGGTGACGGATTCGTCGTCGAAGTCCTGGACGTCCAGCGCCCCATCAAGGGACTGAGCGTCCACAAGGCAATCGTCCGCGAAGGCGAGATCGGTTCCGACTCACTGGTCCGCGCAGCCGTGGACCGCGAGCGGCGTCACGCCGCCGAGCAGGCCCACACCGGCACGCACATCGTCCACGCCGCCCTGCACCAGATCCTTGGCCTCGAAGCCACCCAGCGCGGTTCCTACAACAAGGCCGGCTACCTGCGCTTCGACTTCGCCTGGGGCGAAGGCCTCAGCACCGCCACGCGTTCGGAAATCGAGGAAGTTTCCAACCTCGCCATCCGCAACAACTTCCGCGTGGACACCAAGGTCATGGGCCTGGCAGAGGCCAAGGCGCTGGGTGCCATGGCGCTCTTCGGCGAAAACTACGGCAGCGAAGTCCGAGTTGTGGAGATCGACGGCGCGTGGTCCCGGGAACTCTGCGGCGGCACGCACGTAGCAAACACGTCCCTGATCGGCAGCCTGTCGCTGCTCGGTGAGCAGTCAGTCGGCTCAGGCAACCGCCGTGTTGAGGCGTTTGTGGGCATGGATGCCTTCCGCCACCTGGCCGCCGAACGCGCCCTCGTGACCGAACTGACTGAGATGCTCAAAGTGCCTTCCGGCCAGCTCGCCGACAGGATCGCCAGCACGCTGAACAAGCTCAAGGCAACGGAGAAGGAACTCGACCGGCTGCGCAAGGAACAGATGGCCGCAGCGGCCGGAAACCTTGTGGGCACCGCCCGGGACACAGCCGGCATCCAGGTCATCGCCCACGACGCCGGCCAGATCGGCGGGGCCGACGACATCCGCAACCTTGCCCTTGACTTGCGCAACCGCCTCGGTTCGGGCGCGTCCACCGTGGCGGTTGCCGGCGTCAGCAATGACCGGCCCATGATCCTCGTGGCCACCAACGAGGCAGCCCGGGAAGCCGGCGTGAAAGCCGGCGCCCTGGTCCGGCTCGCGGCGGGAATCCTCGGCGGTGGCGGCGGCGGCAAGGACGACGTCGCCCAGGGTGGCGGCACGGACGCCGCCAAGGTCGCACCGGCGCTGGCCGCCGTTGTGGACGCCATCTCCCGGCGCTAGGGAACCCGTGACAGAATCCGCTGGCGCCGCCGTCTACCCCCAGGGCATCAAACTGGGGGTAGACGTCGGCACCGTCCGCGTGGGCGTCGCCATCTGCGACCGGGACGAAATCCTGGCCACTCCGTACAAGACCCTGGACCGCAACGCCAAGAAGAATTCCGACGTGCGTGTCATCGCGTCGCTCGCTGGGGAACTTGGCGCCGTCCAGGTTTTTGTGGGGCTTCCCCGCACCATGAAGGGCGAGGAGCACGCCTCTGCCAGGATGGCAACCGACTACGCCGAACTGCTGGCTGCGGAGCTCGCTGCCCGCGGAATGGATGTTCCGGTCAATCTGGTAGACGAACGCCTGAGCAGTGTTACGGCGCACCGTAACCTGCACGAAGCTGGCATGAGCAGCCGGAACCACCGTAAAGTGGTGGATCAGGTCGCGGCGGCAGGCATCCTCCAGCACGCCATCGACATGCAAAAAGCCAGGGGAACGGACGTTGGCAGCCGCGTGACTGCGCCGCCCCGTACTCGGCCATCCGGAGCAGGTTCGGCAGTCCAGCCCGACCATGCGGCCCCGGAAGGCACGACTCGATCTCAGAACACGGAAGGCTACAGTGAGCCCGTCCAATAACGACGACGCCTCAGGCGCCACGAGCAACGATGGCGCCAGGCCGCTGACCCGCAAAGAGCTCCGCGCCCGGGAGAAGCACACGGGAAGCAGCGATGTGGTTCCCGAACAGGCCTATGAGACTGGGCAGGATGCGCCTGTTCCTGCTCCTGCTCCTGTTCCGGAGCCGCAGCCGGTTATTCCCACAGCGCCGGACACCCCGCCTTCCATCCAGGACGCTGGTCCGGCCGCAGCCCAACATCCGGATGACGCCCTGGTCCAGGAATACCTCCCCGATGACGAGCACTTTTATGAAGCGCACGACGCCGGCCACCACCATCCGGACGAAGCCTTCCACGACGCCGGGCACCACTATCCGGACGAAGCACACCACGATGCAGGCCACCATGATGATCACCACCCCGATGATGAACACGTCGATGATGACCACCGCGACGCCGGCCTGTTCGCCGGTGCAGCCGCGGTTTCGGTAGTGGCGAAGCCGTCAAAAAAGGTACGGCGCCGGCGGCGCCTCCTCGCCCTGTTCCTGACTCTCGTGGTCTTCGTGGCTGCCATTGCCGTGGGTGCGCAGTTCATCAAACCACTGCTTGGAAACGACAAAGCGGCCGACTACCCCGGTCCCGGCACGGGCGAAGTCGTGGTTTCAGTCCAGCCCGGTGAAGGTACGCGTTCCGTGGCCACCAAACTCGAGAGCGGCAAAGTCGTGGCCAACGCTGACACTTTCCTGCAGGCATTTGCGTCTTCCGGCGGAACGTTGTCGCCGGGGGATTACACATTCAAGATGGAGATGAAGAACTCCGACGCCGTCAGCCTCCTGCTCGGCACCGATAAGAGCAAGGTCATCTACTTCGCCTTGAGTGCCGGTCTCAGGGTCGGCGAGTCGCTGCAGGCCATCTCCGAGGGCTCCGGTGTATCGCTGCAGCAACTGAAGGCATTCAGCGACGCCCCCGCACAGTTTGGCCTTCCGGCCAACGCCAAAAACCTTGAGGGCTACCTCGCTCCGGGGGAGTACCGCTTCCCGCTCGGCACACCGGCCAAGGACATCCTCCAGTCGCTGGTCAAGGGAACCACCGACGAACTTGTGGCACAGGGCATCACCGATCCGGCGAAGCAGTATGAAGCTGTGATCGTGGCGAGCATTGTGCAGGCCGAAGGCGGCCAGGCTGAGTACGGCGACGTTGCCGGAGCCATCTACAACCGCCTCAAGCCGAATGACCAGACCTCCGGTTACCTGCAGGTCGATTCGGCCGTGACGTACGGACTGGGCACCAAGAGCTTCAACTTCACCGATGAAGAGCGCCAGGACAAGTCCAACCTGTACAACACCTACGCCAACCCTGGCCTGCCGCCGGGCCCCATCGGCTCTCCGGGCAAGACCGCCATTGATGCGGCCGCGAAGCCCAAAACCAACAACTACCTGTACTGGGTAACCATCAACCTGGACACGAAGGAGACAAAGTTCTCCAAGACGCTCGACGAGCACAACGTCTACGTCGACCAGTACAACACCTGGTGCCAGGCCAACGTGGGCCGCTGCACATGAGACTCCGGGCTGCGGTCCTGGGCCATCCGATCAGCCACTCCAAGTCACCGGCCCTGCACCTGGCGGCCTACGGCAAACTCGGGGTGGATATTGGCTACACGGCCCTGGACCTGACCGAGCAGGCGCTGCCCGCCTTTATGGAACAGGTCAGGACGCAGCAGGGCTGGCGTGGACTCTCAGTCACCATGCCCCTGAAATCTGGCATGGTTGCCCAAGTGGACGAAGTCCGCGGCGTGGCACGGACATTGGGTGTGGTCAACACAGTGGCTTTCGAAGAAGACCTCGGTTCCGTCAGGCGCATCGGCTACAACACCGACGTCGCCGGCATCGTCAACGCTGTCCTGAACGCCGGAGTGGCGGCCAGCCCGGCCGCCGTCGTCCTGGGCGGAGGCGGAACAGCTGCTGCCGCTGTGGCCGCGCTGAAGGATCTGGGCACGCAGCACGCCCAGGTGTTCGTCCGGGATACGTCCCGGGCTGACGAAGCGCACGCCGCCGCGGCCGGAGTTGGCCTTTCCATCGTCGTCCGGCCGCTGACCGAAGCCGCCGTTCCGACGGCAAGTGCCGACGTCGTGATTTCCACGCTCCCGCCGCGCGCAGCGGACGGCCTGGCAGCGGAGATCGCTGTGTTGGGAACCGGAACGCCCGGTGTCCTCCTGGATGTGGCCTACGATCCCTGGCCCAGCCGGATTGCGTCGGTATGGCAGTCTGGCGGCGGCGCCGTGGTGCCCGGACTTGAAATGTTGATGTACCAGGCGGTGGAGCAGGTACGCCTGTTCACCCGTCGCGGTGACGACGTTAATGCAGCTGTCATAGATGTGATGTGTGACGCAGTCGGCCTTCCCCGACGGGCGTTCTGACCGCCATACGTGGCAGGATGGAAATTATGTTGCGTTGGTTGACTGCCGGTGAATCCCATGGTCCGGCCCTGATGGGAATTATTGAAGGCGTCCCCGCCGGTGTTGAACTCACCAGCGGGCAGATCGCCGAATCATTGGCTCGCCGCCGCCTTGGCTATGGCCGGGGCGCACGTATGAAGTTCGAGCAGGACGTAGTCACCATTCTCGGCGGCGTCCGCCACGGCCTGACCCAGGGCGGTCCGGTGGCCGTCCAGGTCGCCAACTCCGAATGGCCAAAGTGGGAGCAGATCATGGCTGCCGATCCGGTGGATCCGGAAATCCTGGCCGACCAGGCCCGCAATGCGCCCCTGACCCGGCCCCGTCCGGGACACGCAGATTTCACCGGGATGCAGAAGTACGGGTTCTCCGAAGCCCGGCCCGTCCTGGAACGCGCCAGCGCGCGGGAGACCGCCACCCGTGTTGCCATGGGCACCGTCGCGTCCCAGTTCCTCAAAGCGCTCGGCATCGAACTGGTCAGCCACACAGTCTCCATTGCCAGCGTGACGGTGCCCGAGGGCCGTCCGTTGCCCGTTCCCGCCAATGTGATCGCGCTCGACGCCGATCCCTTGCGCTGCTTTGACCGCGAGACGTCCGACGCCATGGTGGCCGAGGTTGACGCCGCACACAAAGAAGGCGAAACCCTGGGCGGTGTGGTGGAAGTCCTCGCATACGGACTGCCGCCCGGACTGGGCAGTTACGTCCACTGGGACCGCAGGCTCGACTCCCGGCTCGCCGCCGCCCTGATGGGCATTCAGGCCATCAAGGGCGTCGAAGTCGGCGACGGATTCCTCACCGCCGCACGCCGCGGCTCCGCTGCCCACGACGAAATCGTCAAGGACGCCGACGGCAAGATCATCCGTACCAGCAATCGGGCCGGCGGCATTGAAGGCGGCATGAGCATTGGCGATGTGCTGCGCGTGCGTGCGGCCATGAAGCCCATCGCCACGGTGCCCCGCGCCCTGCGCACGGTTGACGTCAGCACGGGGGAGCCTGCGAAGGCGCACCACCAGCGCTCGGACGTCTGTGCCGTGCCGGCCGCCGGTGTTGTGGCGGAGGCGATGGTGGCGCTGGTCCTGGCGGAAGCCGTCACGGAGAAGTTCGGCGGTGACTCCGTGGCGGAGACCGCCCGCAACATCAAGGGTTACCTGGACAACATTCCGGCATCCCTGGACTCGATCGGCCACTAGTGCCCGGGAGCCGCAAGGCCGGTGTGCCTGGCAACCGGCCCATTGTCCTCATCGGGCCCATGGCGGTGGGAAAGTCCGCCATCGGCCACGAGCTGGCCAAGGTGTTGGACGTGCCGTTCGTCGATACGGACAATCTGATCGTGGACGCCAACGGCAGTATCGCTTCGATCTTTGCTGGACGCGGCGAGCACGCGTTCCGGGAGATTGAGGCCCGGACCGTGGCCAGCGCTGTGGAGCATGCAGAAGGCTCGGCCAGCGTGATTTCCCTGGGCGGCGGTGCAGTGCTGGATTCCGGAACGCAGCAGCTCCTGGGCCGCTGCACTGTGGTGTACCTCGAATGTGATGAGGAAACCGTGGCCGTCCGCATTGCCCGGAACTCGGGCCGGCCGCTGCTCGCCGGCGATGCCATGGCCCGATGGTCCGCTCTGTTTATTACCAGGAAACCCGTTTACGAACGGCTGGCCGACCTTGTGGTGGATGTCCGCCATGGCTCGGTCAGCGAGCTGGGACACCGGCTCGAAGTTGCGCTGCGTGACTACGCGGCCGCCAAACAGGAAGTTGAAAATTGAGCGTTGATTCAACAGTCATCAAGGTCACCGGCGAATCCGCAGGGCAGAACTACGACGTCGTAGTCGGCCGCGGTCTGCTGGGGAACCTTCCCGCGTTGCTGGGGGAGCGGGTCCGGCGTGTGCTGGTCATCCATCCCCGTGCGCTGCGGCTCACGGGTGACACCGTCCGCGACGAGCTGGCTGCTGCTGGGTTCACCTCGCTGACCGCGGAAATCCCGGACGCCGAAGAAGGCAAGCACATCCAGGTCGCCGCTTTCTGTTGGCAGGTCCTGGGCCAAAACGACTTCACACGCTCCGACGCCATCGTGGCAGTGGGCGGCGGGGCCGTCACCGACCTCGCCGGTTTTGTCGCGGCCACCTGGCTCCGCGGTGTCAAGGTCATCCACATGCCCACCAGCCTGCTGGGCATGGTGGATGCTTCCGTGGGTGGAAAGACCGGCATCAACACGGCTGAGGGCAAGAACCTGGTGGGCTCCTTCCACCCGCCCGCGGGAGTGCTGGTGGACCTGGACACCCTGAACACGTTGCCCAGGAACGAAATCATTTCCGGCATGGCTGAAGTTATCAAGTGCGGCTTCATCTCAGATCCGGCCATCCTTGACCTGATCGAAAAGGACCCGGCTGCGGCCACCGACCCCGGATCCGACGCCCTGCGCGAACTCATTGAACGCGCCATCGCGGTCAAAGCAAAAGTGGTCTCGGAAGACCTCAAGGAATCCGGGCTGCGCGAAATCCTGAACTACGGCCACACTTTGGCCCACGCCATTGAACTGGTGGAGCGGTACTCCTGGCGCCACGGCGCGGCGGTATCTGTGGGCATGATGTTCGCCGCTGAACTTGCCCGCAGCGTTGGCCGGCTCAGCGACGCCGACGCCGACCGCCACCGCAGCATCCTGGAAACACTGGGCCTCCCGGTCACATACCGGCGGGACCGCTGGCAGGGGCTGCTGGACGGCATGCGGCGCGACAAGAAATCACGCGGGGACCTCCTGCGCTTTGTGATTCTGGACGGCATCGCCAAGCCGGGCATCCTGGATGTCCCGGACACGTCGCTGCTCTTCGCCGCTTACCAGGAAATCGCCTCCTGATGCAGGGCGACGTGGCAGGTACCAGCGACTGGCCCGAGGCTGGCTTCCCCGGAATCCGGATCAACCCGGAGTCCCTGCTGCCGGAGATCGTCAACGAGGATGCCTGCCGCGAGGCCCTGGCGGCCTCCGCGGATCCGTCAGACCAGATCTTCGTCCTGATCGTGGAGGGACATGCTGCGGAGGCGGCCGAACTGCTTGCGGAGGCCCGCTTCAAGGACCCTGAGTCCTTCCGCCTCCGCACGTTCGAGGCCGAGGTGCTGCGTGTCTCACACCGTACGGACCGTGCCCTTGAGCTGTTCCGGCAGCTGCTCGCGGAGTTCCAGGGCACTGACCGTGAAGCCTTGATCCTGCAATACCTGGGCAAGACCCAATACGCCGCCGGACACACGTCCGCGGCGGTGGAAGCCTTTGCCCGTGCACTGGATCTGCGGGTTGCGCAATCGGCTGATGCCGCACAGATTTACTCGTCCACCGTGGCGCTTCAGCGGGCCCGCGACGTCCTGGATCTTGCCTGCTGACAGGCCTGTCGCGTTCCGGGGTGGGTGGCCGGTAAAGCGCGGACACAAGCAGCTCTGGTTTTACCGGTAGAATGGTTCTTGGATTTTTGATAAACACGCGCTGGCGGGCCGTTCGGCATGCCTGGCCGGCATAGAACGTCTGACAACTGACCAGACAGATAGAAACCAGAGGATACCAGTGGCAACCACTAACGACATCAAGAACGGAACGGTCCTTAAGCTCGAGGGCCAGCTCTGGAACATCATTGAATTCCAGCACGTCAAGCCCGGCAAAGGTGGCGCGTTTGTGCGGACCAAGATGCGGAACGTGATGTCCGGCAAAGTTGTAGACAAGACGTTCAACGCCGGCCTTAAGATCGAGACCGCCACGGTTGACCGCCGCGACTACCAGTACCTGTACCAGGACGGTGCCGACTTTGTGTTTATGGACACCTCGGACTTCGACCAGCTCACCGTCTCCAGTGCCACTGTTGGCGACGCCACCAACTTCATGCTGGAGAACCAGATGGTGAACATCGCCATCCACGAAGGCAACCCGCTGTACATCGAACTTCCGCCCAGCGTTGTCCTGGAGATCACCTACACCGAGCCTGGCCTGCAGGGTGACCGCTCCTCTGCCGGCACCAAGCCCGCAACCCTGGAAACCGGCTATGAGATCCAGGTTCCGTTGTTCGTCGAGAACAACACCAAGGTCAAGGTCGATACTCGCGACGGCAGCTACCTCGGCCGGGTCAGCGAGTAGTGAGCGCACGCGGTAAGGCCCGTAACAGGGCACTGGATGTCCTCTTCGAAGCTGAGCAGCGCTCGGTTTCCGCTTTTGATGTACTCAGGTCCCGGCGCGAACTGACCGACCAGATCGTGAACCCGTACACCCTGGAAATCGTGGAAGGTGTCGTCTCACAGCAGACTGCCATCGACGAATTCCTCGAGACCTATTCCCAGGGCTGGACCTTGGAACGGATGCCTTCGGTGGACCGCATCATCCTTCGGATCGGCACGTGGGAACTGCTCTACAACGACGACGTTCCCGACGGTGTCGCGGTCAGTGAGGCAGTGGCACTGTCCAAGACGCTCTCAACGGATGAATCGCCGTCGTTCATTAACGGCCTCCTCGGCCGCCTGCAGCAGCTGAAGCCCTCCCTCTTGGCCTGAGCTGTTTCGGTACGGGCCAACAGTCCGTGCACAGCGTCACGAAGAGCCCCGACCAGGTCCGCCTGGCCGGGGCTTTTGGCGTTCCGGAAACGGTCGCCGACCAGTGCTTCCTATAGGATCTGACTATGCAAAACGCGTCCAAAGGCCCCCGCGCCGGCAGCAGGCCAGATGTCCAGAACGGCCCCGGCAGGACTGGCCGCGCGGTCAGCCGCGAGGTGCTGGCGGACCACGTTTATGCGGAGCTCCTGGCCTCCCTTATGGATGGCCGGCTGTCACCCGGCGCGGTGGTCAGCATTGACGGGACGGCCCGCGAGCTGGACGTTTCGCCCACCCCCGTCCGCGAGGCCCTGGCCCGGCTTGAGCACACAGGTATGGTCCGGAGGGTGGCGCTGAAAGGCTACCGCGTGGCTCCCGTTTTTACGCAGGAGGATTTTGCGGAACTGATGGAGGCGCGGCTGGCAATCGAGCCTGTCAACGCCCGGCTGGCCTGTGAGCGCATCAACCAGCATGGCCTCGCCGAGCTCGAGCAGGCCGTCGAGGACTTGAAATCCGCACCGCGGGGACCTTCGTTTGCCGAGTTCAAAGACTATCTCGAAGCTGACGAGCGGTTTCACCAGCTGATTGCGCGGCAGACCGGAAATCAGTTTATGGAGGCCGCATACGCAGCCCTCGGGGGACAAGTCCAACGGTTCCGCCTCTTCGGCGGCGTGGGCATTACGGATGCCGAGCACGCCATCGCGGAACACCAGGGAGTTCTGGATGCCGTTACCACCGGCGATCCGGACAAAGCAGCGGCAGCTATGGCGGACCATATCCGCAAGGTCCGTTCCCGGGCCATTGCCGACGCCCCGGAAAGCTAGGCCCGGCCCCATCTGAGTAGCAGTAAGTGTCGTTATGAGCCCTCAAAACGACACTTACTGCTACTCAGTTTGGAAGGAACCCTCCGAGGATGTGATCTTGACAACCCCTTTTTGATAGTAGATCCTATAGGAAAGAGGATTATAAAGGAGTGAAGCATCGTGGCTTACACAGCTGAGAATTGGCCCATCACCGCAGCGCTGCTGCAGTTTCCGGGGACCGACGCCCAGGGCACGCAGATCAACGACGCCGATGCGTCCAGTTGGGCGGAAGTCCTGACCGAGGTCAAGGAAGCCGGCTTTACCAACGCTGACCTGACAGACAGCTGGGTCCGTCCCGGCGATCTGAGCAAGGAGCGGCTCGCTGAGTTCAAGCAGACTGCAGAGAATGTGGGCATCGGGATCCCGGTCATTTCCGCGATCCGCCGCAGCGTGATCCACGAGACGGACTGGGCAGACAACCTCGCCTACAGCCACCGGACCATCGACGCGGCGGCCGAGCTTGGCTGCGAAGTTGTCTCCGTCGGACTGCACCAGGCCATTACCCCGGAGCAGCAGAAGCAGCTGTGGTTCTGGACCGTTGAGGGATACAAGGACCCAGTGGGGGACCAGGAAAGCTGGGCCAACGCTGTCACCCGCCTGCGGGAACTGGGCCGTCACGCCGCAGAGGTGGGCATCCTGCTGTCCCTCGAAATGTACGAGGATACGTACCTCGGCACGGCGGACTCCTCGGTACAGCTGGTGCAGGACATCGGCCTGGCCAATGTCGGGCTCAACCCGGACCTCGGCAACCTGATCCGCTTGCACCGGCCCGTCGAGGACTGGCGCGAAATGGTCGCCAAGACCATGCCGTACTCCAACTACTGGCACATGAAGAACTACATCCGGGACGAGGACGTGGCGCGTGACAGCTACATCACCATGCCCGCCCCGATGGAGAGCGGCCTCATCAATTACCGCGAAGCCTTCAAGGTGGCACTCGCCTCCGGCTACCAGGGCATCATCTGTGCCGAGCACTACGGCGGTGACGGCCTGAGCGTCACGGCGCGCAACCAGGAATACCTCCGCCGGCATGTCCTGCCAAAGCAGGACGGCTACGCCATGGGCCGGAGCCAGGTGTCCCAGGGGCGGCAACAGCCCGCCGCGGAACTCGCAGGAGTTTAGGGAAGAGCCATGACCCAGATCTTCGACAATCCCGCTGATTTTGCGGATGAGGCGCTGGACGGCTTTGTCGCAGCCAACCGCGGTTACGTCGCCCGCGTGAACGGCGGTGTAGTCCGCTCGACTGAGGTACCCGCCGGTCAGGTTGCACTGGTCGTCGGCGGCGGATCCGGACACTACCCGGCTTTCGCCGGCCTGGTGGGGCCGGGGCTGGCAACCGCCTCCGCCTGCGGAAACATGTTCGCTTCACCGGCTGCCGGGCAGATTTACCGCGTGGCCAAAGCTTCAAACGCCGGCGGGGGAGTGCTGCTGAGCTACGGCAACTACGCGGGCGACGTCCTTCATTTCGGCCAGGCTCAACTGCGCCTGAACGCCGAGGGCATCGAAACCCGTACGGTGGTGGTCACCGACGACATCGCCAGTGCGCCATTGGACCAGATCGGAAAGCGCCGCGGCATCGCCGGCGACCTCACGGTGTTCAAGATTGCCGGTGCCGCGGCTGAAGCGGGCCTGAGCCTGGACGACGTGGAACGGCTCGCCATCAAGGCCAATCACCGCACGCGTTCCCTGGGCGTGGCCTTCGACGGCTGCACCCTCCCGGGCGCAGAGGCGCCTCTGTTCCGCGTCCCCGCAGGCCAAATGTCCCTGGGCCTGGGCATCCACGGGGAACCGGGCATATCGGAACATCCCATGCCGACGGCCTCTGAACTCGCCGAACTGTTGGTCTCGCGGCTCCTCGCGGACACCCCGGATCACCGCGGAAACCGTGTGGTGGCCATCGTCAACGGCCTGGGTACCGTCAAGTACGACGAACTCTTCCTCCTGTTCGGCAAGATCGAAAAGCTGCTCACTGCGGCCGGCCTGACCGTGGTTGAACCGGAATGCGGCGAGCTGGTCACGAGCCTGGACATGTCCGGGCTTTCCCTCACGCTGCTCTGGCTGGATGACGAACTCGAACAGTACTGGGCCGCCCCTGCAGACTCACCGGCATACCGCAAGGGCAACCTGGACCCGCGTGCCCTCCGCGAGCTGGCCGGACCGGAGGACGCCATGGTCGGCGAAGTGGAAGAAACGACGGCGGCCTCCGCCGACCTGGGCCGGAAGTCAGCCGCCGCCCTCGCGCAGGTTCGGGACGTCGTCGTCGAACATGAAGAAGAACTCGGCAACCTGGACGCCATCGCGGGCGACGGCGACCACGGCATCGGCATGCGCCGGGGTGTGGAAGCAGCAGTCGACGCTGCCGCGCAGGCCGCAACGGCCGGCGCTTCGGTGGGGCGGGTGCTTGAAGCCGCCGGCGAGGCCTGGAGCGAACGGGCCGGCGGAACTTCAGGCGCACTGTATGGATCTGCGGTCATCGCGTCAGGACTGGCTATGGGCAACCGGGAAACCTACGGCGACGAGGACGCGGTTGCCGCCGTGACCGCGTTTGTGGGCGCCATTACGGAGCTTGGCAAGGCCGAGCCGGGCGACAAGACCATGGTGGACGCGCTCCTGCCGTTCAGGGATGCCTTTCTCCGGGAGTTCGACGGCGGCACCTCCCTGGCAGGGTCTCTCACCGCGGCCGCCGTCGCTGCCCGGGCGGCGGCCGCGAAGACAGCGGAACTGCGCCCGCTCAAGGGCCGCGCCCGTCCGTTGGCCGAAAAGAGCCTGGGGCACCCCGACCCCGGCGCGGTCTCCTTTGGACTGATCGCCGAACGGATTGCCGCATACGTCCACGCCGGGCCTGCTGAGCCAGGCTTCACGCAATCAGAGCTGACCCATTCTGAACTGGCCTACGCAGCCGGAAAAGGAGCAACGACATGAATACCCACGCAGGTTGGCGCATCGTCATCGGCAACGATGAAGCCGGCGTCGAATACAAGGAAGCCCTGAAAGCGCTACTCACGGCCGACAGCCGCGTCGCTTCGGTCCTGGACATCGGCGTCGGGGCCAACGATTCCACCGCCTACCCGCACGTCGCGGTCAATGCCGCCCGTAAAGTGGCGGACGGCGACGCCGACCGTGCGCTCCTTATCTGCGGAACTGGACTGGGCGTGGCCATCGCGGCCAACAAGGTCCCCGGAATCCGGGCCGTGACGGCCCACGACAGCTACTCCGTGGAACGCTCTGTCCTCAGCAACAACGCCCAGGTCCTCACTCTTGGCCAGCGGGTCATCGGCCTGGAGCTCGCCAAGAAGCTCGTGGGCGAGTGGCTTGAGTACCGCTTTGACGAAAGCTCAGCGTCCGCCGGCAAGGTTGACGCCATCTGCTCCTATGAGCCCGAATACACGAAGGCAGTCTGATCATGACCACAACACCTAACAGCTCACGCAAGATCGCCGTCGTCGGATCCGGCTACATGGGCGGCGGCATTGCCCAGGTCCTGGCGCTGGGCGGAGCCCGCGTTGCCCTGGCCGATGTCTCCGCCGAGGTGGCCCAGAAGAACTACGACCGTCTGCTGGCCGAATCCGACCAGTTCGTCGCCGACGGTCTGTTCCCCGAGGGTTCCACCGCCATCCTCAAGCTCAATCTGTGGCCGGCCAAGGACATCGAGGAAGCCGTGGCGGATGCCGATTTCATCGAAGAAGCCGTTCCCGAAGTCATCGCCATCAAGCACCAGACGCTGGCACGGATCAGCGCAGCTGCCCGGGCCGATGCCATCATCGGCTCGAACACATCAACGATCTCCATCGCGGAGCTGTCCGAGCCGGTCGCCAACCCGGAGCGGTTCCTGGGCGTGCACTTCTCGAACCCGTCCCCGTTTATCCCGGGCGTGGAGATCATCCCGCATGCAGGCACTTCAGCCGCCACCATCGGTGCCGTCCGCGATCTGGTCCATGCCGCCAACAAGCAGACCGCGGTGGTCAAGGACGTCACCGGATTCGTCCTGAACCGCCTGCAGTACGCCCTCTTCCACGAGGCAGCGCAGCTTGTGGAGCAGGGAATCGCGACCGCTGAGGACGTGGACACCCTGGTCCGCACCACCTTCGGTTTCCGCCTGCCGTTCTTCGGTCCGTTTGCCATCGCAGACATGGCCGGCCTGGACGTCTACAACTTTTGCTACAAGTCCCTGCAGACCGAACTCCCGGAACGCTTCGCCACGCCCAAGATCCTGAGTGACCTGGTGGAGGCAGGCAAACTCGGCACCAAGTCCGGCGCGGGCTTCCTCAACGTCCCCGCCGAACGCACGCCGGAACTCATCGCCTACCGCAACAGGGCCTACGTGGCGATGCAGAAGCTCATCGACGAGCTCGGCCCGGCCCCCATCAACTAAGGAGCATTTTCATGACTTTCCCCACTGAACGCACCGCAATTATCACCGGCGCCGTCTCCGAACGCGGTATCGGCCGCGCCACGGCCGGCTACCTTGCCGCCCAGGGCTGGAACATCGGCATCATCGACCTGGATGACGCCCAGTCCCGGGCCACCGCCAAGGAAATCGCCGCCCGGTACGGAGTGAAAGCCCACGGCGTCGGCGCCAACATCGGCGACGAAGCCTCCGTTCGCGCAGCCATCGACTCTATCGAGGCAGAGCTGCCGCAGGTCGTAGCACTGGCGAACGTTGCCGGCGTCAGCTCACCCGTTCCGTACCTTGAACTGGACGCCGCTGAATGGGACCGCGTCATGAGCATCAACCTCAACGGTGTCCATTACGCCACCCGCCGCGTCGCCGAATCCATGGCGAAGAACCGGATCGGACGCATCGTGAACATCTCTTCTGTCTCCGCGCAGCGCGGCGGCGGCACTTTCTCCAAGACGCCGTACTCGGCGGCCAAGGCAGGGGTCATCGGCCTGACCCGCGCCACCGCCCGCGAACTGGGGGAGTACGACATCACGGTCAACGCCATTTCCCCCGGCCCCATCGACACGGACATCATGGGCGGCACCCTCAGCCAGGAACGCAAAGACGAACTCACCAAGGACCTCGTGGTCAACCGCGTCGGTTCCACCCGCGACATCGCAGCAGCCATCGCCTTCCTCATCAGCGAGGACGCCGGATACATCTCCGGCCAGACGCTGAACGTGGATGGCGGACTCTACATGCACTAGGAAGGACCACCATGGGCTCCTGGACCAAGGAACGCAGGATTTACCTGGCCGTGGGCGTGTTCGCCTGCCTGGTCGGCGCAGCACTCATCGCCTTCTCGCTCTAATCGCTCCACCTTCCACTGATTTGCTCACCTACTTACTCAACGAGGAGTTTGAATGACTGTCACCACTGGAACAAACGCCACCAAGGAGTTACTGGATTCACCGGTTCTCAAATCGGCGATCTCCAAGGCCTCCTTCCGGCTGATGCCGATGCTCGTCATCCTCTATGTGGTCGCTTTCCTGGACCGCACCAACGTGGGCTTCGCCGAGGCCGCCCTTGAGGTGGACCGCGGAATCACAGCCGGTGCCTACGCACTGGGTGCCGGTATCTTCTTCATCGGCTACGCATTGTTCGAGATCCCCTCCAACCTGTTGCTGACCAAGTTCGGTGCCAAGGTGTGGCTCGCCCGCATCGCCATCACGTGGGGCATCGTCTCCGCCTGCTTCGCTTTTGTCCAGGGCGAGACATCCTTCATCATCCTGCGTTTCCTGCTGGGTGTGACCGAGGCCGGCCTGTTCCCGGGCGTCATCATGTTCCTGGCCGCCTGGTTCCCCAACAAGGTCCGTGTGAAGATGTTCGCCATCTTCTACCTGGCGCAGCCGTTCTCCCAGATGATGGGCGCCCCGCTGTCGGGGTGGCTCATCAACATCGGCGACCAGGTTCCCGGCGTTGCCGGCTGGCAGGTTATGTTCTTCATTGAAGGCATGCTCGCGGTACTCGCCGGTATTGCCGCCTACTTTTTCCTCATCAACTCCCCGCAGGACGCGAAATTCCTGGACAAGGACGAGAAGAAGGCGCTTCTGGAAGTTATGGCCCTGGAAGACGGTGTCAAGGAAAAGGACGGCCCCCGCGGTGTCCTCGCCGCCATGAAGAACCGCAAGGTCTGGTACTTCACCGCCATCTATTTCTGCCTCCAGATTGCGGTCTACGGCGTGACGTTCTACCTGCCGCAGCAGGTGGCACAGCTCACCGGGCAGAAGGTGGGCATCGAAGTGGGCCTGCTGGCCGCCATCCCATGGTTCTTCGGTATCTTCGCGTGCTACTTCATCGGCAAGGCGGCCAACACCATCGTCCGCCGCCGGGTCTGGGGCACCGGCCTGTTTGTCTCCACCGGCCTGTGCATCTTCGGCTCCGCCTGGGCGGGCTCCAACCACCTCCCGGTGCTGGGCATCATTTTCATCACCCTCGCGGTGTGCAGCTTCCTCTCGATCGGTCCCATCGCATGGTCCTACCCGACGGCGTTCCTCACCGGAACGGCGGCCGCTGCGGGCATCGGCCTGATCAACTCGCTGGGTAACCTGGGCGGCTTCGTGGCCCCCATCCTGCGGACCACAGTCAACCAGGTCACCGCGTCGGACACCGGCACCATGGGCGTGTACGCCTTGGGCGTGCTTCCGTTCGTTGCGGCCATCATGATGTACGCCACCAAGAGGTTCCGCAACAAGGCGGACGATCTGCTCGACAACAAGTGACCGGACACCGTGACTGAACGCGGCAGCGCTGACCACAGCGGCATCGCGGAGATCCGCTATGTCGGCGTCAGCACCAAAATGTATATGGGGTACCGGGACTGCCTGGACTGGCTTGCCCGCATACAGCACGAAGTGGACTCCCGTCCGGCCCTTGTGGCCGGGCGGGTAGTCCCGTTTGTGATCCCTTCGTTCCCGGTTCTTCCGGCCGCCGGCAGCGTCCTCGCAGGATCACCGCTTCTGCTTGGCGCTCAAAACTGCGGCTGGGCGGACGGCCCGTGGACGGGTGAGGTGTCGCCGTCGCTCCTGGCGGAGCTGGGGGTAGCCCNGACTGGGCCCTGGCGTCCCGGCTCGTGATCGCCTACGAACCGGTCTGGGCCATTGGCGCAGCGGAGCCCGCCGGCGCAGGCTACGTCGCCGCCGTCGTGCGTTCACTCCGAACGCTGCTGGCTGCCCATTCGCACGAGGCAGGCAGCGCGGTGGGGGAGCTGCCGGTCATCTATGGCGGGTCCGCCAAGCCAGGGCTGCTGCCCGCGCTCGACGGCGTCTCCGGACTCTTCCTGGGCCGGTTCGCCCACGATGCGGCGAACTTCGGCAAAGTCCTCGACGAGGCACTATCAATGACGGCACTGCCGAAAGCCCTCCAAGGAACGTAGCCGGAGGAACCGCGTAGCGCCAAGGTCAGCCCGCGACGGCGCCGCGCAGGGACAGAATCCGCTGCAGCTGCTGCCGGTTCCTCGACCTGATGGAGCCGGACGCCGAGTCCGCTGAGGAGCCGCCCGATGTTGCCAAGAGTACCGCCACCTCAGGAAGTCCTTTGTGTGCCGTTTCCGGCAGTAGCCGCCGGCCCAGTTCCATGCCGTGTGCGGGCCTCTCAGGGTCATCGGGCACATCCGAGAATCGGAAAGGCAGCAGGCAGGTGTGGCGCTCTCTCCTGAAGGAAGCCGGCGCGGTCAATCAATGTGCCGCAAGGGCAACTGCTTCGGCTAGGCCGTGGTCGAAAGTCCCTTCGGTCACCTCAAGGAAGCCCTTTTCCGCCACGTCCACTTCCTGAGCATCGACGTTCTGGCAGCGCAGCTGAAAAGTATGTCCTCTGGTACAACACCGAACGCATCTTCACAAAGCTCGAGGGCCTGAGCCCGGCGCAATACCGGACCCAGACCCTCGCCGCCCAGGTCTAGTTAGCCAGTCGAATTTCCGGGGACCACTTCGGGGAGCGGTCCCTTAATTCGAGACGGTGTGGCTTAAGCGAAGTCCGCCGTCGCGGGATCTGCGCCGATGCGGCCTTCGGCTCCCTTGTCGAGGGCCTTAATCGCCTCGATGTCCTCGGCCTCAAGGGTCACATTCAGGGCTTCCCAGTTATCCACGATCCGGGATTCAGTCACGGACTTCGGGATCACCACGTTGCCCAGAGCCAGGTGCCAGGCCAGAACCACCTGGGCCGGCGTTGCACCGCGCTTAGCGGCGATGTCCTGAAGGACAGGGTCCTCGAGGAGGCCCTGGCCCTGGCCCAGCGGCGACCAGGACTCATGCAGGATACCGTTGTCGGCTTCAAAGGCCCGCAGGCCGGCCTGGTTGAAGTAGGGGTGGGTCTCCACCTGGTTGATGGCCGGAACCACGCCGGTTGCTTCGATAATTTCCTGCAGCGCCTTAATGGTGAAGTTGGAGACGCCAATGCTTTTGACCCGGCCCTGCTTCTGCAACTCAACCAGGGCCTTCCAAGTGTCAACGTACTTGCCCTGCTTTGGCTGGAGCCAGTGGATGAGGAAGAGGTCCAGAGTTTCCAGGCCCAGCCGTTCCATCGAGCCTTCGAAGGCTGCCAGAGTGCTCTCGTAGCCCTGGTCTGCGTTCCACAGCTTGGTGGTGATGAACAGGTCGTCCCGGTCAAGGCCGGAGGCCGCGATGGCCCGCCCCACGCCTGCTTCATTGCCGTAGATCTTCGCGGTATCGATGTGCCGGTAGCCGGCCTCGAAGGCCTGCCCGACCACTACTTCGGCGACGTCGTCTTCCACCTGCCACACCCCGTAGCCAAGCTGCGGGATGGTGAAGCCGTCGTTAAAGGTCAATTCGGGGGACGCAGTCTTCTGCTGTGTAGTCATAAGGTCGGTAACTTTCTGTGCTGTTGAAGTATTCCATCGGACGGGATGTGATTATGATTTATCGGCGCTATCGTCCGGTGCTTGGGCTGTCGACGGGCCGTCGCGGCAACTGCCAACAGGGCCGGGTTCGCGGGCAGTTCTATTCCAACGGCGAGAACCCGATTCCTTGCCGCCGCCTGTTCTGAGGTCCGACGGATGCCGGTGTAAGGGGCGAACTGCTCCTCGTCGTCTGGATCTGTACATCTACCAGAACCACGGACTCCAGCGGCCTGAGTGGCGCCCGGAGCGCTTGACGCCGGAGACAGCCACGGTGTCCGCAATCTGCTCGGGTCGCGAGGTTCCCGGCACACGGAGCAGCTGGGGGACATAACACTCAGACCGAAACCGGCGAGCAGCGCGACCGGGTATATCCGCTGCTTGCCGATTGCGCGGAGCAGGACAGCAGCGGAAAGGTCGGGAGGCAGGTAGGTGATGCCCCCCGCCTGGTACCAGCTGGCCTTATCTCCGCGATCTTATGAAATTACGGGCTGAATTTCCTCCTGCCGGATCCCTTCGGGTGGCAGTGTCTGCTCAGCCGTGGCTGGCCGGTTGAGGTTGGTCAAGGGCAACGGATCGGGCCTCGCTGCGGTGCTGCCGATGGCCACTGCGGTGCCCCTGCGGGCTGATTCGAGGATCGATTCCATGACCTCCAGTACGTGGTAGGCCAGGGTCCCGCCCGCGCGGGGCTCGGCACCCGGTGCGGTGGAGGCCAGGTCGGCGATTCCAAAGCCACGTCCGGAGTAAACGTAACCGGCGGACACCGGAAGAGTCTCCCAGGCTTCAGCGCCTAGGGAGAACAGCTGGACCTCGCCATCAAAGTAATTCGGGTCCGGCACAACCAGCGATCCTCGTTCGCCGTGAATCTCGATGTTAGGCGACTTGGACTTTACGGCGTCGAAGCTCATAAAAAGCGTGGAGAGCGCACCCGAGGAGTGGACCAGGACGCCGGTGACGTGAGAATCGATGTCAACGGGGACCTTCTCGCCTTGGCGGGGTCCGGAGCCGATGATGCGCTCATTGCGGGTATGGCTTGCGGCGCCCACCACCGAGACGACGGGGCCTAGCAGGGTTACGAGGGCGGTCACGTAGTAAGGGCCCATGTCGAGGAGGGGACCACCGCCGGGCTGGTAATAAAAGTCCGGGTTCGGGTGCCAGCGCTCATGGCCGGGTGTCACCATCGTGGCGGAGGCCGAGATTGGTGCGCCGATCAGTCCGTCATCGATTGCTTTGCGGGCCGTCTGAATGCCGGTGCCCAGTACGGTGTCGGGGGCGCAGCCGACGGCGACGCCTGCCTCGCGCGCCGCGTCCAGCACCTGGCGGGCCTCGGCAGTGGTTGCGGCAAGGGGCTTCTCGCCGTACACGCTCTTGCCTGCGGCGATGGCCTTCAGGGCAACCTCGGCGTGTGCGGCCGGGATGGTCAGGTTCAGGACAAGTTCGACGTCGTCGGCGGCGAGCAGTTCTTCCACCGAGAGGGCGCGGACGCCCTCATAGTCATCGGCCACCGCTCGGGCACGTGCCGGGTCGAGGTCCGCCACCGCCACCAGCTCGATGTCGTTGAGCTTGCGGAAATTGGTGAGGTACTGCGCGATGATGGCTCCGCAGCCAACGATTCCTACTTTCAACGGCTTGCCCACAGCAGGCCCCTTTCGATAATGGTGCGGACGTTGGCGTCCTGAAGGATTTCGACTCGGTGGCCGGGGGTGGCAACGAAGATGCGGCCTTTGCCCCATTGGCGGGTCCAGATGGCCGGCGATGTGACTTCGCGGTTCCAGGCGTCCCACTCCCGGACTTTTTGGGTGGTGTTGGCAAGGACGTCAATGTAGTCGTCCGATAGGACCCAGTACTGCTCGGTCACCAGGTCGAAGTCCTTAATGCCTTTGGTGATGGGGTGCTCCTCGGCTGCGGGAAGCATGTTGACCGTGTAGGGCACGTAATTGTCGGACTGCTCGCCGATGCACTCGTCCGGGTGCTTGCCGGGGTGGCAGGCGAACTGGCCGCCGATCAGGTGCAGGTAGTCGGAGTTGTTCCGGTACGAGTCAGCGATACCGCCGTGCCACCCAGCGAGGCCAGTGCCATTCTCCACGGCTGCGCGCAGCCCGGCGAACTCGTCCTTTTCGATGGTGGTCATGGTCATGCACTGCATGATCAGGTCCACCCCTGCCATGTATTCGGCGTCGGCGTAGACCTTGGGGGATTCCTCGACGCGGACGTCGTAGCCGTTGTTTTTGAGGTAGGGGATGAAGAGCTCGGTGGCTTCGTAGGGCTGGTGGCCGTCCCAGCCGCCGCGGACCACCAGGGCGTTCTTGCGATCTGTCATTTCGGGGGTTTCCTTTGTTTGGCTACCGGCCCCGCTGGGACCGGGAAAGAGTCGGGTCAGCGGCTCGCGAAGGCGGCGTCGAAGGCGGCTGCGGGCGGGGCGATCCGGGCAAGTTCCTTGACCATGGCCAGCGCCTGCGGCGCGCCGATCAGCCGGTCCATGCCGGCGTCCTCCCATTCGATGCTGGTGGGGCCGTCGTAGCCGATGGCGTTCAGGGTCCGGAAGATCCGGTTCCACTGCACGTCGCCGTGCCCTGCAGTGACGAAGTCCCAGCCGCGCCGGGGATCGGCCCAGGCCAGGTGGGAGCCGAGGCGCCCGTTGCGGCCGTCAAGCTGGCGGACGGATTCCTTCACGTGGACGTGGAGGATGTGTTCTGCGAAGTCTTGCAGGAACATCACCGGGTCCAGGTCCTGCCAGATGAAGTGGGACGGGTCGAAGTTCAGCCCGAAGCTCTGGCGGTGCCCGATGGCCTCGAGCGTCCGCTTGGCGGTCCAGTAGTCGTAGGCGATCTCGGATGGGTGGACCTCCAGGGCGAAACGGACGTCCACCTCGTCAAAGACGTCCAGGATCGGGTTCCAGCGGTTCGCGAAGTCCTGGTAGCCGGCGTCGATCATTGCCTCGGAGGCGGGCGGGAACATGGCCACGGCCTTCCAGATGGATGAGCCGGTGAACCCTGTCACGGTCTTCACCCCGAGGCGGGCAGCCGCCCGCGCGGTGTCCTTCATCGATTCTGCGGCCCTGAGGCGGACTCCTTCTGGTTTGCCGTCGCCCCAGATTTCCGCGGATAGGATGCCCTGGTGGCGTTCATCGATGGGGTCGTCGCACACGGCCTGGCCGGTGAGGTGGTTGGCGATGGCGAAGACTTTCAGGTTGTTCTTCTCCAGGATGTCCAGCCGGCTTTGGAGGTAGTTGTCGTCCTCCGCCGCGCGGAGGGGGTCCAAGTGGTCACCCCAGCAGGCGATCTCGAGCCCGTCAAAGCCCCACTCACCGGCAAGCCGGGCCACCTCCTCAAAGGGCAGGTCGGCCCATTGGCCGGTAAAAAGCGTGATTGGTCGTGTCATTGGGGTTCCTTGGTTGTGCTGAAGCTGTGAGGCGTTGCTCAGACTTTTTGCCACTGGCTGGAGTTCGCGGCACTGGACTCCACGGCCGCGAGGACACGCTGAACCTGCAGGGCGTCGGCAAAGGACGGCTCCGGCTGGCGGCCTTCACCGATGGCGGTTACGAGGTCCACCACCTGGTGCGTGAAGCCATGTTCGTAGCCCAGGCCGTGGCCGGTGGGCCACCAGTTGCCGACGTACGGGTGCTCCGGCTCGGTGACGAAAATCCGGCGGAAACCGGCGTCGGGAGACTCGGCGGCGTCGTAAAAGGACAGAACGTTCATGTCCTCGAAATCAAAGGCGAGGGAGCCCTTGGTGCCGTTGATTTCCAGGCGCATGGCGTTCTTCCTGCCCAGCGCGTAACGCGTCGCTTCGAACACCCCGATGGGGCCGCCGTCGAATTTTGCGCTGAAGACGGCGGCGTCATCCACGGTGACCGTCCCGCGCGGTGCCTCGCTGCTGAGGTCGCCGTGGCCGCCCAAGCCGACGAGGTCACCTGCCAGCGGGCGTTCCGGGACGAAAGTTTCCAGTAGCGCCGAGACGCCGGTGATGCTTTGGCCGGTGACCCACTGGGCTGCGTCGATGCTGTGTGCTCCGATGTCGCCGAGGGAACCGGACCCGGACTTGCTCTTGTCCAGCCGCCAGGTCATGGGAGCGGTGGCGTCCGAGAGCCAGTCCTGCAGGTACTGCGCCCGGACGTGCCTGAGGTCACCGAGCCTGCCCTGCTCCACGAACCGTTTGGCCAGCGCCAGGGCGGGTGTCCGGCGGTAGGTGAAGCCGCACATCGAGATGATGCCCTGCTTGGCCGCAGCCTCCGCCGCGAGAGTCATCCGCTCCGCTTCCTCCACGGAGTTCGCCAGCGGCTTCTCGCACAACACATGCTTGCCGGCCTCAAGCGCGGCGATCGCAATCTCGGCATGGGTGTCGCCGGGGGTGCAGATGTCGATCAGGTCGATGTCGTCACGCTCGACCAGACGGCGCCAGTCCGTCTCAACCGATTCCCAGCCCAGCTTGTCCGCTGCTGCCTTAGCAGCGTCGGCGTTCCGGCCTGCAACAGCGGTGAGCTGGGGCTGCAGCGGCAAATCAAAAAACCGTGGTGCTGTCCGCCAGGCGTGGGAGTGGGCTGCACCCATGAAGGCGTAGCCGACCATGCCGACCCGCAGGGGCTTTGCGATGGTCATGAAAATGTCCTTTCGTAGGATCCTGGTCCTATTTGCTGAAACCGGCGGTCAGACCGCTGAGCAGTTGGCGGCGGCCAACAATATAGATCACGAGGATTGGCAAGGTGCTGAGCACCACCGATGCGAGCACGGCCGGGATGTTGACGCTGTACTCGCCCTGGAATGTCCACAAAGCCAGGGGAAGGACGCGCAGCCCGGGGCTCTGGGTAAGGATCAGCGGGAGCAGGAATCCGTTCCAGACGTGCAGTCCGTTATAGATGGCGACAGTCACGATCGCAGGGCGGGTCAGTGGCAAGGCCAGGCGCCACATGGTCTGCCATTCACTGCAGCCGTCCAGCCGCATCGACTCGAACAATTCGTTCGGCACATCACGGATGAAGTTGGACAGAATCAGTACCGTCAACGGGATGGCAAAAGCAATGGATGGAAGCATGAGCGCGAGCAGGCTGTCGTACAGGTTGAGCCGGATGATCATCAGGTAGATCGGGATGATCGTCGCCTGGAGCGGGATCGCCAGTCCCATCAGGAACATGCCGTTGACCAGCTTGAGGAACCTGCCCCTGCCCCGAACAATGGCGAAGGCGGCCATGAAGGATATAAGCACCGTTGGGATGACGGCACCGAGTGTGACGATCGTGCTGTTCATGAAGTACTTCGCGAAGTCTGCTTCAAGAACCAGCTGGTAGTTTTCGAGGGTGGGCGAGGTGGGAAGTGCCAGTGGGTTCTGCCCGAAGTAGCCTGCCTGCGTCTTCAGGCTGGTGATGACCACGTAATAGACCGGGACGATGATGATGGCGAGCCAGATCCAGCCGCCGAGGCCCGCAGGGACATTCAGCCGCCTCATCCGGGAACCGAACCCCCGCTTGACGGCGGCGGAGTTGGCCGGGGCGCCGGTGGGAGTTTCCTCCGTGCTGCTTTTCAGGACGGTGCTCACCTTACATACCTTCCAATTGGCTGCCCTGCTTGTCCTTGCCTCCAAGGCGCTGGAGGAACAAGGCAAGAGCAAGGCCGATGAGTACGAGAATAACGGCGACGACGCTTGCCGGGCCCATAAGGTTCGCCCGGAAACCCCGCAGGTACATGTCCAGGGCCAGGATCCGGGTGGAGTTACCCGGCCCGCCGCCGGTGAGGACGAAGATCAGGTCGAAGTACGTCAGCGACCCTACGACCATCAACGTGGACGATGTGATGATGGTGTATTTCAACTGGGGCAGGGTGATGTGGAAGAACTTCTTGATTGTTCCCGCCCCGTCGATTTCGGCTGCTTCGTAAAGTGATTTGGGAATCTGGCGCACGCCGCCTTGGTAAATGAGCGTGTGGAACGGCACGAACTGCCAGGCGATCACAAAGATCACCAGACCCACGGCCAGATGCGGGACTCCCAGCCAGTCCTGGGCCAGGAAAGGCAGTCCCAGGCCCGTGGCCAGGCCGAAGTTCGGATCCAGCAAGGCCTTGAAGGCGATGGCGACTGCTGCCGATGAGAGCAGCAAAGGCAGGAAGTACAGCACTGCTAGGGCGGCCCGGTAGCGCTGGCTTCCTGCGGTGAAGACACCCAAAAGGAGGCTGATTGGCGTCTGGACCAGCCAGGAGGCGATCATGATCAGGAATGTCAGTCCCAGGGAGCTGTACAGCCCCGGGTCCGCGAGCACCGAGAACCAGTTGCCCAAGCCCGCTGACCCGATGGCACCGATGCCGTCCCAGCTGCTGAAGCTCAGGATGAGGACACCGACCAGCGGCACGACGGCGAACGCCAGGAAGAAGAACAAAGCGGGCACTGTCAGCCACGCGAGTGCAGCATTACGCTGCCCGCTTTGCCCCCCGTCAGTCCTGCCCGGGACGGCAGTCTTTCGAGCGGTGGAGACGGCGTTACTCATTTTCCGAGGGTGGCATTCATGTTCTGGGCGAACTGCTGGGGCGTAATCGACTTCAAGAACAGCTGGTCGATGTTGTTCAGCAGGGCTTCCGCGGCGGTGGGGCTCAGTGCCTGGTCCCACGACTGCTGGAAGTTCGGGGCGTTCTTGGCCAGATCGTAGACGAAATTCAGGAAGTCCTTGTCCGGAGACGTGTTGAGCTTGTCTTCGATGCCGTTAACAATGGGGACGGATCCGGAATTGATGTACGTGGCAATGACCGTTTCGGTCAGGATGCCGTCTTTGAAGAATTTCTTCGCCGAATCCTTTTCCTTATCTGTGGCCTTGGAGGAGATCGACATGTACTGGGCAGGGTTTCCCACCCCGTTCTTTGGGTCGCCCTTACCGCCGGCAACGGTCGGGAACTGGACGAAGCCCAGCTTCCCCTCCTGGACGAAGTTCTGGCCGCCCTTTTTCATGGCGCCATAAGTCCAGGAACCGTGCAGCATCATGGCTGCCTTGCCCGTGAACAGAAGAGCCTGGTCCGCGTTGGAGTCTGCAGCGATGGAGGAGAAACCCTTGATGAAGCCTTCCGCCGAGACGAGCTCCTGGATCTTAGTGCCGGTCTCGATCACGGCGGGATCCATCCAGGCATTGGGCTTGCCTTGGAAGATGGCAGTGAATACCTCGGCGCCTCCGATGCGGTCGAGCAGGTATTCAAGCCACATCATGGAGGTCCAGCGCGACTGTCCGCCGAGTGAAAAGGGAGCCACGCCCATGTCGTTGAAGGTTTTGACCAGAGACATGACGTCGTCCCAGGTCTTCGGCGGCTGGACGCCGGCCTTATCGAACACTTCCTTGTTGTAGAACAGTACGATCGGGGCGACGTACTGGTTGGGCAGCGCGTAGATCTTCCCGTTGACGGTGGCTGCGCCGAATGAGGCGGGGAAGAACTTTTTCTTCAGGTCCTGGTTCTCGTCAAACCAGCTGGTCAGGTCGTCTACCTGGTTAGCCTCGGCGTATGTCTTCAGGGTGCCGCCGCCCCAGCCGTAGATGATGGTGGGGGCCTGGCCGGCGCCGATGGCCGTTTTGATCTTGGTTTTGTATGCGTCGTTCTGGAAGTACGTGGCCGTGATCTTGCTGTCAGGGTTCGCCGAACTGAAGGCGTCCACGGCCTTCTGCATGGTGGTCTGGTTCGGCTCACCGGACAGGTACCACATGCTGCCGCCGCCGCCGCCAGCACTGGAGGTACCCGGTCCCGACGTCCCGCATGCAGTGGCCGTCATGGCGGCGAAGGGAGTGAGGGCAGCGAGGGCGAGGAAAGAGCGGCGGGAGGTCTGGGATTGCTTCATTGCTTCTCCATCTGAAATTGCTTCTTTGCAAATGTTTGGGGCGTGAGCTCTGAGTACAGCTTTCGAAATATTTCGAAAGAGTGGTTTAGGTCACGGTCTAAAGTAGAGGCCGACACGGGCAGACGTCAAGAGTAATACAGGACTTTTTTGCCCGCGAAGGTTCCTGCCCTTGACCACGGCGCCCTTATTCTGAAGAATGAAACTCACGAAATATTTCGAAAGGTCGCAAACATTATGGCAACAAAGATGCCGGAGCGTGCAAAACCGACGCTGGCAACCGTGGCGCTGCAAGCCGGTGTCTCAGCGCCGACCGTCTCGAAGGTGGTAAACGGCCGTGAAGATGTAGCGCCGGAGACCCGCGCCCGCATATTAGCGGCACTGGAGCAAGCCGGGTACCAGTCTCCCCTGCAGCGCCGTTCTGCCGCGGACGCCGGGACTGTCGTTGAGGTGGTCATCGACGTACTTGACTCCGCGTACACCATTGAGGTCCTGAATGGGATACTGCAGTTCGCGGCGGGCGCCGACGTTGAGATTTTGGTCAGCGTCACCGGTCCGGAATCGTCCAGCAGGCGCAGCCCGGAGCGCCGCGCCCAGCGCATGCTGGACGAGGGCAGAGCAGGAATGATTGTGGTGACGTCTGCTTTCAGTGAAGCGCAACTTCATGCGTTTAGGCGCCGCAATATTCCCGTCGTCGTCATCGACCCGCTCAACCCGCCCTCAGCAGATGTGATCAGCGTAGGAGCCACCAACTGGGCCGGAGGCAAGTCCGCAACAGAATATTTGCTGGAGCTGGGTCATCGGCGCATCGCCTATATAGGCGGCATAGAGAGGGCTGAATGCAACCAGGCGCGACTGCACGGCTATATGGCCGCTCTTACGGCTCAGGGCGTTCCGGTGGACGCTCAGTACATCATTTCCGGCGGCAGGTTCCGCTGGGAGAGCGGGGTTGCCGGGCTCCAGGCGCTGCTCAAACTTGACCAGCGCCCCACAGCTATCTTTGCCGGAAGCGACAGCATCGCATTGGGTGTTCTCGGCGAAGCAGGCCGTCACGGTGTCAGGGTCCCCGAAGACATTAGTCTTATCGGCTTTGACGGGACGAACCAAGGCGAGGAATCGGTCCCGGCGCTAAGCTCCGTAGCTCAGCCGCTGGAGGAGATGGGGCGTGCAGCGCTGCGGACACTGTTGCGCCAGGCGCGGGGGGAAGTGCTGGATTCCCACCGGGTCGAACTTGCCACCCAGTTGATTGTCCGCAAGTCCACAGCCCCTCCCACGCCGGCGCTGTAAAGGGATGACATTCCAAAGGTCTTATGGCTCACCGCAGCACCCGTCTTCACATGGGTCAGGCGGGCTTGCGTCTAGTGCTGCGGAATTTGTTACCAAAAGATACCGAAACCTGCAGCTTGACACACGAATGGCTAGGCTGGTTGTTAGGGCCCCTCCGAACCGTTGTCAGCGTTGGGTTTCGTCGGCTAAACCCGTATCAATGTTCTTGCGGACTTCCTCGACGGTGACATTCCCGGTCACGCTGTCCATGTCCAAGCTGACCGGTTCGACGGCGGGCACTGTGCTCGCCTTCCCTGTGCCATCCACCGCCACCGTTGAGGGACCGTCCAGCACCAGGCCGCTCCATTCGAAGGTGGTGTAGCTGAGGCCATAGCCGAAGGGGTAGGCAGCGGAAGGATCGATGTTGGAGACACCGCTGGCCTTGGCAAGACGGGACGCGAGGTATGTCGAGGGCTGCGCACCGGGCTTGGCGGGAATGCTCACCCGCAGTCGTCCGCTGGGGTTGATGCGGCCGCTGAGGATCCCCGCGACGGCTGGGCCCCCCTCCTCGCCGGGGAAGAAGCCCTGCACGATCGCGGCGGCGTCCTCGACGGCGGATCCCACGGCGTAGGGGCGGACGGTGAGGAGCACCACCACCACCGGTACGCCGGTTTGGATCAGCCGGTCCAGCAGTTGCTGCTGGACTCCCGGAAGCACCAGGGATTCCGCGTCGCAGCCTTCACCGCTGGTTCCCCGTCCGAAGAGCCCGGCGCGGTCGCCCACGACAGCGATGACCACGTCGGCCTCGGAGGCGGCGGCAACGGCACCGTCGAATCCCTCAGTGGAGGCGCCGTCAATGGAGCAGCGGCGGTTACGCTGATACGGCTGTCTGGGAATTCAGCGCGCAGGGCCTGGGCTACTGTGGGCAGTTCGATTCCGACCGGGACGCCCGGGTGCTGCCCGCCGACGTGTGCCGGGAAGGAGTAGCAGCCAAGGAACGCCTGGGCAGTGTCCGCGTTGGGTCCCACGACGGCGATGCGTCCCGGATGGTGCAGCGGCAGGATGCCGTTGTTGCTGGCCAGGACGATGGATTCTTCGGCAATCCGGGCGGCGAGCTTCCTGTTTGCTTCGGTGTCCAGGGTGATGCTGCCCTCCAGCCCGGCGGTGTCCTGCTGGTCCGCGTTCTGCAGGGCAGCGGGAACTGCTGACCAGTCCGGATCCAGCAGACCCAGTTCGATTTTTTGTACAAGCACCCGGTGGAGGGCGAGGTCCACCATGCTGACAGGGAGGCGGCCGGCTTCGATTTCGGTGATGAGGTGCTCGCCGAAGGCGTGCACGGTGTGAAGTTCGACGTCGACACCAGCGGTCAGGGCGGCTGCTGCGGCTTCCCCCAGGGATCCGGTGACGCCATGCAGGTTCTTCAGGAAGGCAACGCCGAAGTCGTCGGCCACGACCGTACCGCTGAATCCCCAAGTGTTGCGCAGGAGCTCGGTGAGCAGTGATGCGTCGGCAGCGGTGGGGACCCCGTCCATATCCGTGTAGGCATGCATAACGGAGCGGACTCCGGATTCCCGGACGGCCATCTCGAAGGGGCGAAGCAGGACATCTGCCAGCTCGCGCGGGCACCCACCGAAACGGGGGCCAGGTTCCGGCCCGCTTTGGAGGCCGAGTAGCCTACGAAGTGCTTGAGCGTGCATGCCACTGGCTGGTCTCCGGCGATCGGCGACTGGGAACCGCCGGGAACGCCCGAGCTGGTTCGCCGCCTGAAGGAAGGCACCATTCCCGGAGGAGTTGTCCTCATGCATGACGGCGGCGGTAACCGGAGCCAGACGGTGGAAGCAGTCGACCAAATCATCCCGGAACTCAAATCTGAGGGGTGGCGCTTCGACAAGCCCGCCCGCCGCGGCTGATTCCTCGGTGGGGCCAGAAATAGCATGCTCGGCTTTGTTGAGAAGGTGGAATGCGCCGCGTTCGCCGGACGGATCGGGTCCTCGATGATCCGACACCCAGGGTCCACGGCCAAGGTCGTTAACGGCGACGACATTGCCGGCCGTTGAACACGGACGTCGCAGATCGATGGAAGACTGGAGCAGCACCTGGATGCCGGGACTCACGGTGTGCGGCGATACGGTCGGAGACCGGCGGCCACCTTGTTTTACCGCGTGTTGGCTGTTCCGCTGATCATCCGGGAGGCGCCCTGCCGGGAATTTGTCAGGCTTTCTGTTTGCTGGGAACAGGAAGGGTGCCGAGGCCGGCAGGGTTTGCCAGAAACTGTGTGAAGGCCAGCTCGGCAGCCCCGATCATCATCAGGTCCGTGCCCAGTTCTGCCCGGTAGATACTTACCTGGCTGGCTGGCCCGTCCAGGGCCTGGGTCAGCAGCTGGTTCTCCAATGCGCCGGGGCAGAGGGTGTGCAGGACACCGAGAAATCCATCGAGCACGATCGCTTCGGGGTTGAAGGTGTTGACAGCGTTACGCAAGGCTATCCCGAGGTAGTCCAGTTGCCGCACCACTTCTTCTGTCACTGCAGTGCTACTGCTGTTTCGGAGGGCCTCTTCCAGTTGGGATGCGTCGCCGCCGGACAGGCCCGCGAGTTCGAAGAGCCGTGACTGCGAGACTTCGGTTTCCAGGCATCCGGTGGCGCCGCAGTGGCAGGTGCTCCCGGCTGTCCGGACGAAGGTGTGGCCAAGTTCCCCGGCGTAGCCGGAGGCGCCGCGCAGCAGTGCGCCGTTGGAGATCACGCCGCCGCCGACGCCACTGGCACCGCCGTTGAGATAAATCAGGTTTTCCCGCCCGGCGCCGGCGCCGAAGATGAGCTCAGCCTCTGCCGCCAAGGAAGCGTCGTTGGCGGCCTGACAGGGGTAGCCGGATGCCTGACTGAGCATGCTGGCAACCGGTTCATCGTGCCAACCCAGATGCGGGGCATGCCGGACGACGCCGTCGGCCTGGTTGACCAGCCCGGGCACGGCCACCCCAATCCCCGTTATCCGGTAGGACGCGTCAAGCTCGGTGCGCATGCCCTCGATGACGGCTGCGGCGATGTTAACGGCCTCTCTGGCTGTGGGAATCCGGTCCGTGGCGAAGCGAATCTTCTTTTGAACTTTGCCTCCAAGGCTCACAAGTCCGATGGTCACGGCGTCGATCTCGGGATTGACGGCGAGGGCGGCTGTGGAGGGGCTCGGGTGCACCTCGGGGCTGGGCCTGCCTACTTGGGCTCCGCCGGAGGGCGGGGTCTCATAGACGTGCCCCAAGGCACCGAGCTGGCCGATCAGGGCTCCCACGGTTGACCGATTCAATCCGGTCATCCTGGTCAGTTGCGCCCTGCTGAGGACCCCGTGGTGATGGACAAGAGACGTGATCAGGGCAAGGTTGTTCCGCCTCGAAGGATCCGCTTCGCTGTACGACGGCGTCGGCGCCGAAACGGTCGAAAACGTGGATGTGGCAGACGGGCGGATCAGGGAGGGCATCATCGAGACACTATCAGTTGCCGAATACCGTGCGGTGTAGGAAGCTGTTGCGGAACTTGCCGGTGGGATCCAGGCCCTCCGCCAGGGCAATGAAGTCGCCTAAGCGCGGATACATTGGCCTAATGGCGGCGGCACGGGCATCGAACAGCTTCCCCCAGTGGGGCCGGGCGGCGAAGGGGGCGAGCTCCGCTTCGAGCAGCGGAAGCACGGCCGTGACGGCGGGCTGGTCCTGGCGCCACGTGAAGTGCAGGCCGATGCCGTCCCGGCCGTAGTTCGGGCTCAGCCAGAGCTGGTCTGCCGCGACTGTGCGGATTTCGCCGATGAGCAGCAGAGGGGTGACGACGTCCGAGAGCTTCCTCATGGTGCGGAGGGCGTCCGTGGCATGCTCGCGCGGGATCAGGTATTCACTTTGCAGCTCATCTCCCTTGCTTGGGGTGAATTCCATCCGGAAGTGGGCCAACCTGTCGGCCCAGGGGCCCGGTACGCCGAGCTGTTGCGTGCAGTTGCTGCCGGATACGCCGGGAAGTGGATGCCTTGCCTCGGCCGCGGGTCCCGCCCCGAAGAATCCGGATGTGCCGCCTCCGTGCCGCTGATCCTCGGCGCGGCTCTTGAGCCAGGCCTGCTGCACTGTCGGTCCAGTCCAGTCGGTGAACAGGCTCACGCTGTACGCGGAGGACGTTACCTCATCGAAGTTCTCCAGGATCTGATTCCAGTCGAGGCCCTCGTAGACCCTTTGGCTGACCTGGAATGTGGGTTCGATATCCAGTGTCAGGCGGGTGACGATGCCCAGGGCTCCCAGTCCCACAACCATGCCCTCGAAGTAGGTGTCCCCGCGGCGGGCAGAGAAGACGCTGCCGTCAGCGGTGATCATCTCCAGGCCTGCGACAGCGGTGGCCAAATTGCCGTTGGCATCCCCCGAGCCATGGGTTGCCGTTGCTACGGCCCCAGCAACCGAAATATGAGGTAGGGAAGCCAGGTTGTGCAGCGCAAAGCCGTGCTGGTGAAGTTCAGCGGCCAGAGTCCCGTAACGCGTTCCGCCGCTGACCGTAACTGTCATGTTCGAAGGGTCCACACTGATGGTCCCGTCCAGACGGTCGAGGACCGCCAGCGTTCCCGCGGTGTCCGCGATGTCGTTGAACGAATGGCGGGATCCCAGCGCCCGTACATGGTCTGCATCGGCGACCAGCTCCTGCAGTTCCTGCAGGGTGGACGGATGGGCGATCACTGGAGCGCGGTAGGTGTGGTTGCCGGCCCAGTTACGTTCTGTCACGAGCTGATCCATCGGGGCTGTCCTCCTTCGTTTCGGCCGTCACGGCGCAATTTGGTGTACTGCCTAACATAACAGCCGAAGCGGATGGGCGCCATGGAGACGTTACGCTGTGGGGGAGACTGCAAACAGGGTCGGCGGGGCGGCGGTGCTTGACATCACAAAAATAACGAATATGTTTGTTATCGAAACATATTAACTCGGGGTGCTTGGAGGCGTTCCTGCCCCCAAGTGCCAGCCACCTACCATCGGAGCATTTCAATGGCGATTCAGCCCACGCGTGAAGATAAATTTTCCTTCGGTCTCTGGACCGTGGGCTGGGAGGCCCAGGACCAGTTCGGGTCCGCGACCCGTCCGCCGCTGGATACCGTCGAGGCCGTCAATCGGCTCAGCGACCTCGGCGCCTACGGACTGACCTTTCACGATAACGATCTGTTCCCCTTCGGGTGCTCGGCGGCAGAGCGTCAGCGGGAAATTGACCGTCTGACTGGTGCCCTGAAATCCACCGGCATGGTTGTCCCGATGGTCACCACCAACCTGTTCAGCCACCCTGTCTTCAAGGACGGCGGCTTCACCAGCAACGACCGCGGCGTACGCCGCTTCGCCCTGCGCAAGGTCTTGGAGAACATCGACCTTGCAGCCGAGCTGGGTGCCGAAACGTTCGTCATGTGGGGCGGGCGCGAAGGCAGTGAGTACGACGCCGCGAAGGACATCCGCGGCGCCCTCGAGCGTTACCGCGAAGCCGTGAACCTGCTCGGCGACTACGTCACGGACAAGGGCTACAACATCCGGTTCGCCATCGAGCCCAAGCCCAACGAACCCCGTGGCGACATTCTCCTGCCGACCCTTGGCCACGCGCTTGCGTTCATTGAAACGCTGGAGCGCCCGGAGCTCGTCGGCATCAACCCCGAAACCGGCCATGAGCAGATGGCGGGCCTGAACTTCACCCACGGCGTCGCCCAGGCGCTGTACCAGGGCAAGCTGTTCCACATCGACCTCAATGGCCAGCGGAGCATCAAGTTCGACCAGGACCTCGTGTTCGGTCACGGCGACCTGCAGAACGCCTTCTCCCTCGTTGACCTGCTGGAAAACGGCGGCCCAAACGGCGGCCCCGCCTATGACGGTCCCCGGCACTTCGACTACAAGCCCAGCCGGACCGAAGACATCAACGGCGTGTGGGACTCCGCCGCGGCTAACATGCAGACCTACCTGCTGCTGAAGGAGCGCGCCAAGGCCTTCCGTGCAGATCCCGAGGTGCAGGCGGCACTTGAGGCTTCCCGGGTTTCCGAAATTAATGAGCCCACCCTCAATCCGGGCGAAGGTTACGAGCGGCTGCTTGCGGACAGGTCCGCTTACGAGGAGTTCGACGCCGACGCTTACTTCGGCGGCAAGGGCTTCGGTTTCGTGAAGCTCCAGCAGCTCTTCATCGAGCACCTGCTCGGCGCCCGCTGATCCCATGACACAGGTTGCCGGGGTGGATTCGTCGACTCAAAGCTGCAAGGTTCTCATCCTGGATGCCGACACCGGTGCTCCCGTCCGTGAAGGCCGCGCCGGCCATCCGGACGGCACCGAGGTCCATCCGGACCATTGGTGGCAGGCATTGGCTGAGGCCATTGACGACGCCGGCGGACTGGGGGACGTCAGCGCCCTCTCCATCGCGGGCCAGCAGCACGGAATGGTGCTTCTGGACCGAGAGGGTAATGTTCTGCGCCCGGCACTGTTGTGGAACGACACCAGATCTGCCGGCGCGGCGGCAGATCTGACTGCCGAGGTGGGCGCGAAGGAGTACGCCGTGCGGACCGGCCTGGTTCCTGTGGCGTCCTTTACCTCGACCAAGGTCAGGTGGGTCACGGACCATGAGCCGGAAATCGCGGCCAAGGTTGCCGCCGTCGCGTTGCCGCATGACTGGCTGACGTGGCGCCTGCGCGGTTTTGGTCCTTCGGGTTCCGGTCCTCTGGGCCCTGACCTTGAGCAGCTGACCACCGACCGGTCCGATGCCAGCGGCACCGGCTACTGGAGCCCGGAATCGGGCGCCTATGACTTTGAACTGTTCAAGCTGGCCTTTGGACGGGACGCGCGTGAAGCGGGGGACTCTGCAGGGCCGGGCGGCGCCGTCGTCTTGCCCCGGGTCCTTAACCCCGGAGCTACGGCGGGGCAGGTACATCCTGCGTGCTTCTCCGCCGACGGCAGGGGCGCGTCGGGGCCCGGCCTGGGCGCCGGTTCCGCAAACGGTGGAATCGCCATCGGGGTCGGTGCCGGCGACAACGCGGGAGCTGCGCTGGGCCTGGGCATCAGCCCCGGCGATGTTGTGGTGTCCGTAGGGACCAGCGGCACAGTGTTCGCCGTCACGGCCGATCCTTGCACGGACGTCACTGGCACCGTTGCGGGGTTCGCCGACGCAGGCGGCGGCTACCTTCCCATTGCCGTGACCTTAAACGCGGCAAGGGTCCTTAGTTCCATCGCCGACGTACTGGACGTCGATTTCGACGGACTGGCACGACTCGCGCTGGACGCGGAGCCCGGCGCGGGGGGAGTGGTGCTGGTGCCCTATTTTGAGGGTGAGCGCACGCCCAACCTGCCGGACGCGAAGGCAAGCCTGCACGGCCTCAGCATCGCGTCGTCAACGCGCAGCAACATCGCCCGGGCAGCTGTCGAAGGCATGCTGTGTGGACTGTCCGGCGGGATCGATGCGCTGCGTGAACTGGGAGTGCCGGCCCGGCGCCTGCTGCTGATCGGCGGCGCAGTGCAAAACCCGGCGGTGCAGAAGATTGCAGCGCAGGTCTTCGACCTTCCCGTGGTGATCCCCAGCCCGGGTGAGTACGTCGCCCGCGGCGCGGGCGTCCAGGCGGCCTGGGCCCTCACCGGTACGCGCCCGGAATGGCCCGTCGGCGTGGACAGCACACCGGAGGCGGACTTCCAGCCGCTCATCAGCCGGAACTACAAGAGCGCGAGCGGCCGCATTGACTCCGGCAACTGAGCCTGCTCTTGCCACAACGCCGCTGCTTGCCACCAGCGATCTGGACCCACTCCGAGCCTCCGGCGATCCAGTGCGCTGGGGCGTAGTTTCTACGGGCAGGATCGCGTCCGTAGTTGTCGGCGACTTGGCACTGCTGCCCGACGCCGTCCTGCAGGCTGTCAGCTCACGGAACCAGGGCGGTGCGGACGCCTTCGCCACCCGGCACGGCTTCCGCCGGGCGTACGGTGAGGCTGGCGGGGTCCCCGGCTACGTGCGCCTGCTTCAGGATCAGGAGGTGGACGTGGTCTACATTGCGACGCCCCACGCCCGCCACTACGCCGTGGCCAAAGCGGCGCTCGAGGCCGGCAAGCACGTGCTGTGCGAGAAACCGATGACCATCAATGCGCGGGAAGCGTCCTCGCTGGTCAGTCTGGCACGGGAGAAGGGCCTGTTCCTCATGGAAGCTGTCTGGTCCAGGTTCCTCCCCAGCATCCAGCGGGCGGCGCATATCATCGCTTCGGGCGAGCTCGGTGAGATCAGGTGGATGCAGGCGGACCTAGGCTTCCCGGCGCCGTACCACCCCGACGCCCGGCTGTGGAGGCGAGAGGAGGGGGGAGGTGCATTAATGGACGTCGGCGTGTACTTGCTGACGTGGGCGCTGGCCGTGTTGGGCCAGCCCCAGAGCCTCACGGCGACCTCTCACCGGAACAGGGACGGCGTCGATGCCGAGACCGCCATGACGCTTCAGTACGCCTCGGGTGCCCAGGCGCAACTGATGATGTCCCTGACCACGGTGTCCACACAGACAGCCACAGTGTCAGGCACCAAAGGAATGTTGCGGTGCAATGCACCCTTGTTCAATCCGACGGAACTGACCATCGCCACGGGTTCGGGAGAGTCCCGCGTGGAGAAGTTCACTCCTGCCGGCCGCGGCTACACCTATCAGCTGCGCGAGGTGGTCCGCTGCGTCCAGCAAGGCCTGACGGAGAGCCCCACCATGCCGCTGGCTGAAACGCTGATCACCATGTCCCTGCTGGATGAGGCTCGCCGCCAGACTGGAATCCGGTACCCCGCCGACTAGCCGAGGATAGCGGTCAGCCAGCACCGAAGGCATCTGACCGAATCTCGCTTCGCGGAGTGGGTTCCTGGGATGAACAAGGCCGATGCCATAGCGCGAGGAATCGCGAGGCTAGGGTGCGATCTCAAGTTTCAGGAGGAGAACGCCAACGCCGCCCAGACGGACAAATCGACTAACGCGAACACCAAGAGCAGAATAAGACCCGAAGGAAACTTGTCCCATGATCTACCTTCCCGACCATGACCGTTACGATTCCATGCCGTACCGCAGGGTCGGGCGCAGCGGGCTGAAACTTTCCGCCGTTTCACTGCGGCACAGCGTGGTCAGACCCTCGCTCAAATGGCCATCACCTGGGTGCTGCGCCGGCAGAATAAGGGAATATTGGTCACATCGGCACTGATCGGCGCCAGCAGCGTCCGGCAACTGGAAGATAACCTGGCCGCAGTTTCGGGTGCCGAGTTGACGGACGATGAGCTTCAACAGATCGACGAATTCGCGGTTGAGTCCGACATCAACCTCTGGGCTGAAGGTCTTCAAACCTAGACGCGGTCCCGCCGAGGTTGTGCACAGGGTGGAGAGACTTCAAGGTGAGATCCCGCGGTTCGGCGGCTGGTGGATGGGCAACGTCAAACAATAGAAAGTATTGAACAAAAATGGAATACAGATACCTCGGTAACAGTGGCTTCAAGATCTCGGAGATCACGTTCGGCAACTGGCTGACGCACGGCTCCCAGGTGGAGAACGGCGTCGCCACCCAGTGCGTCAGGGCAGCGCTCGACGCCGGCATCAGCACCTTTGACACCGCGGACGTCTACGCCAACACCGCCGCGGAGACTGTCCTCGGCGAGGCACTGAAGGGCGAACGGCGCGAGTCGCTGGAAATCTTCACCAAGGTCTACGGTCCCACCGGGCCCAAGGGCAAAAACGATCTGGGCCTGTCCCGCAAGCACATCATGGAGTCGATCAACGGCTCGCTCGGCCGGCTCCAGACGGACTACGTGGATCTTTACCAGGCCCACCGCTATGATTTCGAAACGCCGCTGGAAGAGACCATGCAGGCGTTCGCAGACATCGTGCGGCAGGGAAAGGCGCTCTACATCGGCGTCAGCGAATGGACCGCCGAGCAGCTCCGCGAAGGCCACGCGCTGTCCAAGGAATTGGGCTTCCGACTGATCTCCAACCAGCCGCAGTACTCCATGCTGTGGCGGGTCATCGAGGCTGAGGTTGTGCCGGCGTCGGAAGAACTGGGTGTGTCCCAGATCGTCTGGTCCCCGATGGCACAGGGCTGACTAAGGACCCGTCAGTATTCAACACGCGGCTATTGTGATTTGTCGGGTTTGAGAGTGTAGTTCCATTCGCCGTGCCATTGATGGCGGGTGATGGGAAGGGCCG
>NZ_JBTNDK010000026.1:0-49087 GCF_054511035.1 Pseudarthrobacter sp. MDT1-22 | reverse complement strand
TTCTAAAAGTTTCTTTCCTTAGACAGTCAGAAACCTATAGACGGAAAGCGGCGTGCGTCCGTTAAGGCGCGCTCAAAACGCCCACGGAAGAGTCAGGAGAGCCAGTTATTGACGGTGATATCCAGGTGCAGGATGGCGAGCAGGGTTGGCTCCAGGCGGATATCTGCTCGGCATGTGGGTACAGAGGCGCAGAGTCCTTCGAATCATGGGGTTACTTTGACAATGACCAGGAAGAGACTGGGGCCGCTGTGGTCGAATAACGAATCCAACAGCTCCCCTGGTGCAAACCATTGCCCTGGGGATTCCGGTTTCTCCGAGACGGGGGATTTTTGAATCCGCTCCCGGAATACGACAAAGTCTTCTCGGGCGTCGGGCGTCGGGCGTCGGGCGTCGGGCGTGAGTCGGAAGTCTGTCGCCGCGTCGGCGAAAAAGTGGCGCTGCGGTTCCCAGACCTTCGTGATGGCAGGACGTGGCCGGCATAGTCATACCACACGAATTCGTCGTCTTCCCGCCGTTGGCCGATGGGATCGACTCGGTTAAGGATGGTCTTCGCGAGGTCTGGTCCCTTGTTGCCGACGAATTTGCCCGGGTCTGGGAGTTGCCCAAGTTGCCGTCGGCTCACGGATGACTCCAGAGGCAGGTCACCGAGAACTCCTCGAAATCCACGAAGCCCTTGGGAGCAGCCGTTATATGGCCCAGATCGGCCTCGGCGGCCTGCCGTTCGATGAAACGGCCTGCTCCATCGAACTGCTGGCCACCGAAATCATGCCGGCCGTGAAACACCATCTTTCGGGGTCCCCGTAACGAATCCCTGTCATGAACTATTACAGCCAAGCGGCGCAGGAGCGCGTTCGGGACGCCGCATACGACGCAGTCGAGAAAGTCCTCAACAGCATGTTCGAACCGTTGAACCGGCAGGCCCTCACGGCGCGCTGGAACCAGGCCTGCGAAGCCATGGCGAGACACCTGGAAGCGCGGGACACCGGCGAAGAGTAGTCGCCGTACTTTCGGTCTCAAATAGGATTGACAGACGATCGAAATCGAAAGTTTGAGCTGTCAATGAAGGTCACCACCACAACGCTCCAGATGCTCCGGCCGCCCGCCTGGACGGCGCGCCCGTTGCCCGATGAGGCACGGCTGGACCGGGCTGACGGGGTCACTCCGGAGTATGCCCGTTTCCTCTATGGCCTGGTCGGCGGCCCGTGGCACTGGACGGATCGGCTCGAGTGGACACGGCAGGAATGGGCCGAGGAGCTCGCGGTGCCGGGGACGGAAGTCTGGGTCCTCTATGGCAAGGGCGTGCCGTGGGGCTATGTCCACCTTCAGCCCGTCGTCGCCGAGGACGGCACGCACGTCGAAGTCAGGTACTTCGGCCTTTCAGAGCAGGCGATCGGACGGGGCCTCGGCGGCCGGCTGCTTGAACACGCCATCACGGCCGCATGGTCGCTGGCACAACGCTTCGACCTCCCGCCGGTCTCCCGCGTCTGGGCCCACACCTGCACCCTCGACGGTCCCGCGGCTCTGGCAAACTACCAGTCCCGCGGCTCTGGCAAACTACCAGTCCCGCGGCTCTGGCAAACTACCAGTCCCGCGGCTTTGAGCCCAGCGGGACCGAGGACACGGACACGGAAGTGGCGGAGGAGCCGCTCGGTTCCTGGGTGGCCACCGGCGGTCGATAATGGCCGCATAACTGACGCGGACCACTGACGGTCGCATCTGCTGCAAGCCCGCCGGCAGCCGTAGGCTGGAACCGACAAAAGGGTGACCGAAAGGGTGACAATGTCGGAGACGATAACGGCCGGGCTGCTGGGCGAAGTGATGGCCGAGCTGGCCGTGCTTGAGGACCCGAAGATGCGCGAGGCGAACGAGAAGCGCGGCGACGACCACGGCGTGAACCTGTCCAAGCTGCGCGCGGTCGCGAAGCGGCTGAAGACGCAGCAGGAACTCGCGCGCGAGCTCTGGTCCACGAACGACACTCCGGCCAGGTTGGTGGCGCTGCTGATCTGCCGGCCAAAGGCCTTCGAACGCGACGAGCTGGACACCATGCTCCGCGAGGCGCGCGCCCCCAAAGTCCACGACTGGCTCGTGAATTACGTCGTGAAGAAGAGCCCGCACGCGGAGGACCTGCGCGTGGCCTGGATGGCTGACCCGGATCCGGTGGTCGCCAGCGCCGGTTGGGCCCTGACCAGCGAACGGGTGGCGAAAAAGCCAGCAGGGCTCGACCTCCCTGGGCTGCTGGACACTATCGAGGCCCAGATGAAGGACGCCCCGGACCGGCTGCAGTGGGCGATGAACCACACCCTGGCCTTCATTGGGATCGAGCATCCAGAGCACCGGGCCCGGGCGCTCGATATCGGCGAGCGGCTCGAGGTCCTCAAGGACTACCCGACGACGCCGAACTGCACCTCGCCATTCGCGCCGATCTGGATCAACGAGATGGTGAGCCGCCAAGCCAGGGCGTAAGGCTGTCAGCCTGGAAGCAAAACAGAAGCGGACGACGCCGGAAACCTCCCGCCGTCGTCCGCTTCTGCTTTTTAGCCGTGAACCGATCAGACGGTGGCGAGCTGACGTTCCTGGCCACGGACGCTGACCGTGAAAGTGTTGGGGCCGCTGCACTGGACCGCAATGCGGCATTTGGTGGTGTTCGCCTTCACTGAGAGGTCGTGCACAATGCTCTCAAGGGTGTGCTCAATCGCAGACCGGTCCCAGATTTTCAGCGTGATGGAGTCAGTGTTTTCAAACGTCATTGTCAGTACTTTCGCTCATGCAGTTAACGGCTCCGCGTCGTCCTTGAGGGGGCCGCATCCTCGTCGGTGAGGATTGCTGATCTTGGTAGTGCGGGACCGAGGTCCCGATCTCATGGTTCATGCTTGCCGCCGAGATTTGCAACAGAAATGGCCAAAGTGTGAGCGATTACACGCTCGCGCCGGCCTTAGTTACTGACGGCGGCGTAAAGGTTCAGGGACGCCGAAAACACCAGCCACGATACGTTCGGCAGCATCAGCAGTCCGGCCGTTGGGCTGATGGGTCCAAAGCGCAGAACTGTCAGGGCCGCTGCGAAGGTGAGGGCGGCGAGGACAACCAGGGCCAGCCAGAGCGCCGCGGTCCCCAGCGCGGGATACAGCCCGAAGAACGTCATGGGCCAGAGCAGGTTCAAGGCCAGCTGGAGCCTATAGAGCCTGAGTGCGCGGCGGCGCGGGTGGCGCCGCTGCCGCCACACCAGCCAGGCCGCCACGGCCATTGCCGCGTACAGGACCAGCCAGACTGACGTGAACATCAGCCCGGGAGGCGTCCAGGGGGCTTTGTCCGCCAGGGCGTACCAGCCGCCGGCAGCCGTTCGGATCGGGAGGGACCCCAAGAACGACACGGTCCAGGAAAGCGCGAGGAAGCCGACCAGTGCGGCGATCTGCCGCCATCGGGATGGCCCGTCCGGGACTGCCGGACCTTGCGCTTCGTTGGGGACAGTGTCAGGCACTGACCCACTGTGGACAATGGCGGGTACCCGCGTCAAACCCGGAGGCATCGGAGGTCTCCGTCAGGGTCCCTTCCAGATGGCATTTCGCGGCAATAGTGACCGGCGGAACTGCCGTTAAATGCCACCTCGCGGAACGCATTCAAGCCTTGACACCCTGCCGCCCCGGGAGTATCGTACAACCAAATGGTTGTAGATCAGCTCAGAGACGCGGACGTGGACCGCCTGTTCCAGGCGCTCGCGGACGCCACGCGGCGGGACATTGTCCGGCGGGTGACGGCGGGGGAGTATTCCGTCTCCGGCCTCGCCGCCCTCTACGCCATGAGTTTCGCCGCCGTCCAGAAGCATGTGGCGGTGCTGGAGCGGGCTTCCCTGGTAACGAAGGAGAAGCGCGGAAGGGAGCAGATTGTGCGGGGTGACCACGAAGGACTGCGGAAGGCCCGCCGGCTGCTCGATGAGTATGAGGCGATCTGGCGGCAGCGCGCCGGGCGGATCGCAGACATTCTGGCTGAAGGATAGGAAGGTTTTGCAATGCCTGTTATCAGTTCCACCAAGAATCTCGAAGCGCTCAGCTTCACCCTCGTGGCCGAGTTCGACGCCGGCGTCGAGCAGGTCTGGCAGATCTGGGAAGACCCGCGCCAGCTGGAGCGGTGGTGGGGTCCGCCCACCTGGCCGGCCACGTTCGAGGCGTTCGACTTCCAGCCCGGCGGGAAGGCCGGCTATTACATGACCGGCCCCGAGGGGGAGAAAGTCGGCGGCTGGTGGCGCTTCACCGCCATCGAGGCGCCGCGCAAGCTCGAGTTCGACGACGGCTTCGCGGATGATGACGGCGCCCCGAACGAGGCCATGGGAATCACCCATGCCGCCGTTGACCTCGAAGACCTCGGCGGCCGCACCCGGATGACCGTTCGGTCCACCTTCGAGTCAGAAGAGCAGATGGAGCAGATGGTCCAGATGGGCATGGAAGAGGGCATTCGGGAGGCGGCGGGCCAGATCGATGCCCTGCTCGCGGAACACGCCCGGACCTGAGTAACGCTGACGTTTTTCACGCAAAGGGGAGAGTACGACGGCGGGACGACCCGCCGTCGGACTCTCCCCTTTGCGTTGGGTACTGATGCTCTAGGCGGGTTCCAGCCCGTTGGTCGAGTAGGCCGCGAGGGCCCCGGGGCTGTGCAGGAAGTCGCGGAGCGCCGTGGCGCCTGCCACGCGGGACGCTTCGCTGCCCAGCGCCGTGGAGAAATCCGTGTACTCCTGGACCGCCGCGGGCAGGGGGCCAACGATTGCCGCCTCCGGAACGAGGACCAGTTCGCTCAGTTGATGGATCGCAATGTCGGCCCGGCCGTCCAGCAGCGCCACGGCCGTGGGCCCAGCATCAATGACGGTGGCCCGGGCCTTGACCTGCTCCGCAATCCCCAGCCGTTCCAGCAAGCCGGCGAAATAGATGCCGCTGGGGCCGCTCCGGGAATAGGCCACGGAGCGGGCCGATGTCACGGCGGCGATGAAGGCCTCCACGGTGCTGATGTCTGGAATCTGCGCGTCCGGCGGAACTGCCACACCGATACCGGTCCGGGCGACAGGCCTGGGGTCCGTCAGGATGTTGGCTTTGACGAGGTCCGCGAGTGATCCGGTGATGCCTGCCATGACGTCGGGCCGGGCCCCGGATTCGATCCGCGTCAGCAAGCGGAAGGTGGGCTCGAAGACCGCCTCTACAGGCGTCCCGCCGGCCTGAATGTATGCCGGAAGGATGACGTCCTGGACTGCCTGCTTGAGCGCAAAGGCGCAGAAAAGGGTGAGGGGCCTGGCGTCCTCGCTGGCAGCGTGAGAGTCCATGGGAGTCCTTTAGGGTAGTGGGTAGTGCGCGCTCCCACCAGACTTACCTTGTGGGAGCGCGCATTGTTATTTGTTAAGCCCCGGACATGGCTGCTTCCTGCCCGCGGAGTAGCCCTGAAGGGCAGTCCCGCATCGCCCCTATGCTTGGAGGATGGCAAGCCTCAGCAGCACTGAACAGCAACCGGATGCCGACAAGACCCGGGATCTGGCGGTGGCCATCCTCGACATCTCGTTCGAAGTGCACCGGAAATCCCACGACGGCACCGGCGTCCTCCCTCTCTCCAGCGGACTGCTGGACATCATCCGGGTCATCGAACGCCACCCCGGCATTACGGTGGCCGAAGTGGCCGCCCGTCTCGGCAGGCAGCTCAGCAATGTGAGCGCGCAACTGCGGGAGCTCGTTGCCCTGGGCCTGGTGACGCGCACGCGGGACGTGGCCGACAAGAGGTATGTGGTGCTTCATCCCACGCCCGAGGCGCAGCGCATCAGGGCCGTCCTGGAGTCGGCGTGGGCAGAGGCGCTGGAATCCGCCGGGTCGCGGCTGCTGCCGGCGGAGCGGGAGCAGCTTGCCGCAAGCCTGCCGGCACTGGAGCGTCTTGCCGGCTTCCTCGCCGAGCCCGAGTAGCGGACATCACCTCAAGCGGGTCTTTTCTGCGCCCTGAAAGTACTTATACTTATATAAGTATTAGGACTTTGAAGGGTGAAAAATGGGCGCGGCAACACAGACGGCGGAACCAGACGCAAAACAGGAGGGCAGGCCAAGAGGCCAGTGGGGGGCTCTGGTCTTCCTGGCCCTGGCACAGTTCATGGTGGTGCTTGACGGCACCATCGTGAACCTGGCGCTGCCGCGCCTGCAGATCGAAATGGGCGTCAGCGACACCACACGGTCGTGGGTGGTCACGGCCTACGCCCTCGTGTTCGGCGCCTTCCTGCTGCACGGCGGACGTGTCGCGGACTTCTGGGGGCGCAAGCGGACCTTCATCGTCGCGGCCGCAGGCTTTGCCATTGCGTCGCTGGCCGGCGGCATCGCGCAGGAAGCCTGGGAGCTGATCGGCGCACGTGCGCTGCAGGGTCTCTTCGCTGCCCTGTTGGCTCCGGCGGCACTGGCGCTGCTGACTGTTTCCTTCCCCGGCGGCAAGGACCGCGGTACGGCCTTCGCCATCTTCGGATCCATCAGCGGCGTTGGTGCGGCGGTGGGCGTCCTGTTGGGCGGGTTCCTCACGGACTACATGTCATGGCGCTGGACGTTCTTTGTGAACGTGCCCATCGCCATCATTGCCCTGGTCGGCGTGATATACATGGTCCGCGAGAGCAAAGCGGCAGGCCCTGCCAAGTACGACTGGCCCGGTGTCGTCCTGGCAGCCCTTGGCCTGGGATCTCTGGTGTACGGCTTCACCAATGCCGAGCATGGCTGGGGCGCGCCGGAGGCACGGGGCTTCATCTTTGCCGGTGTGGTGCTGCTGGTGCTGTTTGTCGCCGTCGAAAAGAAGGTCAAGCACCCGCTCCTTCCCCTGCGTGTGGCGACGGAACGCAACCGGGCGGCGGCCTTCCTGGCGGCGTTCCTCTCCGGTGCGGTTCTCATCGGCGGCATCCTGTTCATCAACTTCTACATCCAGATCGTGCTGGGCTTCGCGCCGTTCATCGCCGGGATCGCATCCCTGCCCATGACGGTGGTCCTCATCGTCACCGCGGCCCTGGTGGCCAAAAACCTGCCTAAGCTGGGTGCGAAAATCCCCACCGCCGTCGGGCCTGCCTTTATGGCGGCGGCCATGCTCTGGCTGACCCAGGTCACTGCCGAGGGGACCTATGCGGTCAACATGCTGCCGGCGCTCATCCTGATGGGCATCGGCCTGGGCATGGTGTTTGTGCCCATGCAGAATCTGGCCCTGTTCAGTGTGGACAAGGATGACGCCGGCGTGGCCAGTGCGTTGGTCAACGCCTCGCAGCAGATCGGCGGCTCACTCGGCATCGCCCTCTTCAGCACCATCGCCGCCGCAGCAACCGCGGCCGCCGGCGCTGCCGGTGGCAGCCAGATGGTTGCGCTTTCCGCCGGCTACTCGTCGGTCTTCCTCTGGGCCGCCGGCGTGGCCATCCTGATCGCGCCGCTCGCACTCCTGCTGATCACCATCACCAGGGAAACGTTCAGCGGCAGCGACGAGGACCAGCCCATCCACCTGGGCTGAGTCTCCTCGCCGGGGCACGCGCCCCACACAAAAGACGCCGACGGCGGGACCTCCCGCCGTCGGCGTCTCTTGTGTCGTTGTGGCCGCCCTGACAGTGGCAACCATGGAGCTTTGCCGGGCTGGAACAGATCAGTGCGTCAGGTCCTTGCCCTTCGTTTCCGGGATGGTGAACACAACCGCGATGCTGACGGCCAGCAGAAGTACCGCATAGACGTTGAAGAGGTTGGCTTGCCCAATCGAGCCGAGCCAGGCCTGCAGGTACGGTGCCGTTCCACCGAAGGCTGCAACCGCGATGGAATAGGGGACGCCCACACCAACGGTGCGGATTTTGGTGGGGAACAGCTCGGCGTACACGGCCGGTACGATCGCGGCCGCTCCTGCGATGAAGAACAGCATGACGGACATGGTGACCGTGAGCTGCCACGGGGAGTCCTTCAGCAGCCAGGTCATGGGGAAATGGAACAGCGCGGCGCCGGCGGCGCTCATGATCATGACGGGCTTGCGTCCAATGCGGTCCGACAGCTTGCCCCAGAACGGAAGTGCGGCGATGAACAGTACATTGGCTATAACGCTGGCCCAAAGGGTCTCTCCGCGGTCCATCTTCAGCACAGACGCGGCGTAGCTGGGCGTCACGATACCCCAGATGTAGTAAGCCACGGTCAGGCCGACGGTCAGTCCGATAACCTGCAGGGCCTGCTTGCGGTGCCGGTAGATCTGCGGCCACATCGGCTCGTGCTTTTCCTTGGGCGATTCTGCCTCGAAGACCGCAGTTTCCTTCAGTCGCGCCCTCATGATCAGGGCGTACAGGCCCATGATGCCGCCGATGATGAACGGGATCCGCCAGCCCCAGGCGCCCATGTCAGCCTTGCTCAGGACGTTGGACAAGGTGGCGCCAAGGATGGTTCCGGCCAGGATACCGACGGTGCCGGAGGTGTAGATGAGCGTTGCCCAGAAGCCGCGCTTTTCCTTCGGCGCCATTTCGGAGAGGTATGTCTGCGACGACGGCAGCTCGCCGCCGTGGGCAAGGCCTTGGATCAGGCGGGCCACCAGCAGCATGACTGACGCAAAGGCCCCGACGGCTTCGAAGGTCGGTGCGATACCGATCAGCAGGCTGCCCAGAGCAGCGAGCCCGACGGCGAACGTCATGGACGTCTTGCGGCCGATCCGGTCACCGATCCAGCCGAACACGAAGCCGCCGAATGGGCGGGCGACAAAGCCGACGGCGAAGATCGCCAGCGTGGCGAGGAAGGCCGACGTCGGATCCTCCTTGCTGAACAGGGCGCTCGCGATAAAAGGCGCGAACGTTGCGTAGATGGCCCAGTCATACCACTCGACGGCGTTGCCGATGCCGGTGCCGACGAGGGTGCGCAGGTGGGACTTGTGAACCTGGACGTCTGCTGGGACGCCTGCAGTTGTGGTCATTGTGTACTCCAGGATTTGAGGGTTTTAGTGGGCCGAAGCCAAGGCTGCGATGCGGGAGACGGCCAACTCGGTGTAAAGAGCAGTTCCGTCGGACAGGACGCCGTCGTCAAAGGCGGCGTATGGGGAGTGGTTGAAAGCGGTGGTGGTGTGGTCGGCGCCGGGGGCGACGGCGCTGAGCCCGATAAACGTCCCGGGTACTTCCGCCAGCACCCTCGAAAAATCCTCGGATCCACTGAGCGGGGTGGCCCAGCGGGTGAGGCGCGAGTGTCCAAAGAGGTTTTCGATGGTCTTCTCCGCGGTGCGCGTTTCGTCGTCGTCGTTGACGGTGAGGGGGTACTCGTGACGGTAGTCGACGTCCACCTCAAGGCCGTGGGCAGCGGCGATGCCCTTCAGCAGCGTGGGAGCGGCGGTCATCATCCGCTCCCGGGAGGCATCCGAGAAGGTTCGGATGGTGGCTTCGATGCGCGCCGATTCCGGAATGATGTTGCGCTTCGTGCCTGCCTGGAGGACGCCCACCGTCAGGACCACGGGATCGAACATGTTGAACTGGCGGGTGATCATGACCTGCAGGGCTGTCACCATTTCTGCGGCCGCCGTGACGGGGTCCTTGGCCGCGTGCGGGGCCGAGCCGTGGCCGCCGGCGCCCAGAACCGTGACGGTGAGGGCGTCCGAGGCGCTCAGCATCACGCCCGGTTTGGTGCAGAACCGGCCATGCGGCTCCAAGGCGGAAAACACGTGCATCCCATAGGCGGCGTCAACCCGGCGCCCGGCCGCGTCCAGCACGCCTTCGCGGATCATGTGGCCCGCCCCGTCAAAGCCTTCCTCGCCCGGCTGGAACATCAGCACGACGTCGCCGGCCAGCTGGTCCCGGCGCTCGGCCAGAAGCGTGGCTGCTCCGGCGAGCATGGCGGTGTGGAGGTCGTGGCCGCACGCGTGCATGGCGCCGTCGATCTTGGACGCGAACTGGACGCCGGTGCGTTCCTGGACGGGGAGGCCGTCCATGTCGGCCCGCAGGAGGACCGCTGGTTTCGTTGCCGATGCGTGCGGCGCGGTGCCGCGCAAGACGGCCGTGACCGACGTCGTGCTCTTGCCCAGGGTGATTTCGAACGGCAGGCCGTCGAGCGCCTTGAGGACTTTTTCCTGGGTCCGGGGGAGGTCCAGGCCGATCTCCGGTTCCTGATGCAGCTCGTGACGCAGCCGGCCAAGGTCGGCCTGCAGATCCTTCGCATCGGTGGTGATTGACATCTACTCTCCTAATTTCTGAACGTTTGGTCAGCGACCTGATCCCATTGTGTGGTGATGTGGTTCACAGGCTGGGAAATAGCTGAAAAAAATCAAAAGTATGATGGATACGGCAGGATTCATTCACCAGAGATAGAAGCGTGCGAAGTGGTACTCAGCGAGGAAGACCTTGCCCTGATCAACGTGCTGCAGGTCGCGCCGCGGATCAGCTGGTCGGATGCAGCCAATGTGCTGGGAGTGCACGCCACAACGCTGGCTGCGCGCTGGGACAGGCTGAGATTGTCGGGGGCGGCCTGGACGACGGCCCACCTGATCGGCGATCCCAAAAAGATGTGCCTGGCACTGGTGAGCGTGGATTGCGAAATGCGGTTGCGCGCGGAGGTGACCGCGGCGCTCGCCGCCATCCCTGAGGTGGTCACAGTGGAAGAGGCGGCAAGCAACAGGGACCTCATGCTGACGGTCATAGCGCCCACCTTGGCCCGGTTCACGGATCATGTCCTTCCGCGGTTCAAGGAGATCCGCGGGTTGGTGAAGTACCGGACCTCGCTGGGTACCCGTCTGCACTCCGCTGGCCATGCGTGGCGGCTCAATACCTTGGACAAGGCGAAGCAGAATGCGCTTTCGGCCGTTGCCAGTCCTGAAGTCACCGGTTCGGCAGCCTCGAGACCCGGGGCGCCACTGCCGCCCAGCCACCTGGATCTGATCCCGTTCCTGGCGCGGGACGCGCGAGCGAGCGCAGCGGACATCGCGCGCAGCCTGGGCCGGAGCCCGGCGACGGTCCAGCGGCAGCTCAACAGGGTGGTATCCAGCGGGCTGCTGTCCTTCCGTTGTGAAATTGCCCAGAATCTCTCCGGCTACCCGGTGAGCTGCCAGTGGTTCGCCAACGTGCCGCCGGGCCAGCACGAGGCCGCGGCCGCTGAACTCCGCAGCCTCCGCACTGTCCGGTTCAGCGCGTCCACCACCGGAGGCACAAATTTTGTGATCCTCATGTGGCTGAATTCGCTGGCCGATGTGATGAACGCCGAATTGGCCCTCCAGCAACGCATCCCGCAGATCGAGCTCGTGGAGAGCGTCGTGATCCTGAGCAGCGCCAAGCGGATGGGCTGGATGCTGAACCCGGATTCGACGGCGAGCGGCGCCGTTGTGGTCTCAACCGCGGAGCTGCCGTCCGTAGGGTTCCCCTGAGCTTCCAAGCGGCTGCCATTGGCACCGTTGAAATCAGATGCGGACGCTTGAATACTGGAAAAAAGACCCGATTCAGGCACGGAGGCGGTGGCATTCTATGAGCGGCGGGGCGGGGTATTTCAAGCGCCGGCTGGAACGGGCCGCAGAAGTGCGCTCCTACCGCGGTGCGGGGATCAGCGCTGAAGAAGAGGCCGAACTCGAGGCTGCGGAGGCGAAGGGCCGGGGCAAGCGCAAGAAGGTGGACGATGCCCAGCGGGCGGAGTATCTGATCCGGGACGCCATGGCACAGGGCAAATTCGACAACCTCAAATACGCCGGCAAGCCCATCCCCGGGCTGGGGGAGGCCTACGATCCTGACTGGTGGGTGAAGGGCCTGATCCAGCGCGAGAACATCAGCGGGCTGGGCCCCAAAGCCATCCTGCTCCGCACCGAAGACGCCGAACTGGACGGCCGCCTTGATGCCCAGTTCACCGAAAAGCAGGTCCGGGACATCCTCGCTGACTTCAACGCCCGGGTGATCGACGCCCGACGCCAGCTCCAGGGCGGCCCGCCCGTCATCACCAAAACGCGGGACGTCGACGCCGAGGTGGCGCGCTGGCACGAACGCCGTGCCGCCCGCGCACAGGACGCCCTGCCTGAACCGGAGCCGCAGCGCTCCTGGTGGCAGCGGCTCTGGCGCGGCACCACATAGCTGAGCGGGCGAGAGTAGCTGAGCGGACGGGGGGCAACGGACGACGGCGGCGCCTCCCGCCGTCGTCGGATCTCAGCGCCTGCCTCCCGGGAAGCCGTTCGCAGGCGGAGGGTCCGGAAGCTGGGGCGGTGCTGGCGGTGCTGGCGGAGCAGGCGGGGCGGGTGCGGGTTCAGGGGCAGGAGGTGGCTCGGGTGCGGGAGCTGGCGGGGGAGCCGGCGCTGGAGCGGGTGCTGGGGCTGGCGCAGGGGCGGGAGCAGGCCTCGGCGCGGCCGGGGCAGGGGTCGGCTTCGGCGGAGCCACCATGGATGCCGGCGGCGCCGGGAACGGGTTCGCCGGGTAGAGAGGGGCGGCCTGGAGCATGTAGTTGACCCACTGCGGCCCGGCGATCATGTAGCCGTCAAGGCGCGGGTAGAACTGGCCGTTGACGGTGACGTTCTGGCCGGGGCGGTTTTGGCCTTCCAATGCATCGCCGAAGAAGGACGCTGTGGCCAGCCCCGAGGTGTAGCCCACCACCCAGGTGGAGCCGTTGTTGTTCGAGGTGCCGGTCTTGGCGGCAATGGGCATCAGCGTATGGATTTTGGGGTTAATCCACACACCGGAGCCGACCTTCAATACGTCCTGGAGGACTGCGTTGACGCCCCGGGCAACCTCCGGTTTGACGGCGTCGCGGCACTCGCTGGTCTGGCCCGGGAGTTTCCCGCCCGACACATCCGTCACCTCAAGCACGGCGATGGGGGAGCAGTACCGGCCGTCGTTGGCGAAGGTGGCGAAACCATTGGCCAGATGGACCGGCGCCACGCCGATTGCCCCGAGGAGATTGCCAAGCTGATGCATGTTGATCTGGGCGCCATCGAGTCCGCTGTGCAGCCCCACGGTGTCCACCATCTTTTGGATGCCGCAGAAATCGAGCTGGGTGGCCGAGGCGAAGGTGGCCGTGTTGATTGAGTTGTACAGCCCGTAGTTCACGGGCATGGCGCGGTAGTAGCCCTCGTCGGCGTTCTGCAGGTCATCGGCGGCGCCCAGCTCAGGGTTGTTCTGCGCCGTGCTGTAGGCGCCGAGTACCTTTCCGCAGCTGGAGCGCCACGGGAAGCCGAGCGGATACACCCGGCGGGAGGCGTCCACCATGCCCGTCAGCGGCTTGCCCTCGTTCAGCCACTCGGCGAATGTGAAGGGCTTCATGGTGGAGCCTGGCTGGAAACCGCCCGCCCCGTTGAGGTCATTGCCTTGCGGATCGCGGGAGTCCACGTTGAAGTTCAGTTGCGTATCGAACCTGCCCTCGGCCGGCAGGAACACCGTGTTCTGCGCCATGGCCAGGATTTTCCCGGTGCCCGGCTGGATCGACACCAGCGACGCGCCCCAGCGGTCGGGATTCGCCCCGGCGGTGGCGTCCACCTGCGCCTGGGCCGCCGCCTGGAGCCGGCTGTCCAGCGTAGTGACGATGGTGAGCCCGCCCCTGTACAGCTTCCGCTCGCGCTCGATCAGGGTAATGCCGTAGGCCGGGTTGTTCAGGATCAGGCGCGAAATGTAGTCGCAGAAGTAGGGTGCCATCTGGGCGTGGGCGCAGCCCTGCTTCCCCGGGCTGAGCTTGAGCTCGATGGGCGTGGCCGCGGCGGCGTCGTGGTCCGCCTGGGTGATCTTGCCTGTGGCCAGCATCTCGGCAAGAACCTGGTTCCGGCGGCTTGTGGCCTGCTCCGGATTGACCGCGGGGTTGTAGTAACTGGGGCTGTTGACCAGCCCGGCCAGCAGGGCGGCTTGCGGCAGTGTGAGATCCATGGCCGTGGTGCTGAAGAAATACCGTGCCGCCGCCTCGATTCCGTATGCCTCGCGGTTGAAGAACACGATGTTCAGGTAGCCCTCGAGGATCTGGTCCTTGCTGAACTTCTTCTCCAGCGCGATGGCCAGCTTCATCTCCCGGAGCTTGTCCCCAATGCTCTTCTGGCCGCTGAGGATCACCTCGTCGGTCTTGTCCTGGGACACGAAGGACTCGTTGATCACGTTGGTGACGTACTGCTGGGTAATAGTGGAGGCGCCCTGCCTGCCCGCATTCGTCAGGTTGAAGATCGCGGCACGGAGGATCCCTTGCGTGTCGATGCCGGGGTGCTCATAAAAGCGGCTGTCCTCGATGGCCACGATGGCATCCCGGACATAGGGGGATATCCGGTCCAGGGGGATCTTGATCCGGTTCTCGGCATAGAACGTGGCGATCGGCTGGCCGTCGGAGGTGAGGACTTTGGTGGATTGCGACGGCGGCGCGACGATCAGTTCCGTGGGGAGATTTTCAAAGTAGCTGATGGAGGTGCTGACTCCGTAACCGACAGTCGCAACAGCGGGGACCACCAGGCTTGCGGCCAGGACGCCGCACATGGCGCTCGCCGCAAAGAATCCGATGACCCTCCCCAGGGTGGAGGCCAACCGGTGCCTGCGTTTCTTTTGCTGCGCCATTGTTCAGCCCTCAAGCTCGCGACGTGTGAACAGGATACGCCGCTGCACCTGTTGCATCCACATCCTGGACCAACTGATGCCAAGCCGGTATTTTCCGTCCCTATAGTCGTGTTCTGGTCTTGTCACGCGATACATACCGATATATCGTTAAGTGTCGGTGAGTAGTTGACCGATAACCATCAACAAAGGCCAGAGCATTCAAGAAGACAGCGAAGGGACGATGCCACCATGAAAGGCATTCACGACGACAAGTTTTTGGAACCGCCGTTCGGGCGGGAACAGTTCGAGCGCGGACGGTTTGAGCGCGGCAGGGGCCGCCGCGGACCGCACGGGCACCGCGGGGGAGGGTTTGGCCCGGGCTTTGGCCCAAGGGGCGGATTTGGTCCCGGTTTTGGACCTGGCGGAGGGTTCGGTCCCGGCTTTGGGCCCGGTCCCCGGCGGGCAAGCAGGGGGGACGTCCGGTGGGCCATCCTGTCACTGCTGGCCGAGGCCCCGTCCAACGGTTATGGGCTGATCAAGACCATCGCGGAGAAAACATCCGGCGCATGGCGGCCCAGCCCCGGGTCGATCTACCCCACACTCCAGCAGTTGGTGGACGAGGACCTCATTGCGCCCCTCAGCGAGGGCCGGCGGACCGACTTCACCCTCACCGACGCCGGCAAGGCCTACGTGGCCGAGCATGCGGAGGAACTGGAGAACGCGTGGAACAGCGATGCGGAAGGATCCGGACCCGCCTTCCACCAGAGTGTGGGCAAGCTGATGGGGGTCATTCATCAGTTCCGCACGGCCGCTACGGAAGAACAGCGCAATGCTGCGGTGGAAAAGCTCGACGAAACCCGCCGCGCGCTCTACCGGATCCTGGCCGACTGAGCGCTTTTGAACCCTGTGGCCTCAGGCGAAGGTGTCTTCCTTGGCGGGAGCGGCAGCAGGTGCCGTGACGCCGCGGCCCAGCGGGTTGAAGTGGCTACCCAGCCCGCCGAAGGCGTAGGCGGTCTCGGCATGCTCGGAGAGATCCACCCCTGCCATCTCGGACTCGTGGCTCACCCGGAACCCGATGGTCCTGTTGATGGCCCGGCCGATCACCAGGGTCACACCGCCGGAGAGCACTACGGTGACCACCACCGCCACGGTCTGTGCCGTCAGTTGCTGGAGACCGCCGCCGTAGAAGAGGCCGCCGCCCTGGCCGTCCACGGGGAGTGCGACGAAGCCCAGGGCGAGTGTGCCGATGAGCCCGGCGCCGAGGTGGACTCCAACCACGTCCAGGGAGTCGTCCAGCCCGAACCGGTACTTCAGGTCAACAAACACGCAGCAGGCCGCACCGGCCACCAGGCCCAGGCCGATGGCGGCCACTGGGCTGATGTTGGCGCAGGACGGTGTGATGGCCACCAGGCCGGCAACAACACCGGAGGCTGCGCCCAGGGACGTGGGATGGCCGTGGCGGATCTTCTCCGCCAGCAGCCAGCTGAGCATGGCCGCGGCCGGGGTGACCAGGGTGTTGATCCAGATCAGGCCGGCCTGCTCCGCGGTGGTGGCGGCACCGCCATTGAACCCGAACCAGCCGAACCACAGGATGGCCGCACCCAGCATGATGAAGGGGACATTGTGCGGGCGGTGGCTGGGATCCTTGGCGAAGCCGTGGCGCTGGCCAACCACCAACGCCAGGACCAGGGCGGCCGTCCCGGAGCTGATTTCCACCACTGCACCGCCGGCGAAGTCGATGACCTGGCCGAACGCCTCGGTGATGGCTCCGCCGGTGCTCATAAGCCCGCCGCCCCAGATCATGTAGGCCAAGGGGCAATAAACCAGCGTGACCCACAGCGGCACGAACACTGCCCAGGCGCTGAACTTGGCGCGGTCGGCGATGGCCCCGCTGATGAGGGCCACCGTGATGATGGCGAAGGTAGCGCTGAAGCCTGCTTTGATGAGGTCAGGGGAGCCCATGAGGTTCTGCAGCCCGAAGTTGGCGAAGGGGTTGCCAAAGATGCCCAGGATTCCCTCGCCGGTGGTCATCGAGTATCCCCATAGGACCCACACAACTCCCACGATGCCGGCGGAGATGAAGCTCATCATGATCATGTTCAGCGCTGCCTTGGCGCGCGTCATGCCGCCATAGAAGAGACCGAGCCCAGGTGTCATAAGCAGCACCATTGCCGCCGCGATCATCATCCAGACGTGTTGCGCAGTGATCTCCACCGGTGGGTCCCTTCCATTGATCCTGAGTACGGGGACTTTCCTACCTGGCCCGCGCAATCCCCCCGATCAATATTTGTCGCCGCGTGTTTCCGTTTGCGCTTCGCTAAGTTGCGGATATGTTACGGCCCGGCGGCTTACGTGAAGATCGCATGACGGTGATGTTTCCGGCGTGTAAACGGGACCTGTTGAACGGCGCCGGGACGGGAAGCTCTGAGACTCCGATGCCAGCGACGGCGGGCGCCGGTCCGCGGACGTGGTGAGAAGCCGCCGTCGGACGCTGAAAGGGCAACGTTTCCTGAAAGTGAACGGCGGCTCACCGCCGTGGCGGCCAGCCCCCGCGGGGAGAATCCGCGGGGCTGGCCCCCCCCGGGTCAGAAGGTCCGGGCGTTGACCAGGACGGGCAGTTGGCCGCGGACCTCGGCAATGACGGCCGGGTCAATGTCGACGACGGCGAGTTCCGGTTCGCCGCCGAGGGCCACCAGGGCAGCACCCAGGGGAGAGATGACGGCGCTGTGGCCGACGCCGGTGGGAGCCTTGCCGGCGGAGGCGATGCCGACGCTTGCCGGGTCGCCCTGTCCACAGGCCACCACGAAGGTGGTGCTGTCCAGCGCGCGGGCGCGGACCAGGAGGTCCCACTGTTCAGCCTTGCCCTCGCCGGCACCCCACGAGGCGCAGACGATGTTGACCTGGGCGCCGGCTTTGGCATTGGCCGTAAACAGTGCCGGGAACCGCACGTCGTAGCAGGTGGCCAGGCCGAACGTGGTGCCGTCCACTTCGAAGGTCACGGGGGTTGTTCCGGCGTCCACGGTATCGGACTCGGCGAATCCGAATGCATCAAAGAGGTGGATTTTGTCGTAGGAGGTCTCGACGCCGGGGCCGGTGACCAGCAGGGTGTTCCGCACGCGGCCGCCGTCGCCCGGCGTGAACATACCAGCCACCACCGTGATGTCCAGCTCTTGGGCAATGCTGCGGACGGCGGTGGCCCACGGCCCGTCCAGCGGCTCGGCAATGTCCTTCAGGCTGTTGCCGAAGGCGCGCATGGCGGCTTCCGGGAACACCACGAGCTCCGCTCCGGCGGCTTTGGCCCGCGTGGCGTAGTCTCGGATGAGCTCCAGGTTGGCGGCCAGATCGGCTCCGGTGATGATTTGGGCCACTGCTAAACGCATGAAATTACTCCAATCTGTTGTATACATAATGTATGCGAAAAAGTTCGGGGTCGGCGGCGTCCGGCCGCGAGAAGGCGTACGCGTACCTGCGCGAAAACATCCTGGTTGACCCGGAGGTGCAGGGGAAGTTCCTGAACGAGCAGGAGCTGGCCGCCGAGATCGGCGTCTCGCGAACTCCGGTCCGGGAGGCGCTCCTGCTGCTCGTCTCCGACGGCCTGGTGGAACTGATTCCGCAGCGCGGAGCCTATGTTCCGCCGGTGACTGGCCGCGAAATGTCGGAACTGATGGAACTCCGGGGTGTGCTGGAAAGCCATGCCGCCCGCCTGGTAATCGAACAGAACCGCGTTCCTGCGAAAACGATGCAGGACACCCTGGACCTGCAGGCCCAGCTTCCCGAGCAGCTGAATGCGGAGGCTGCGCAGGAGTTCATCCGGCTGGACACCCTCTTCCATCAGCTTCTGATCGACGCCGCCGGCAATGAGCTCATCTCCCGAACGTACAGCAAGCTCCATGTCCGGCAAATCCTGGTGGGCGTTTCGGCCTTGTTCCGCACCGGAGACCGGCGCGGACAGGTGTGCGCCGAACACCAGGACATCCTCGATGCCCTGGTGTCCGGCGACGCCGTGAAGGCGCAGGAGGCCATTGACCATCACCTTGCTGTCACCCGGGATATCCTGCTCCGCACCTAAGCGCCGCCCTTGTTGGCTGGGATTGTCAGTTGCCTTGGCCGGTGGTGGAATGCTGCCGCGCTGCCGCGGAACCTTCCAGCAGCAGGCGGTAGTCCTCGTCCTCCACGGTGTTGGAATCGCGGCCGAGTGCCAGTCCCACGGCGGTGACGCCTGCAGCGACTGCCACGTAGATGGCCACCGGAATCCAGGTGCCGAACTGCGCCAGCAGCAATGTGAACATCAGCGGGGCGATGGCGCCGCCGATCACACCGGCGAAGGTGTAGGCCAGGGAGCTGCCCGTGGACCGGAGCCTCGGTGAGAACTGCTCCACGATGAAGGCAGCCTGCGGGCCGTACATAAACGAGTGCGCCATGAGGCCCAGCACAATGCCGGCAATGAGCATCGGCTCGTTGTCGGCGCCCAGGACGCCGAAGAAGACGAACGTCCACACGGCGCCCACCACAGCCGCGGTGCCGTAGACCATGCGTCGGTTGAAGCGGTCGGACACAGCGCCGGCCAGCGGGATCATAAAGAGCTGGAACGCGGAGCCGATCAGGACTGCCGTGAGCACCTGGCTGCGTTCGTAGCCGAGTGTCTGGATGCCGTAGGTGAGGGTGAAAACGGTGAACAGGGCGTAGAGCACGTCCGGGCCCACCCGGCACAGCGTGGCGGCAATGAGGGGCCGGAGTTCCGTGCTGAAGACCTCGCGGACAGGGGCGTTGGGCTGTTCGCCGTGGGCCTCGATGGCCTTGAAGATGGGGGTGTCTTCCAGTTTCAGGCGGATCCAGAGGCCGAAGCCGACCAGCACGGCCGAGACCAGGAACGCGATGCGCCAGCCGAAACCGATGAACTGTTCCTCGGTCAGGGCGAGGGTCAGGACAGCCAGGGCGCCGTTGGCCATAAGGTTGCCGGCGGGCGGGCCCACCTGGGCTGCAGACGCCCAGAAGCCGCGCCGGTGGGGGTCGCCGTATTCGCTGGAGAGCAGCACGGCGCCGCCCCATTCGCCGCCGACTCCCACGCCCTGGGCGAACCGCAGCAGCACCAGGATGATCGGCGCGCTGAGGCCGATGCTGTCGTAACCGGGAAGCACACCGATCAGCACCGTGGCCACGCCGATGATCATCAGGGTGGTCACCAGCACCTTCTTGCGTCCGATCCGGTCACCCAGGCGGCCGAAGATGATGCCACCAACAGGCCGGGACACGTAGCCCACGGCATAGGTGGAGAAGGCCAGGATGGTGCCCGTCAGGGGATCGGATGAAGGGAAGAACACGAGGGGAAATACGACGGCGGCCGCCGCCGAGTAGACGGCGAAGTCATACCACTCGAGGGCGGTGCCGGTGAGGCTGGCAGCGAAGGCCTTGTACAGGCCCTTGGGGTGAATCGGCTTGTCCGGACGCGGCGCTGCGCCGGAAGCCGGAACTGGGACGTTAGCCATGGGTGTTGTCCTCCACGAGATGTTTACGGGTGACGCCTGTCACGCTGGCGTTAAATGTATACATTACGCATACTGGATGTACATTGGCCACCGTTTCCGGTTTCCAGTTTGTAAATTTCTCCAGCAGGACACGCAAAGGATGGACAGAACATGACGACTCTGAGCTTCGAACTTCCCGACGGCAGCACCCGGACAGTCCAGGTCAAGCACCTCCTGAACGCCGGTTATGCAGGGCGGGAGCTGGAGGAAGTGCAGGCCCACATTGCCGAACTGGCCGAGCTTGGCGTTCCGGGCCCCGCCACCACGCCGGCGCTCTACCCGATCTCGCCGTACCTGGCGCAGCAGGTTTCCGAAGTCCGCGTGCAGCATGCCCGGACCTCCGGGGAAGCCGAATGGGCGCTGGTCATCACGGACGACGGCGTGCTGCTGACGGTCGCGTGCGACCACACGGACCGCGAGCTTGAGGTCCATGGGGTGGCCTGGAGCAAGAATGCCAGCCCGGACGTCCTGGGCCGCAAGGCGTGGCGGCTGGAGGACGTGCGCGACCACCTGGACCAGATCACGCTGAAGGGCTGGGTGGGGCAGGGTGATACCGCGGACACGCTGATCCAAGACAGCTCGCTGGAAGCCCTGCTGCCCCCGGACTACTGGCTGGAGGTGTTGACCGCGCGCGGCCTGAATGAGCCGGGGACGGTCCTCATTTCCGGCACGGTGGCCATGACCAGCGGGGTGAACCAGTTTGCCCGCAGCTGGAAAGTGGAGATGACAGACCCCACGACAGGATCCACCGTGGATGCCCAGTACGTGGTGGAGCAGATGGCCGAGCCCATCGGCTGATTCCGCCGGGCAGGGGCACGCTGGGGGGCGCAAACTCCCGGTAGCATCATTGCTATGCCCACTGCGCTTGAAATGGCAGGTCCCATCCTGGAAATGATGACCTGGCTGTGCCTTCCGCCGGGGCTTGCCCTGCTTTTCTACTCGGGCATCCTTCGGCGGTTTGTGCACCCCTGGACCGTTGCGGAAGCGGTGGTCTACGCGGACGCTACCGGAACGGGCTTCCGCTGGTTTGACCGCAAGTACCAGGTCCACCACGCCCCGATGTCACCCCACGACATCAAGGACCTGGCCGTGGGCGACACGCTGCCGATCTACTACCACCCGAAGCGCCCCACGCAGTGGCAGACCGCAGCGCCCGAAGCGGTGGGGCGGACCGCCGTCGTACTTGGCCGCGTGCTCACCGGGATCGGTGCCGTGGCACTCATCGCGGGCTTTTTCCTGCCGATGTTCTGAACCGAAGGGGCGTTAAGACTCTGGCGCTATGGGTGGCGATCCCATACCGTGTTCCCCATGGCTGCCGGACCCCATGCGGGGTTAGATGGACCCGCATCAGACGCAATGTTGAAGCTGGGCCGTTTTTTCACGAAATGGGACCAGACCGACGATGGCAGGGCGGTGTTCCGGGAGGGCGGCCGCAAGGGCGATATTTTCTACCGCGACCGCTGGAGCCATGACAAAGTGGTCCGCTCGACGCACGGGGTGAACTGCACGGGTTCATGTTCCTGGAAGGTGTACGTCAAGGACGGCATCATCACCTGGGAATCCCAGCAGACCGACTACCCTTCGGTGGGCCCGGACAGTCCGGAATACGAGCCCAGGGGCTGCCCGCGCGGGGCGGCATTTTCCTGGTACACCTACTCACCGACCCGGGTCCGTTTCCCGTACGCCCGCGGCGTGCTGGTGGAGATGTACCGCGAGGCCAAGGCCCGGCTGGGCGACCCGGTGCTGGCCTTCGCCGAGATCGCCGGTGACCCGGATCGGCGGCGCCGCTACCAGCAGGCCCGCGGCAAGGGCGGCCTGGTCCGTGTCTCCTGGCAGGAAGCCGTCGAGATCGCGGCCGCTGCCCACGTGAACACGATCAAGACCTACGGCCCGGACCGTTGCGCAGGCTTCTCGCCGATCCCCGCGATGTCGATGGTCTCGCACGCGGTCGGGACCCGCTTCATCCAGCTGATCGGCGGGGTGATGACGTCCTTCTACGACTGGTACGCAGACCTTCCCGTGGCCAGCCCGCAGGTCTTCGGAGACCAGACCGACGTCCCGGAATCCGGCGACTGGTGGGACGCGGGCTACCTCATGATGTGGGGCTCCAACGTTCCCGTGACCCGGACCCCGGACGCGCATTGGATGGCCGAAGTGCGCTACCGCGGCACCAAGGTGGTGACGGTCAGCCCGGACTACGCGGACAACACCAAGTTCGCCGACGAATGGCTCCCCGCCCAGGCCGGAACGGACGCCGCACTGGCGATGGCAATGGGTCATGTCATGCTCAAGGAATTCTTCATCGACCGTGACGTGCCATTCTTTTCCGACTACGTCCGCCAGTACACCGACCTGCCCTTCCTGGTCCGGCTGGAAAGGCGCGACGACGGCTCCCTCACGCCGTCGAAATTCCTCACCGCCAAGGACCTCACACTGGAGTCCGGGGCCGAGGACGCGGCGTTCCGCACTGTACTGTTCGACAAGAAGACCGGCCTCCCTGCCGTGCCCAACGGCTCGATGGGCTTCCGCTACTCGGGCAGCGGCGAGGGCAAATGGAACCTGGACCTCAAGGGGATCGAGCCCGCACTGTCGCTGCGCGAGGTCTCCGGGGAAAGCGCGGAGATCCTGCTGCCGTGCTTCGAGGACGCCGGCGGCGCCGGCAGCGTCCTGAGGCGCGGAGTGCCGGTCCTTGAGGTCGAGGGCCAGCTGGTCACCACCGTGTTCGACCTCATGCTGGCCCAGTACGGCGTCGGCCGCGAAGGGCTCCCGGGGGACTGGGCAGCCGGCTACGAGGACGCCTCGACGCCCTACACCCCGGCCTGGCAGGAGGAGATCACGTCCGTCCCGGCGCAGGCCTGCATCCGGGTGGCCCGCGAGTTTGCCCGGAACGCCGAGCAGTCCAAGGGCCGCTCCATGATCATCATGGGCGCCGGGATCTGCCAGTGGTTCCACGGCGACACGACCTACCGGGCTGTCCTGGCCCTCGTGATGCTGACCGGCTGCATGGGCCGCAACGGCGGCGGCTGGGCGCACTACGTGGGCCAGGAAAAGACCCGGCCGGCCACCGGCTGGGTGTCGCTGGCGAACGCGCTGGACTGGTCCCGGCCGCCGCGGACCATGATCGGTACCGGCTACTGGTACATGCACACGGACCAGTGGCGCCAGGACGGCTACTCCGCGGACGCCCTGAAGTCACCGCTCTCCACCGGAGCCCTGGACGGGATGCACACCGCGGACGCGCTGGCCCAGTCCGCGCGGCTCGGTTGGATGCCGTTCTATCCTCAGTTCGACCGGAACCCGCTGGACCTTGCGGACGAGGCGGAGGCCGCCGTCGCCGCCGGCACCGCGAAGGACACTCCCGGCTACATCGCGGACGCGCTGAAGAACCGCACCCTGAACCCGGCGATCGAGGACGTGGATGCTCCGGAGAACTGGCCGCGGACCCTCGTGCTGTGGCGCTCCAACCTGTTCGGCTCCTCCGCCAAGGGCAATGAGTACTTCCTCCGCAACCTGCTGGGAACCCACAACAATGTCCTGAAAGACCACGCCGAAGGGCTTAAGCCCAAGGACGTGAAATGGCATGAGCAGGCGCCGGAAGGAAAGCTGGACCTGCTGGTCTCCGCGGACTTCCGGATGACCTCCACGACACTGCTGTCCGACGTCGTGTTCCCGGCCGCCACCTGGTATGAGAAGCACGACCTGTCCTCCACCGACATGCACCCGTTCGTGCACGCCTTCAGCCCCGCGATCGATCCGCCCTGGGAAACCAAGACGGATTTCGACACTTTCCACCTGCTCGCCCAGGAGTTCTCCCGCCTGGCGAAAACCCACCTGGGCGTCCGCCGGGACCTGGTCAGCGTGCCGCTGCAGCACGACACCCCCGGCCAGCTCGCCCAGCCCGGCGGGATCGTCCGGGACTGGCGGGACACGGCCATCCCAGCGGTTCCCGGTCAGAACATGCCCATCTTTTCCGTGGTCGAGCGGGACTACACCGCCATCGCGGACAAGCTCGCCGCCGTCGGGCCGCTCGCCGACAAACTGGGCTTCACGGTCAAGAACGTCACCTACACACTCGCCGGCCCGTTGGAGAGGCTCAGCCGCTCCAACGGTGTGATGCTGGGCGGCGCCGCGGACGGCCGGCCCGCGATCGACACCGATGCGAAAATGGCCGAGGCCATCCTGGCCTTCTCCGGCACCACCAACGGCGCGCTGTCCGTGCAGGGCTTCAAGGACCTGGAAATCCGCACCGGCCGGAAACTCGCAGACCTCGCGGAGGGCTCCGAAGAAAAGTTCATCACCTTCGCCCAGACCCAGGCCGGTCCCGTACCGGTGATCACCTCGCCGGAATGGTCCGGTTCCGAAACGGGCGGCCGCCGCTACGCCCCGTTCACCATCAACGTCGAGCGGCTCAAGCCCTGGCACACCCTGACCGGGCGGATGCACTTCTTCCTGGACCACGACTGGATGATCGATATCGGCGAGGCCTTGCCGATCTACCGGCCACCGCTGGACATGCACCGCCTCTTCGGTGAGCCGAAGCTCGGCCAGGACGGGGCCATGGAGGTGGTGGTCCGGTACCTGACACCGCACTCCAAGTGGTCCATCCATTCCGAATACCAGGACAACCTGCTGATGCTCTCGCTGTCCCGCGGCGGGCCCACGGTCTGGATGAGCCCCTCCGACGCAGCCGCCATCCAGGTCAAGGACAACGACTGGGTGGAGTGCGTGAATATCAACGGCGTCCTCGTGGCCCGGGCGATCGTCAGCCACCGGATGCCCGCCGGGGTGGTCTACGTCCACCACGCGCAGGAACGCACCATCGATGTGCCGAAGTCTGAGGCGACGGGCCGGCGCGGCGGCATCCACAACTCCGTAACCCGGCTCCTGGTCAAACCCTCGCACCTGATCGGCGGCTACGCCCAGCTGGCCTACGCGTTCAACTACCTTGGCCCCACCGGAAACCAGCGCGACATGGTTGCCACCGTCCGCCGTCGTTCACAGGAGGTGCAGTACTGATGCGTGTTATGGCTCAAATGGGCATGGTCATGAACCTGGACAAATGCATCGGCTGCCACACCTGTTCCGTGACCTGCAAACAGGCCTGGACCAACCGCGCGGGCACCGAATACGTCTGGTTCAACAATGTCGAAACGCGCCCCGGGCAGGGGTACCCGCGCCGCTACGAGGACCAGGAGAAATGGCAGGGCGGCTGGGAGCTGAACAAGCGCGGCAAGCTGGTGCTCAAGGCCGGCGGCCGGGTGAAGAAGCTCCTGGGAATCTTCGCCAGCCCGGTCCAGCCCGAGCTCAAGGACTATTACGAGCCGTGGACCTACGACTACAAGACCCTTGTGGACGCGCCGCTGGGCGACGACTTCCCGGTGGCCCGGCCGAAGTCCCTGATCACCGGCGAGGACACCAAAATCACCTGGTCCGCGAACTGGGACGATGACCTGGGCGGCTCCACCGAATACGGCCACCTGGACCCGATCGTGGAAAAGGTCCGCCGCGAGTCCGAGGACAAGATCAAGTTCGCGTACGAGCAGACCTTCATGTTCTATCTCCCGCGGATCTGCGAGCATTGCCTGAACCCGTCCTGCATGGCCTCCTGCCCCTCCGGCGCCATCTACAAACGGGTGGAGGACGGGATTGTCCTGGTGGACCAGGACAAGTGCCGCGGCTGGCGCCAGTGCGTCACAGGGTGCCCCTACAAGAAGATCTACTTCAACCACAAGACGGGCAAAGCCGAAAAGTGCACCTTCTGCTACCCACGGGTGGAGGTGGGGCTGCCGACGGTCTGCTCGGAGACCTGCGTGGGGAGGCTGCGGTATCTGGGGTTGTTCCTGTACGACGCCGATGCCGTCACCGCTGCGGCGTCCGTCATTGACCCCCAGGAGCTCTACGACGCCCAGATGGACGTGCTGCTGGACCCGAACGACCCCGCCGTCCAGGCCGAAGCCCGCGCCCGGAACATCCCGGAAGACTGGATCGACGCCGCGCGGCGGTCCCCGGTTTACGCCCTCGCCAAGGTCTACAAGGTGGCCCTGCCGCTGCACCCCGAATACCGGACCATGCCCATGGTCTGGTACGTGCCGCCGCTTTCGCCGGTGGTGGACCTGCTGCGGGACCAGGGGCACGACGGCGAGGATCACGGCAATTTGTTCGGCGCCATCGACGCGCTGCGGATCCCGGTGGAGTACCTCGCGGAACTTTTCACCGCCGGGGACGCGGACCGGGTCACAGCGGTGCTGAAGAAGCTCGCGGCCATGCGCTCCTTCATGCGCGGCATCAGCATGGGCAACGACCCCGACGACTCCATCCCGGAGGCTGTGGGCATGGACAGCCAAACCATGTACGAGATGTACCGGCTGATGGCGATCGCCAAGTATGAGGAACGCTACGTGATCCCGAAGGCGCACGTTGAACAGGCTCATGACCTTGAGGAGATGGGCTGTTCACTTGATTTCGACGGCGGCCCGGGCATGCAGGACTCCTCACCGTTCGGTGAGGCCAGCGGAAGGCCCGTCCCGGTGGCGGTGGAGACTTTCAACGCACTCCGGGACCGGCAGACCTCCGGCTCCGCGCCCGGCGAAACCACTCTGCGCGGCCGGGTAAACCTGCTCAACTGGGACGGTACCGGCGCCCCTTCGGGGCTGTTCCCGGAGAAGCCTCCGCTTCCCGGGGCAACCGGCGGCGCGGCCGGGACCCCGGCATCGGGGGAGCAGCCGTGACCCGACGTCTTCAGGTCCTCTACCTCGCGGCAGCTTGGTGCTTGTCCTACCCGGACGAGGAACTCATCGGCCGGGTCTCGCTGATGCGCGCCGCGCTGGCCGAATTTCCCGGGGCCGTGGCGGATTTCGCAGAAGTCCTGGACCGGCTGGAATCCACGCCGCCCATGGAGATCCAGGCCCACTATGTTCGCGAATTCGACCTCGGCCGGCGCCATGCCCTCCACTTGTCCTACTGGACTGACGGGGATACCCGGCGCCGCGGCGAAGTCCTCGGCGCCTTCAAACAGGCCTACCGTCAAAGCGACATCCTGGTTGACACCCACGGAGAACTGCCTGACTACCTGCCGATGGTCCTGGAATACGCGGCCCTGGTGGACTTAGCGGCGGGGCGTGACCTGCTGATCCGGTACCGTGCGAGCCTCGAGATGCTCCGCTTTGGCCTGCTGCGGGACGAACTCCCGCATGCATGCATCCTCCAGGCCATCTGCGCCACCCTGCCCGGGAAATCCCCCGCCGACGAGCAGGCCGTCATGCGGATGGCCGGCTACGGTCCGCCCACCGAAGCCGTGGGCCTGGACCCCTACGATCCGCGGCTGCTGCCCGTGAAGGGGGCCTGACTATGCTGACATTCGAAACCGAGCCAGGCTCCGCCGTCGAACTCTCCGCCCTGGACATTGTGCTGTGGGGTGTCTTGCCGTACGTCATGGTGGTGGTGCTGGTGGGCGGCCTCATCTGGCGGTACAAATACGACCAGTTCGGCTGGACCACGAGGTCCTCCCAGCTCTACGAATCCCGGCTGCTGCGCATTGCGTCGCCGCTTTTCCACTTCGGCCTGCTGGCCGTGATCGCCGGGCACTTTTTCGGACTTGTCATCCCTATGGCCTGGACGCAGGCGGTGGGGATGAGCCAGGAGTTCTACCATTTCAACGCCCTGCTGGTGGGCGGCATCGCAGGGCTCGGAACGCTGGGCGGGATCCTCCTGCTGATTTACCGCCGCCGCACCACGGGGCCGGTTTTTATGGCCACCACGAAAAATGACAAGACGATGTACGTCGTGCTGACGGCTGCCATCGTCTTCGGACTCTGGACAACCTTGGCCAGTGTCTTTGAGGGCGAGCGCGGGCACAACTACCGCGAAACGGTGGCTCCGTGGTTCCGTTCCCTTTTTGTCTTCCAGCCGGACATCGGGGCCATGGCGGCAGCGCCGTTCTCCTTCCATCTGCACACCCTGGTAGGCATGGCCTTGTTCGTCATTTGGCCGTTCACCCGGCTCGTACACGCGTTTACGGCGCCGCTGCACTACCTCTTCCGGCCCTACATCGTCTACCGCTCCCGGGACAAGGACAGGACTTCCAGCACCCCGGTGCGGAGAGGCTGGTCGCCGGTGGGAACCAAGGACAGAGATACCCGCAACCGATGAGCTGAAGGAGGAAACCGTGGCCGGATCAGTGCCGCTTCCCACGTCCGCCCCCGCTGGCCGGACACTCAACCTCGTGCTCGCCACCTCAGCCTCGGTGGTGTGCTTCTGGGCCTGGAACTCCGTCGCCACGTTGGGCTCGTTCTACACGCAAAACCTCCACCTCAATCCGGCAGCCACCGGAGTGCTCGTGGCCATGCCCGTGTTCGTCGGCTCGTTGGGACGGATCGCCGCCGGCGCCCTCACGGACAAGCACGGGGGCCGTGCCATGTTCACTTTCGTGCTGCTGGCCTCCATCCTGCCGATCCTGCTCGTTTCTGTAGGCGGTCTGCTCAGTTCGTTCGCCTTGGTGCTGGGTGCGGGGCTGCTGCTGGGTGTTGCCGGGACCGTGTTCGCCGTCGGAATCCCCTTTGTCAGCGCGTGGTATGAGCCGCACCGCCGTGGCTTCGCCACCGGCGTCTTTGGCGCCGGCATGGGCGGCACGGCGCTGGCGGCGTTTCTGAACCCACGGCTGGCTGCCGGAATCGGGTACTTCCCCACACACCTGCTGATCGCCGCGGTCCTGGCAGTCATGGCGGCCCTGGTCTGGTTCCTGATGAAGGAATCCCCGGGCTGGACGCGCAGCAACGCCCCGGTGATTCCCAAGCTCATGGATGCTGTAAAAACCCCTGTCACGTGGAAGATGTGCTTCCTCTACGCCGTCGTTTTCGGCGGGTTCGTGTCCTTTGCCACGTACCTTCCGACCTACCTGCGCGATGTCTACAGTTTCGATCCGAGCGGCGCCGGTGCACGCACCGCAGGTTTCGCGCTGGCGGCAGTATTGGCGCGGCCGCTGGGCGGCGTTCTAGCTGACAAATTCGGCTCCAAGCCAGTGGTGCTCGTCTCCCTGGCAGGGGTGGCGGTGCTTGCCTGGGTGGTAAACCTGCAGCCCGACGGCGAAGTCCCCGCCGGACTGACGTTCGTCGCCATGGCCGCGGCGTTGGGATTCGGGGCCGGAGGAGTGTTCGCCTGGGTGGGGGTACTCGCCCCTCCGGGCAAAGTCGGCAGCATCAGCGGAGTAGTCAGTGCGGCCGGCGGACTGGGCGGCTACTTCCCTCCGCTCGTGATGGGCGCAACCTACGACGCCGCGACCCACAGCTATTCGATCGGCCTGCTTCTGCTGATTGCCACCGCCCTGGCGGCTTTGTGCTTTACCGCCCTGGTCATGCGGGGGCCCTCAAAGATGGCGCACATGGTGGAGGCCTAACCCGCCAGCACCACGCCGATGCCGAGCGCGCCCAGCGCAACACCCGCAAAGGCGGTCCAGAGCACCGCGGACGTATCGGCGTCGACCCTTTCGCGCGAAATTCCCCGCGCGCTGGCGCCGTACCGCCGGCGCTGAGTCAGGTAGATGGCCGCCGCTGCGGCCGCGGATACGGCGAAAAGCAGCAGGATGGGGAAGCCGTGGTGGGGCAGCCAGCGCAGGAAGATGGCGCTGACCGTCACCAGCGCCATCATGGTCCGGCCCCACGCCAGCGTGGTCCGCTCGGGCTGGAGCCCGGGATCCCCGTGCGGCCCGGGGTCCGGAAGCCTGGTGCGGACCACCTGGCTAACGCCAGAGGATAAAGACGAGGACGACGGCGGCAGCCAGCGCCCCTGCGCCGGCCAGCAGCGGCACAATGAGCGGCAGCGGGAGTGGAGTTTTGTTGCGCATGCTCCGTTCGACGCGGATCCAGCGCCCTGCGGCGCCGGCGCTCAGCAGCATGCCCAGGAGCAGGAGCAGTACCGCCAGGCTCTTTCGGACCGGTTCCAGGAACAGGTCCGAGGTGAAGGCCTCGATGGCGATGCCGCCGGCCAGAAGCGCCAGCGCCGTGCGGATCCGAGCGAGGAAGGTTCGTTCATTGGCCAGCGTAAAGCGCGGGTCCGGCTCGGTGCCGCCGGGCAGCAGCCGTTCGGCCATCTTTCCGCGCGACGGCGGCACGGGGTCGTTGGGCGGCGTCTGGTTGCTGGGCACGGGGCCAGTTTAGCCGTTGGCGTCAGCCGGTCCTGGACGAGATGGAAACCACGGCGCTGATGAAAACAGGAAGCGCGGCGGCACTGATCAGCACTATCGCCCCGGCACCCACCCAAGCCGGCACTGTCCGGCGGGGCCGCGCGGATCTCAGCCAGGAAACCGGAATGACGCTCAGCCAGAGGAACAAGAGGAGGGTCCCAATGACGACGAGGACTGCGAACGGTGGAAACAAGATGGCACCAGCGAGCAACGGAACATAGAATTTAGCCGCTTCGGGGCCCCACAGCGGAAGGCGCTCACTCCACCAACCCGCCGCCGCAGCGACGACGGCGCCGTGAAGGAGGGCAAGTCCGGCATACAGTGCCACCGACAGCCAGCCGGGTCCAACGATGTTGAAATCGATGTTGTCCGCGCGCAGGAAATCCATCAAGGACCCTACCCACACGAGGAGGAGCAAACCGAACAGCGGTCCGGCGAGACGTCCGCGTGGAAGCCAGCGGCGCACGAGGGGGAACAGGATCGCGGCAAGGAAGCCGGCCGGCAGGCCACCGAAGAACAGCAGGGCCATGGTCCCCCCAACGCTGGGAATTCCCACGAATGCCTGGGCCTCCGTTAGCCGGCCCTGTGCGGAAGCGGGGGATGTGTCCGCCAAAATGCGCATGACCAGCCGCCCGCCGGGCCAGGCGGCAAGCAACGCCGAGACCAGTGCGGAAAAGGACACGACGTTGGCCCACCAGAAGAACCGGCGCAGCGCGCTCAGTTTCACGTCAGTCCGGAACTCTTGCCCGCCGGTGCCCGTGGAGGGGTGGCGTCGTGAGGCGGATGGCTCACGGATGCTGCGGCCTCCCCACAGCACCACCACCAGCAGGCCAAGGAGCAGAAAAAGGGCGGACCCCACCACAATTATTGTGGCCATCGCTGATCACCATCCACATCCAAAGGATGGATCAATTGTGCTCCCAACCGCGGGTACGGGCTACCTCCGCTGGGCGTTTCCGAACGCTGTCACGTCCCCAGGGTCAGCCCGCGTTTCGCGGGGCAAACATGATGACAGCCACGCCGACCAGGCAGATGACGGAGCCTGCGATGTCCCACCGGTCCGGCCGGAAACCGTCGAAGATCATTCCCCACGCCAGCGACCCGGCCACAAACACTCCGCCGTAAGCGGCAAGGATCCGGCCGAAATGGGCATCCGGCTGCAGGGTGGCCACAAAACCGTAGAGGCCCAGGGCAATCACACCCAGCCCTGCCCACCACCAGTCCTTGCCCTCGCGGACTGACTGCCACACGAGCCACGCGCCGCCGATCTCGGCAACGGCGGCCAGGACGAACAGCACAGTGGTTTTGGCGATCGCCACGGTTTCAGCAGGAATACTCACAGGCTCATCATGCCAGCCGGGAATGCGGCCGGCCGCGGGGAGGTTGGGCCATACATGCAACGCCTCGGATTCCTCTCTTTCGGCCACTGGGGCCCCGGCCAGGGCTCCCGCACCAGAACCGCCGGCGAGGCCCTGCGCCAGGGCATTGAGCTGGCCGTGGCGGCCGAGGAACTCGGAATCGACGGCGCCTTCTTCCGCGTGCACCACTTCGCCCGTCAGCAGGCCTCCCCCTTCCCTCTGCTGGCAGCCATCGCCGCCCGGACCAGCCGGATAGAGATCGGCACCGGCGTGATCGACATGCGGTACGAAAATCCGCTGTACCTGGCCGAGGAAGCCGCGGCCACGGATCTGATCAGCGGCGGCAGGCTGCAACTGGGTATCAGCCGTGGTTCACCCGAGCCCGCCCGGAACGGGGCCGCCGCCTTCGGCCACCAACCGGCCGAAGGGGAGACCGCCGCAGACATGGCCCGCCGGCACACAGCCCAGTTCCGGCACGCCATCAGCGGCGCCGGCGTGGCCGAGGCGGACCCGCGCTACGCCGGCGGAGCCATTGGCCTGTTGCCGGTCCAGCCGCAGTCGCCGGGCCTCACAGAGCGGATCTGGTGGGGCGCCGGAAGCCGCAACACCGCCGTGTGGGCCGCCGGCCTGGGCATGAACCTGATGAGCTCCACCCTGCTCACCGAGGACACCGGGGTCCCCTTCGACCAGCTGCAGGCGGAGCAAATCCAACTCTTCCGGGAGGCCTGGGCCGCGGCAGGACACAGCCACCAGCCACGGGTCTCTGTCAGCCGGAGCATCCTGCCAATCGTGGACGACGAGGACAGCAGATATTTTGCGGGCAGCGCGCTGCGGGACAGCCGGGATCAGGTGGGCGTCATTGACGGCTTTATGGCACGCTTTGGCAAGACCTATGCGGGCGCTCCGGATGTCCTGGCCGAACAGTTGGCGGCGGACGCCGCGGTCCAGGCCGCGGACACGCTGCTGGTGACAGTGCCCAACCAGCTGGGCGTTGACTTCAATGCCAAAATGCTGGGAAACATCGCCCGGTACATTGCGCCCGCCGTCGGCTGAACCCCGGCCCGTTCCTGATCCGGAGCCGATTCCGCTGGGTGATTCGCCCGGAAGGGAATATCCTGAGAAGGTGCGGGCCATTGAGGCCCGGTTATTCCTCACGGCCTAGAGAGGCTCACCATGTCCGAAAAACTACACCTGACACCGGAAGACGAGTTCCCGGATGATCTTTCCAGCATCCCGGACCGGGAGCTGCAGGTTCTGGACAGCCAGGTGCAGCGGCAACTGGACTATGAGTACGTGGCCGAGGGCGAACCGAACCCGGAGACGGAGTTCAGGCACCTGGACCTGGACGAGGAATTCGAAGACCGGGACAGCCGCTGACAACCGTCCCCCGCCATCGGTCCGGCCCATTCCCGTGACCTGCAGTGGAAATTAGTCAGCATCCTTACTAATATTGCTCAAGGAACCATCCATTAGCCACAGCCGTTAGGCTTGTAGCGGGCTTTGGGGGCTAAGCGCCCCATTATGACTGCGTGACTGCGGAACGGTCAGGAGAGAGAAATATGGCTCGCGCCGCTTTAGGTTTTACTGCATGATCCGGCTACGTCAGCTGGCACAGGCGGCTTCCGTACTGACCACACCATTGGCGCCGGAAGACATTCTGGCGCTCTTCAACCCTGTCTTCTCCGCGCGCCAGCTGCGAGGAGTGGTGACCCGTGTTGTCCAGGAAACGGCGCAGTCGGCCACCATCTTCTTCCGTCCCGGCCGCGGCTGGCATTCGCACCTGGCCGGCCAGTGGGCGCGCATCGGCGTTGAGCTGGACGGCGTCCGCCACTGGCGCTCCTACTCCCTGAGCGCCCCCGCAGGCAAGGACCCCGCCATCACCGTCACCGACGTCGGCGCTGTTTCCGGAACCCTGGTCCGGACCACTAAACCGGGCGACGTCCTTTTCCTGGCACCCCCGCAGGGCGACTTCGTCCTGCCCGAGCATCCCAGGCCGCTCCTGATGGTCACCGCCGGCAGCGGCATCACTCCGGTGATGTCCATGATCCGCACCCTTGTTCCCCGCCGCCCGGATGCCGACGTCGTCCTGGTGCACTCCGCCCGCACGCCCGGCGACAGCCTCTTCCGCGAGGAACTCGCCGAGCTGGCTGACCAGTTCCCCAACTTCCGGCTGGCCCACTGGTACACCGGCGAACAGGGCCGGATGGACCTGACCAACACGGCCGAGCTCGATGAGATCTGCCCGGACTGGAAGGAAAGGGCCGCCTACGCCTGCGGTCCGGACAGTTTCCTCGACGACGCCGAGGCCCTCTGGAAGCAGGCGTCCCTCACCGCTGGCGCCCCCGGCACCGATGTTGCGCTCGCCGGCGATCCCGGCAACCTCATGATTGAGCGGTTCAACACCACCTTCGCCGGGGGTGTAGGGCACGACGGCGGCCTGGTCACCTTTGAGGCGTCGGACCGGGAAGTTGACGCCGACGGCGACACCCCGCTGCTCGACGTCGGCGAGGACGCCGGGGTGTTGATGCCCAGCGGCTGCCGGATGGGAATCTGCCACAGTTGCCTGACTCCGCTCCTGGCCGGACAGGTCCGTGACCTTCGCACCAACGAGATCCACGGCGAACCCGGCCAACTAATCCAAACGTGTGTCTCGGCAGCCGCCGGACCCGTCAACCTCGAACTCTGAGGAGCAATACCGCATGTCAGTAGTTTCAGAAAGCAAGAAAGATTCCGCAAGCAGCACCGCCCCCACCGGGGCGGCAAAGACGCGCCCCGGAGCGCTGGCCGAGTCCGGCAGCCCCCTGGTGCGTCCACCTGCCGCAGCGCACCTTACCGACGAACAGGTAGCTGAGCTGGGCCGCGAACTCGACGCGATCCGCGACGAAATCCTGGCCAAGCGCGGCGCCTCCGACGCCGCCTACATCCGCCGCATGATCAAGATCCAGCGCGGGCTGGAGATCTCCGGCCGCGCGGCACTGCTGGTCAGCAAGAACAAGGCAGCCTGGGTCACCGGCACCACGCTGCTGAGCTTCGCCAAGATCCTGGAAAACATGGAACTCGGCCACAACATCCTGCACGGGCAGTGGGACTGGATGCGGGATCCTGACATCCACTCCACCACCTGGGAGTGGGACTTCGTCACCCCGTCGCGCGCCTGGCAGCACACGCACAACGACCTCCACCACCGCTGGACCAACGTCGTCGGCAAGGACAACGACGTCGGGTACAACCTCCTGCGCATGGACGAGAGCCAGCCGTGGCAGCCCCACAACCTGGGCAACCCGCTATACAACGCCATCCTTTCCCCGCTCTTCGAATGGGGCATCGCCATCTACGACCTTGAGCTTGCTGAGTACCAGGCAGGCAAGAAGTCCAAGGAAGCGCTCGTCAAGGACCTCAAGGCCCTGGGCCGCAAGGTAGTCACCCAGTTCACCAAGGACTACGCCGCCACTCCGGCGGTCGCCATGCTGACCGGTTCCGGCAAGCAGGCGCTCTACGGCACCCTGACCGCCAACGCCGTCCGCAACGTGTGGGCACACGCCGTGATCTTCTGCGGCCACTTCCCGGAAGGCACTGACACCTTCACCGAGGAAATGGTGGAAGGCGAAACCCGCGGTGACTGGTACGTCCGCCAGATGATCGGCTCCGCCAACATCTCCGGTTCCAAGTTCATGCACCTGATGACCGGGAACCTGTCGCACCAGATCGAGCACCACCTCTTCCCGGACCTGCCGTCCAACCGGTACGCCGAGGTTGCTCCGCGGGTCCGCGAGATCTGCCAGCGTTACGGCCTGAAGTACACCACAGGTCCGCTGCTGAAGCAGGTGGGATCGTCCTGGGCGAAGGTCTTCAAGCTGGCGCTGCCGGGCAAGGCCGCCAGGGCTTGAGCTGACTAAGCCTTTTGAGAGTGGAAGGGCCAGGCGAAATCGCCTGGCCCTTCCATTCTTTTTTGTTATCCGGTCTGCTTCTTCAGGAAGGCGAGCAGGGCTTCGTTGACTTCCGCGGCATGCGTCCACAGCAGCCCGTGCGGGGCGCCGTCGATCTCCACATACTCCGCCGACGGCAGGGCCTTGGCGAACCGGCGGCCGGTGACGTCGATGGGGAGGATGTTGTCCTCGGTGCCGTGGACAATCAGCGCGGGGACATCGATCCGGGGGATGTCGGCGCGGAAGTCGGTCAGCCAGGTGGGCTGCGCGGCGACTGATGCGGTGGCGCCGGCTCCTGCGGCGATTTTCCAGCTGGCGTCCAGGACTTCCTGGCTGAGCCGCGGCGTGCCCAGGAACGTGTCCGAGTTGTAGAAGTTCTTGAAGAATTCCGTGAAGAACGCGTACCGGTCCGCGGTGACGGCTTCGGTGAGCCCGTCAAAAACGTCCTGCGGTACGCCTTCCGGGTTGTCTTCGGTTTTCAGGACGAACGGTTCCAGCGATCCGAGGAACACTGCGCGGGCCACCCGGACCGAGCCATACGTGCTCAAGTAACGGGCAACCTCGCCGGTACCCATGGAGAAGCCCACCAGCACGGCCTTGTTGACGTCCAGCGATTCCAGGAGGGCTTTGAGGTCGGCGGCGAACGTGTCGTAGTCGTAGCCGCTGGTGGTCTTGCTGGACTTGCCGAAGCCGCGGCGGTCGTAGGTGATCACGCGGTAGCCGGCCTCCAGGAGGGCGGTGGTCTGCTTTTCCCAGGAGGATCCGTCCAGCGGGTAGCCGTGGATCAGGACAACGGGCTGGCCGCTCCCGTGGTCTTCGTAGTAGAGCTCGATATCGGTGCTGTTCTCGGTTCCAACGGTGACGAATGCCATCTCGGAGGTCCTTTCGAAGCTTCGGGATCAGTTTCGGGCGCAAGCAAAAGCCAGCGCCCGGCATTCCCTACTCTAGGGACCGCCCGCCGGGCCACCAAGGATGTGGCGCTACTGGGTGGGTTGGGGCAGCTCGCAGTTGATCTGCGGGTTGACCCCCAGGTAGTTCAAGGGCCCGGCGACGATGGTCACGGCCACCGTTCCCGCCGCGGCGCAGGACCCTGGAGCCCCGCCGAAATAGCCGCGCTGCCAGGCGGCGATTCCTCCGATGATCAGCCAGATGACAATCAGTGCTCCGAGAAACTTCATGGTGTCCTCCCACGGCGTGGCCTGTGCGTTCAAGTATGCGCCGATAACCGGAAAGCTCACAGGACCCAAAAAACGCGGCCCCCTCCCCACCCCCGGACGCTCTCTCACCTAACGCCACTTAATTCGCAACGCTCGCTCACTTTCTTGAAAAAAGTGAGAGAGCGTTGGTCAAAAACCTGCGTTAAGTGAGAGAGCGTCTGAATGGGGTGGGGGGCGGTTAGTGGCGGGCGCCGAAGCCGCCTCCGCCGCCCAGGCCCTCGGATGCGGTGTACCCGCCGGCCGTCACGGTGCCCACCTGATCGGCGCCGTCCAGGGAACCTTCGCCCACCCCGGCGCTGACCGTGGCCGTGCCGCCTGTGTAGACGGTGTACGTCTCGCCCTCAGTGATCGCGGCGGAGGAGAACACCAAGGACGCAGTGGTTTTGGTGGTCACGAACGCACTGACCACGTTGCCCGCGGAATCGGCGATCTGCACTACGGTGCCCGCCGGAACGGTCGAGCCGAGCGTGACCTGCACGCCGGACTGCGTCGAGGAAGTGCCCGGGGTGACCACCATGCCCACGCTGCCGGCCGCCGCCACGGTGCCGCCGGTGACGGTCAGCTCGCCGTTGACGTCCAGCGCCCCGTTGCCGGAGTTGGTGGGGCCGTTGACCACCACGGTGCCGCCGGAGATGCTGGCGTTGCCGTTGGAGTCCAGGCCGTCGCCCTGCGCGTTGATGGTCAGCGAGCCGCCGGTGATGTCCACCGTGTAGTCGCCTACGGCCATCTCGCCGCCGCCCCCGCCCATCCCGCCTCCGGAGGCGGCAGAGGTGGAGGCCCCGCCCGAGGCGTTCACGCCGTCGTCTACCGCGCTGACGTTCAGGGTGCCGCCGTTGATGAGGACCCAGCCGCGGCCTTCGTCCTCCTCGTTGTCCGACTTGAAACCGTCGTCGCCTGCGGTGACCTGGTAGGCGCCGTCGAGCAGGACTGCGTAGTCCTTGCCCACGATGCCGTCGTCGGTGGCGTTCACGGTGACGTTGCCGGAGGCCAGCACAAGCCCGTCCTTGGAGGAGATGCCGTCGTTGAAGTTGCCGTCCACGCTCAGCGAGCCGGTGCCGGCGATGGTCAGATCCGCCTGCGAGTCGAGCGCAGCGTTCGGGGCGTCCTCGGCGGTGTCCGCATACGTGGAGGCGTCGCTCAGGGAGTTGGCTGTGCCGTCCTCCAGGAACACGATGGCCTCGTTGGCGCTTTGCACCACAAACGGCGAGCCGGTGGAGCTGGAGATGTCGGCGCCGTCGAGGATGATGCGCACCACGTCTTCCTCGCCGGCGGCCACCACCACCTGGCCGTCGGACAGCGACCCGCTCAGGCGGTACGTGCCGGCCGCGCTGATGGTGACGGTGTCGCCGTCGACCTTTACAGCGTCCGACGACGTCCCGGAGGCTACTTTGCTGGCGCCGTCCGCCAGGGTCACGGCTACTTCGGCGGCCGCATCCCAGGTGAGGTCGTCGGCGTCGTAGTGGGTGTCGGCGGCGAGGGTGTCCAGGGAAACCGCGGCCTGTGCGGTGCCGGACGTCGTGGACGATTTGGAGGTGCTGGTGCCGGTGCCGGCAGCGGTGCCGGCGGCGGAGCAGCCGGCCAGCCCAATGGCGAGGGCGAGGGCGGTGACGGACAATGCGGTGCGGAAGCGGTTCATGGTGTGTTCCTTCGAAAAAATGGGGGAGTCGGGTCAGGCGGCGGGGCGGAGGGTCATGGTGCGGCGGAGGGTGCGGTTCCAGCGGTTGGCCGGGAGGTCCGGGCAGAGAGCGGCCATGCCGGTGGCGAACTTCGAGATCCGTGATGGGCGGACCCCGTGGGCCCAGAGATGCCGGTCCAGCGGACTGGGCGCCGAGCCGGACTTGGTTTCCAGGATCACTGCCCCGTCCAGGACCCACGCCTGCTCGCCGGGCCGGTGCCAGGTGACGTTGGTATCGATGGTGGCCCGGCTGCCGGATTCCGGGAGGTAGAGCGTGGTGCGGTGGTAGCGGGTTTCGAGGACCGGTCCGAGGGGTCCGGCGGGCGCTCCGCCCACCGCGGCGGCGAGGGTTTCGTGGACGTAGTCCAGGCCTTCCGCCGTCAGCCGGGCGCGGTCCGTGAGCTCGTAGGGGATGCGTTCCTTGACGGTGGCTTCGCGGGCGCCTTCGGTTTTGACCTCCAGGAAGCTGATGGCGCTGTCCACATACGTCCTGGTGCGGACCTTGTACCGGCGCCGCCGGCCGTGGGCGGCAAGGAGGTAGCTGTCCAGCTGCGCGGTATCGAAGTACACGGAGTCATAGGCGAAGCAGCGGGAGCCGTCCATCTCCAGGACCCGGACCTCGGCGTCGAACGTGGCCAGGAGCTGCTGCGCCAGCGCCTCGGGGACCACGTACTTGCGGTCCACCCGGGTCTGCAGCGCGGCTTCGGCGTTCAGTTCGTCCAGCCCCACGGCCGGCAGTCCGCTGAGGCTGCTGACGACGCCGGCGCCTGCGGGGGCGCTCATGCCGCACCTGCCGAGGCGTGGACGGGGTCGGCAGCATGGACGGGAGCGTGGACGGGAGTGGACGACGTCGGCGCTGTTTCCTCTGTCGGGAGCATCACCGGAGGTGCCGGTACTGCGTGCCGGGGTGCCGCCGTCGTGATGGCTGAGATGGTGGCGTGAATTGCCGGCTGGACGATGCGGGGGTTGTAGGCGTAGCGGACGTCCACGATGGTCTTGTCGTTGACCAGGTCAAGTTCCTGGACAGTGGCGGAGTGGACCTTGCCCTGCAGGACTTCCTCGAGCCGTGCGTACAGTTCGCCGTCCTCCGCCAGTGCCCGGTCCAGGATGACTGTCTGGTGCCGGTGGGCGGGCAGGACTCGGGGGTGGTCGCCGACGAACATCACCAGCAGGATCAGGCCCATCAGCGAGGCGGTGAGCCAGATGGGCTCGATGCCGAGGCCCGCGATCAGGCCGAGCGCCAGGGCCGAGAAGTAGTAGGCCACTTCGTGCTGGGCCAGCTCGGTGGAGCGGAGCCGGATGATGGACAGGACGCCGAAGAGGCCAAGTCCCAGGCCAAGCCCGGCCGCGGAGCCGGACAGTGCAGTGGCCACGGCCAGGACGCCCACGTTCATGCCCAGGTACGAGACCACCAGGTCGCGGCGGCGGTGGCGGCGGAGGTAGAGGACGAACGTGAGGATGCTGATGGCCGCGAGATCTGCGGCGATGAAAATGAGGGAAGTCATCGGGATTCTCCGGAATCTGTTGGTGGGCTGTTCTCTACGATCCCGGGCGATACTGTGCGGGTGCTGTGACGGAACCTAGGTCCGAATATGAGTGCCGGCTGGGCGCTCCACTGCTGTTTTCCGGGCGTCATGCAGCCGCCGTTCCTCCTGGCGGATTTCGATCGATAGGATCAAACCCGTGCTCCAACTCAAACGCCTTGCGGTTTTCTGTGTGTTCGCGATTTGCGTAATCACCGCGGTGTCGTTCTGGGCGCTCGGGCAGTCCGGCGCGCCCGCCCGCGGGGCTCTTCCTCCTCCGCCACGGTCGGAGGCGAAATTCGACACGTCCTCCACCGGCCTTACAACTGCCGTGAATATCACTCGGAACGCGGACGCTGAGTGGCTCATCCTGGCTGCCGCACAAACCGGCATACCCGCCCGCGCGCTTCGGGCCTACGTGGGTGCGGCCAGCGCGGCCAATCATTCCGCTCCGACGTGTGGGATCGGCTGGAATACGGTGGCGGCGATCGGCTTCATCGAATCCGCCCACGGAGCTTACGGCGGCGGAAGACTGACTCCCGCGGGGCAGGCGAGTGGACCAATTGTCGGCCCGAGCCTGGACGGCAACGGATTTGCAGCCATCGCTGATACAGACGACGGCGTCCTAGATGGCGACGCTCGCTGGGACCGCGCCGTTGGACCCATGCAGTTCATCCCCTCCACCTGGGAGCTTGCGGGACTTGACGGGAACGGCGATGGAAATGCGGATCCCTTCAACATCGACGACGCCGCCCTCAGCGCGGCCGGTTACTTATGCGCCCATGGCCGCGACCTCACCGCCGCGAACGGCTGGACTAAGGCCATCTACTCCTACAACCAGTCCGATTCCTACGTGGACCAGGTGCGCCACCAGGCCACTTCCTATGCCGAGAAGACGGGCACCACCGGCTAAGGCAACGCGGCTGCTGCCCTCTCGCGCGCAGTACCTCGACTACCGGCGCAACGTCCCGGGGTGGTGGCCGCGGCTCAGGTCCAGAGCCTGATCCTCAGCCTCCCGTGCGGTGCCCCTGGCCGTGCGCCGGGAAAAGAGAAAGCGCTGCTGCACCACGTAACTGACGGCCAGGAGTGCGATTTCAGCCAGGATCTTCGCCGGAAGTGCCGCCACGGAGAGCGAGTCCTGGGCAGAGATGAGGCCGTAGTTGGCGGCCAGGAGAACAAGAACCAGGCTGAAATAGCGCAGGCCGGCAGCGGCCGCGGGCCTGTCCCGGCCGTGCTGGAACACCACCCCGCGGTTGACCAGGAAGTTCACCGTCGAGCTCACGGCCCGGGCCCCCACCACGGCCAGCAGTAGGGAGTCGGTCACCAGAGTCAGGAGCAGGAACATCACGGTGTCCACGAGAAACGCGGTGAAGGAGGACGCCAGGAACTTCAGCAGCGGCGCATAGATGCGGACCGAGTCCGCCACCGGCCGGAAATGGGACCCCGAATTATGGTCCAGATAGACCGTGGCGATGTCCACGGTGGTGATCACATAGCCGGACTGTTTGGCTTCCAGCAGGAGGTTCAGTTCGTATTCATAGCGCTCACCACGGACGGACCGCAGCCACGGGAGCATGGCAGCCGGGTAGCCGCGGAGGCCTGTCTGGGTGTCGGGAATGCACTCGCCGGTGGCCAGCCTGAACAGCAGCCGGGTGGCGCTGTTGCCGAATTTGCTGCGGGCCGGGACGTTGCCGGTGAAGTTCAGGGTCCCCAGCACCATGGCGGGAGAGCCGGGCTGCACCGCTGCCGCAACCCGAAAAATGTCCACGATGGTGTGCTGGCCGTCGCTGTCAGCACACACCACGTTCCGGTCCGGGAGGTGGTCGGCGATGAACCCGAACCCGGTCTTCAGCGCGAAGCCCTTTCCCCGGTTGCGGGAATACCCGATGACGTGGCACCCGAGTGCCTTGACGCCGTCGAACACGGCCTTGTACTCCGGCCCGCTGCCGTCATCAACCACCACCACGGTGGCCCACGGCTCGGCGTCGCGGATGGAACGGATCAGGGCCGGTAGCTGCTGGTCCGGCTCGTAGGCCGGGATCAGGATGATCATGGCGGGCCCTACCGCGCGATGTAGAGGATGTCGGAGGTGCCGCGTTCCTTGTTTTCGCCCAGCGGGTTGTTGACCAGTTCGCCGTTGAAGTACATGGTGGACGAGCCGCCGCCGTCGAGGTTGTACGCGGTGGTGGCGCCAAGGCCCTGCATGATTTCCGCCAGCCCGGTCATGGTGACGCCGGAGCTGTAACCGGGGCTGCGGCCGTCCACCACCACAAACACCAGGTGGTTCTCGTCGGTGATGCCGACGGCGGTGCGTGGCTGTTCGCCCTGGATGGAGTGGTTGCCGAAGTTGGTGTCCACCTCCACGTCCTCGACGCCCCCGGCCACTTCGCCGTTGTCCAGCAGGGACGGTCCGAAGGAGAGGGTGTTCCAGACGCCGTCGGCCAGCAGCTGCTCGGCGGTGGTGGCCGTTTCGTCGTAGACCCTGACGGTGCCGTCGCGGTAGAAGGCCAGGCCCTGGCGGGCGCCGTCGTCGCGGAACACCACGCCGTTGCGGATCACGATGCCGGTGTCGCGGAAGCCGTAGTAGTCGCCGTTGATGGCGAAGACCGCGTTGTTGGCCTCGGCGATGGTGGACGTGGTTTCGGTGATGTTCTCGCCGAAGCTGTTGTTGGCGAAGGCTGACTGGAGGGTGGTGGCATCGTCAAGCACGACGTTGGCAACGTAGTAGGTGACGGTGCTGTCGCCGCTGCCGGTGGTCACCGTGGAGATGCTGATGTTCGAGCTGTCCGACGCGTAGGACGTGTCCGTGGTGACGGCGGTGGCGCTGGAATCAGTGGTGGTGGCCGCCGTCGTGCTTTGGCTGGTTCCCGCTTGGCTGGCCTGGTACGCGGAGACGTCCGAGATTTCCACGTGCTGGACCACAAAACGGTCTAGGGCCCAGGTCGTGGCACCGCCTGCCGAAAGCGTCAGGGCCACGGCCCCGGCGACGACGGCGCGCCGGACGCGGCTGCCCTTGCGTGGTTTGTTCTTGAGAGGAGTCATGCCTCATTTGTAGGCAGCCAAGCTAACGCTTCGATTTGCCGGTGCTGGGCTGGGAGTAGCGGAGGCGGGCGGCTTACGGCTGCCGTTGTGGCGTCGGCTTCTGGCGTCGGCTTCTGGCGGGCGGGGGCATCCGCCGGGCAGAGCTGCAGTGCGAGCTCCTGCAGTTCCTTGGGGTGGAACGGCTTGGTCAGGTAGGCGGCAGCGCCGGAGGCCATTCCGGCCAGGATGTCGTCCTCCTCGGACCTGGCCGTGAGGAACAGCAGGGGAGCGGTGCTTAACGCACGGATTGCCCGGGCTACGACGTGCCCGTCCATGTCCGGCAGGCCTAAGTCCAGGGTGATCAGAGAAACCGAGGGTTCCGCGGCCGCGGCAATTCCTTCGGCGCCGTTGGCCACCGAACGCACGGAAAAGCCTGCGCGGGTCAGGACCACCGTGATGAGACCGCGGATGTCGTCGTTGTCCTCGATGACAAGACAGATGCGTTTTGTTTCCATGAAAGCCCCTCAGCCAGCTTTGCCACCAGTGTACGGGGCCGGTGGGGTGGAAACGTCACAATGACATATTCCGCAAACCGCCCGCCGGTCGTCTTAGCCGTCACATCGCTGGCCGCCGGCGGTGGGGCCGGGTTCAGCCGTCGTAGTGGGTCCGGGCCGGCCCCTGGCCCAGCGCACTCACCACGGCCGCGGCGACGATATGCAGCTTGGAATTACGGGTGCTGGACGCCGCTTTGAGGAGCTCGAACGCGTCCTGCTGGCTGCACCGGTTCTGGGCCATGATAATGCCCACCGCCATGTCGATCACCGTGCGTGATTCGAGGGTGGCACGCAGATGCGCCGCAGTCTCGCTGTAATGCGCGAAACGCACCGCAAGCCGCAGGGCCAGGGAGGTCTGGCGGACGAAATCCTCCGCAGCTTTCAGGACGCGGCGTTCGAAGCGGGAGGTCCGGTGGGAGTAGAGGAGCAGGGTGGCTTTGGTTTCCCCCTCCAGCCGAAACGGGATGGCCAGGACTGACCGGATGCCTTGGTCCAGGACGGCTTCGCAGTATTCGGGCCAGCGCGCTTCGTCTTTCACGTCAGGAACATGGACCGTCACCTGTTCCAGCGAGGCAGCCATGCCCGGGCTTTGCTCGGACTGACATTCAATCTGGCTGACAGCGCGGGCAGCGGCGCCGCTGCTGGCAATGGTGGCCGCCTTGCGCTGACGCAGGAGAGTGATGCCGCACAGCACTTCGTCGCCGGGTTCGGAAAGGGTGCGGGCCGACACCCGGGCAAGCTCATCCAGGAACTCCTCCACGTCGGAGCTGTTGAGGAGTTCTTCGTGGAGGTGGTCGGTGATTGATGTAGCTGTTTTTGCTGTTGACTCGCTGGCCACGGTTCTTAGTGCCATTCGCTCAGGTCAAACGAACCGGTAACCCTCCGCATAACCCTGCCGTAGTGGCAAAAGGGTGGCGACGGTCGCTGGATCGACGAACTGTCCAACGGCCTGCTGCTAAACCGATATCCAGAAGTATATACAGGCCAGAGCTTGGGAAGCTCCACAAGGCGGCCAGGCCGGGGAGGACTCAAGTACTACTTGCTTACCGTGCTGGTGGCACCGCCGGAGGATCCGGCAGTGAGGCCTCTGGGCTTGAAACTACATGGAATGCGGCGGGTTCCCGAGCGCCCGCACGAAGAGTCCTTGCGCATCGGACACCTCACGCCTCGTCGACCAAAACTGAGTACCCTGCCCCTCATCCAAGAGATCGTGGCCGAGGAGGTCTGCAAAAGTCCAGTACTGCTACGCGTTGTTGGGACCAATGAGGCCGGGAAGTATGGGCGTCATCGATCAGCCGGAAGCAAGGTCCCTTAGTGGTTCCCGATGGCTGTGCGTCTCAGCATCTGTCTTTACCCCCAGCCCAAAGGAGTCTCTCTCATGCGCAAAATGACCAAGAAGAACAAGATCCTGGCAGCAGCCGGTGCCCTGGCACTGGTAGCCGGCGGCGGCGGGGCCGCCTACGCCTACTGGACCACCACCGGCGACGGCTCAGGATACGCTGCCAACTCGGCAGGCGGCGGCACGGTGACCCTGCACGCTGCGTTCGACCGCGGACTGACGCCCGGAGACTTCCGCACGGTGACGTACACGGCGGACAACGCCGACCCGAACACCAGCACCAGGGTGGGGGAGTTGACCGCTACCGTGACCACGGACAAAGAAGGCTGCCTTGCCGTCTGGTTCCCCGTCACCGCCGTAACTGACGACGCGCTCGTGGCAGCCCACTCGTCGGGGACCACAGTGGGCACCGGACGGCTGGACTTCACTGATCTTCCCGATACCGACCAGGAGGCCTGCAAGGGCGCCATCGTCACCATCACCGTTGACAGCCTCTAACAATAGTCTTCGCCGGCGGGGAGGAGCAGAACCTCTCCGCCGGCGAATTCCACCTCCTCCCACTCAATTAAGAACAGGCCAGAAGGGCTGAACGTGCAGAATGATTCTGGGTACTTCCGCACAGTCATGCGAAGAACCACCACCGTAGCGAAGGTGCTGCTGGTGGGTCTTGTAGTGATGCTCGTTTCTGCGGGCACTATCTTCGCGGCCAGCCAGGGCGGGAGCCAGGGCAACAACACAAAGGGCGTCACCATCCAGGTGAATCCCTCCAGCCGGACGGTTGACCGGGGCGACCCGGTCAACTATTCGGTGTCCCTGACCTCCACCAACGGATTCAGCGGCAGCGTCACCCCCACTGTTTCGGGCCTGCCGGCCAGTACGACGGCGGCCTTCGCACCGGCGTCGGTGACGCTCGCGTCGGGCAAAACGGCTACCGTGACGCTGACGGTGGCGACGTCGGCCACCACTCCGGACGGCAAAGCGGACCTGACCATCGCCACCGCGGCCGGCGCCAGCCAAGCCGCCGGCGTCGTGGTCCAGCTGTACGTCCAGTCGTCCAAAAAAACCTTCAGTATTTCCGGAAACCTCGGTGAGCCGCTCACGCCGGGCGCCAAGATTGCGCTGAATCTTTCCTTCTCCAACCCCAACAACAAGAGCCTGGCACTGTCCAGCCTGTCGGTGACCATTGCCGGGATCACCCGGACCCGGGCTGCCGTTGCGGCGGGGCTCCCCTGTACAACGGCGGACTACGCGGTGACCAACTACAGCGGGGCCTATCCGCTCACGGTTCCTGTGGGGTCCAAATCGCTCCAGGAGCTCAACCAGGATTCGGCACAGTGGCCCCAAATCGCCATGCTGGACACGGCGCTGAACCAGGACGGCTGCAAGGGCGCAACCCTCCAGCTCTCCTACTCCGGAGCAGGAGAGGGGAACTGACATGACACGCACAACGAAAACCACCTCCCGACGGCTGGCTGCCAAGACTGCAGCAGCAACCGTCACCCTCTGCCTCGCCACGGGCGTGGGCGGAGCGTACGCCTACTGGGCCACGGTGGGTGCCGGATCCGGCGCCGCCACCAACGGCACCATGGCAACCGTCACCGTAGAGGCCCTCGTGGCGGGCGACAGCCCGCAGAACACCCTTGCCCCGGGCGGCACCGCCGATGTTGCCGTCCGGGCGCACAACCCCAACGGTTATGCCGTGCGGGTCTACGCCATCCGCGGCGATGGGGCCGCGACGGCGGTCGGCGACCCCACCGGCTGCCCCGCCACTGGCACCGGAGTGACGTTCGTTGATCCTGCGGCCCCGCTGGCCCCCACAGTGAGTATTCCGGCGAACTCGTCCGTGCTCATCACCCTGCAGGGCGCCGCCGCCATGTCCACGGCGTCGTTGTCAGGCTGCCAGGGCGCCACGTTCAGTCTGCCCGTCACTTTGGAGGCACGGAAATGAGCCGACTCATCCCTCCCAGGCGGCCGGTGGTTGAGCCTGTCGAAACCAGGCCACGACTGCTCCGCCCGAATCGCCAGGCCCGCATTGCCGGCGTTACGGCTGTAGCCCTCGTCATTTCCTGGGGCGCCCCGGCGGCCAACGCCTATTGGCAGACGCTGAGCAGCACCTCTGTCGGAGCTAAGGCTGACTCTCTCCAGGAATTGGCTGCGCCCACAGCATCCGCCTCGGCGGGTGCCGCGTCCGTTGGTTGGTTGACTCGCTCGACGACGGCGGGCCGGGCTGTCTCCGGTTACACCGTTGCGCGCTACTCGGCGGCGACCGGCGCCAAGGTTGCCGCCGGCGGAACCTGCGCGGGAACAGTTACCACGCCCATCACCACGCTGAGCTGCAGCGAAGCTGCCTTGCCTGCCGGAACCTGGTATTACACGGTTACACCTTTGCTCGGCTCATGGGCGGGGCCGGAGTCTGCCCGCAGTGTGGGAGTCTTCGTTGCTGATACGACGAAGCCGGACGCACCCTTGATCAGCGCTCCGGCAATAGTAAATAATGCCAACGTGACTGAGGTTCCGGTCAGCGTTACGGCTGAGCCGGGTTCATCGGTAACGGTCACTATTACTGATGCTCTGCCTGTTGCTACACGGCAGACGGTCTCGTACGTGCTGACGGCGGATGGCTCCAGTCAGACGACGAGCGTCAATCTCTCGACGCTGACGGACGGAATCGTTACTTACACGGCAGTTGCCACTGATGCCGCAGGCAACGTCAGTGACCCAAGAACGGCAACGTCTACCAAGGACTTGATTCCGACAGCGAAGGTCAGTCTGAGCAACGGCCCGGATGCGAACAAGAACAAGGTTGGCATCGCCGATCCAGGAGACAAACTAGTCCTCACCTACTCTGAGACGATGAACGCGTCGTCGATCTGTAGTGCATGGCAAAACAATTCGGCGAGCTACACGATCAACGGCAACGATGTAGTCAGCATTCAAATCAGCGCTGCGAAGGTTCTTACAGTGACTGCGGCCGGATGTTCACCTCTGCGCATTGGGAGCGTGTCCTTGGACGGCGTGTACACCGCCACTGCACCTCTTGTTTTCGGCGGTAGCGGCAGCAATGTTTCATCGATTGCATGGAACGGAACAGAGAAAACGCTGACTCTGACGTTGGGGAAGCTGACAAGCGGAAGTCAGGCGACGCTCGCGGCCGCAGAGGGCCAGCCAATGGTGGCACCACCAACCGGCGTTACCGACCTGACCGGAAACCAAGCTGTAGGCGCTGTGCCGCTGGCCAAATCCCGCTTCTAGACCCCCCAATCCAGCGCCAGCCTCCGGCTCCCTTCCCGGAGGCTGGTGTTGTGCTGCGACTTGTGGGCAGAATGAAGCACAAGTTGGCGCTGCCGACAGTGGACCCGAGACCAGCCGGCAAGGATGCCGTGGAGGGACAGGAACATGACCAGACTGCTCATCATCGGGCCGCCGGGCTCAGGGAAAGGCACCCAAGCGGTGCATATCGCCAAGCACTTCAGCATTCCGAACGTATCCACGGGCGAAATCTTCCGGATCAACGTCAGCCACGAGACGCCGCTGGGCGTAGAGGCCGCCAAGTATCTCGACGACGGCGCTTTTGTCCCGGACCATCTCACCAACGCCCTGGTCAAGGACCGGCTCCTCGACGCCGATCTGCAGCCCGGTTTCCTGCTGGACGGATACCCCAGGACAGCTCCCCAGATCATGGAACTGGACAACATACTGGCGTCCCAGGGCCACCGCCTCGACGCCGTGGTGGAACTCCGCGCACCGGATTCCGAACTGGAGCAACGGATGCTGCGGCGGGCCAAGGAACAAGGCCGGAAGGACGACACCATCGAAGTGTTCCGGCACCGGCTTGACCTCTACCACCGCGAAACCCACGAGGTCGTGGCGGTCTACGCCGGCCGGGGCATGGTTGTTTCGGTGGATGGCAGCGGGGACCCAAGTGCCATCACTACAAGTGCCATTGCCGCCGTCGAAAAGTTCCTGGCCGCCCGGGTGTCCCCATGAGAATTGCAGTGACCGGCGGCAGCGGAAAACTGGGACGGCATGTGGTCCGCAGGCTGACCGACGACGGCCACCAGGTGCTGAACCTGGACCGGGCGGGGGAGCGGCACCGCGGGTTGGCAATCGTGGACCTGCGCAACTATGGCCAGGTCCTTGACGTGTTCCTGGGTCTCGACGACCGGCATGACGGCTTCGACGCAATCGTCCATCTGGGAGCCATTCCGGCGCCTGGCATCATCCCGGATGCCGCCACCTTCGAGAACAACATGCTCTCGACCTACAACGTCTTCCAGGCGGCGCGCCGGGCCGGCATCAAGAAGGTGGTTTACGCCTCCAGTGAGA
>NZ_JBTNDK010000025.1:0-53040 GCF_054511035.1 Pseudarthrobacter sp. MDT1-22 | reverse complement strand
GCTGCCAAAACGCCAGCACCCACCAGGCCACCGCAGCCTGAGCGCCACCAACAGCCCTGAAACCGCCACCACGAACAACTACCTACAAATCTGACGCACACCCCACGCGGGACTGATGAACGGTTAATGTCAGACCCCGGTTGCAGACTGGACTTATGGAGAACCAACTTGCACAGGAATTTCTTGTCACGTACTTCGACGCCGATTGCGGCCGGATCAGCAGTGAAAGCTTCGATTCCCTGAAGGACGCCGAGCGTTTCGCCAGCCGGAACTGCAGCACCGAGGAATCGTGGGCCGTTATCGACGCTGTTGCCATAGAGCAGGCCAGGATCGCCGCCTGAGGTCATCCGGAAATACCGCTCAGCCGGAAAGGCTTTCGGGCTGGCCACCCGCGGCGGCATCCTCGGCGAGGCGTCGTTCGGCGTCGGCCACCTGCTCAAACACCGATTCCGCGCGGCGGCGCACCGAAGCCGCCCCCACCGGGATGGGACCGACGGCAAGCCGCAGCATGGCGGCAGCCTCGGCGGTGGTGGCCAGCGAATTGCCTGCCTTCGACAACGACCGGTGTACACCTGCCAAGTCCCCGGGAATGTCCAGACCTTCGCTGGGCGACCGCCGCTGGGCTTCGACGCAAACAACACGGACGCGCTCCATGAGCCCCGCCAGCTCGTTGGCTACTTCCACCAGTTCGGCATAAAGCTGCTCGTCTTCGACACCTTCGAGGACCTGGTGATAGCGGTCCAGGCCCCGGTGGAAGCGATCGTGGGCGCGGCGCCAAAGGCCCTTCCCCAGCTCAGCATCGTCTTTGCGCCCTTGGCGGGCGGCAGTTAAGAATCCCACGCAGGAACCTAGAGGTACTGGCCGGGACCGTGGTCCGGGTCCTCCGGCCGGCCTGACTGCACCGGACCGGAATGCTGGCTGGCGGCGGCCCTCTGCGGCTCGCCGTTCTCCCCGATAACCACGCCAGGGGCGATCATGGTGCCCGGCGGAAGCTGCTTCAGGTGCAGCTGCGCGGCGGCCTGCTCCCGTGCGGCGTGCTGGGCGGCGATGGCCGTCTGGATGCCGTGGAAGAGGCCTTCCAGCCACCCCACCAGCTGCGCCTGGGCGATCCGAAGCTCGGCGTCGGACGGTGTGGTGTTCTCCGGAAAGGGCAGGCTGATCCGTTCCAGTTCTTCAACGAGCTCCGGTGCCAGCCCGTCCTCCAGCTCCTTGATGGAACGTTCGTGGATCTCGGCCAGGCGTTCGCGCGCGGCGTCGTCCAGCGGTGCCGACTTAACCTCTGCCAGGAGCTGCCGGATCATAGTGCCGATCCGCATGACTTTCGCGGGCTCGTCCACGAGGTCCTGCAGGTTGCTGCCCTTGGCCTTGCTCCCGAGTGACGTGCTCGACGCCGCCGGGCCTGTAGTTGCCGGACCTGCAGCGCCTGGGCCGGCTCCAGCCGGGATGGGCACAGCCGGCATGGCCGGTTCGCCGTTGTCGAGGGTCCTGCCCTCAACGGGTACGTCATCAGGCTGAGTGTCTGTCGGATCGCTCATGCGTTCATACTCTCACGAGCCGAGGACGGGCAGTCCAGTTGATGAAGCCGGCCAGCCGGTGAAGGCTGGCCGGCCGTCAGCGTCAGCAGCACCGGCCCTGCGGGTTGGAGTCCTGGCGGTCCGTCCGGTCCCGCCAGAACTCGCGTTCCGTCAGAGGTGGCTCCCCGTGTCCGGCCGCGTGGTGGTGCTCCAGGTACTTGGCGTACGCATCAGCACCGAGCACGCCGCCGAGGAACCGGGCGAAACCCCGGAACCCTGTTGCGACCGCGGCCAGACCGGGGCTCATTTGTGGTGACCTGCCCTTTCGAACCGCAGCTCGGCCGGCAGCTTGTTCCACTCGGCCTGCAGCTCACGTTCCGCGGGTGTGGGGATCAGCCCGGCGGGTGCGAAGACCTTCGACGGCCGGGCCTCGTCCTCGTTGTCAACGTTCGGCAACCCAGCCGAATGGTTGCGGAAGGCCTTGATGGTGGCCACCAAGGCCATGGCGATGACGATGATGCTCAACACCACAAAGATGACGGACAGCCAGCCCTGGATGGCGGTGTTGCGCACCACGGCTTCCATGGCCGCGACGCTCTTGGCTGTGCCGAACTCGGTCTTGCCGTCCGCGAGTGCCTTGCTGAAGGCTGCGTTGTTGGCGAAGTAGCCGACGGCAGGCGTTGACGAGAAGATCTTCTGGTAGCTCGCGGTGATAGTCACCACGGCGGCGAACGCCAGCGGTACGGCCACGATCCAGAGGTACTTGAAACTCCCCCGCTTGGCGACGATGGCCAGGCACACAGACAGCGCGATCGCGGCCAGCAGCTGGTTGGCGATGCCGAACAGCGGGAACAGCGTGTTGATGCCACCCAGCGGATCGGTCACGCCCATGAGCAGCACGGCACCCCAGGCGGCCACCATAACGGCGGTGCACAGCCAGGCTCCCGGCCGCCACGAGTGCTCCTTGAACTTCGGGATGAAGTTGCCGATGGAGTCCTGCAGCATAAAGCGCGCAACGCGTGTACCGGCGTCGACCGCGGTGAGGATAAACAGCGCCTCGAACATAATGGCGAAGTGGTACCAGAACGCCATCAGGGCCGTCCCGCCGATGAACTGCTGCATGATGTGGGCGAGTCCCACGGCAAGTGTGGGCGCGCCGCCGGTCCGGGACACAATGCTTTGCTCCCCGACGTTGGCTGCCGTCTCCGCGAGCATGGCCGGGTTGACGTTGACTCCGGCGAGGCCAAGGCTGTTGACCCAGGCGGCCGCGGTTTCCACCGTGCCGCCGGTCAGGGCGGCCGGCGAGTTCATGGCAAAGTACAGCCCGCGGTCAATGGAGATGGCCGCGACCAGCGCCATGATGGCCACAAACGACTCCATCAGCATGCCGCCGTAACCGATGAAACGGGTCTGGCGTTCCTTCTCGATGAGTTTCGGGGTAGTGCCCGAGGAGATCAGGGCGTGGAAGCCGGATAGGGCCCCGCAGGCAATGGTGACAAACAGGAACGGGAACAGGGCACCGGGGAAGACAGGTCCATTGTCCCTGCTGGCGAACTCGCTGAAGGCCGGGACAGTGATCTCCGGGCGGACCACGATGATGGCCAGTGCCAGCATCACGATCACGCCGATCTTCATAAACGTGGAGAGGTAATCGCGGGGGGCCAGGAGCAGCCAGACCGGAAGGATGGCGGCAATGAAGCCATAGACAATGAGGCCCCAGGCAATGGTCACCTTGTCCAGGGTGAAGAACGCGGAGCCCCATTCGGTCTCCGCCACCAGGCCGCCGCCGATGATCGCGGCCATCAGGAGCACAAAGCCGATCAGGGAGACTTCCATGATCTTGCCCGGCCGGATGTAGCGCAGGTAGACGCCCATAAACAGCGCAATCGGGATGGTCATGCCCACCGAGAACACGCCCCACGGGCTTTCGCCCAGGGCGTTGACGACGACGAGCGCGAGGATCGCCACGATGATCACCATGATGAGCAGCGTGGCGATCAGTGCTGCCGTGCCGCCGATGACGCCCAGTTCTTCGCGGGCCATCTGGCCGAGGGAACGGCCGCCGCGGCGCATGGAGAAGAACATCACCAGGTAGTCCTGGACAGCACCTGCGAGCACAACGCCGATGATGATCCAGATGGTGCCGGGGAGGTAGCCCATCTGGGCCGCGATGATGGGTCCGACCAGCGGGCCGGCACCCGCGATGGCGGCGAAGTGGTGGCCGAACAGCACGTTGCGGTCCGTGCGGACATAGTCCTTGCCGTCAGCCTTGTATTCCGCCGGCGTGGCGCGGCGGTCATCCGGCTTGGTGATGAGGCGTTCGATCACCTTGGAGTAGAAGCGGTAACCGATCAGGTAGGTACAGACCGAGGCAAAAACGAACCAGATCGCATTGACGGTTTCGCCCCGGACGATGGCCAGCATGAACCAGGCGACGCCGCCGAGCAGTGCGATGGCTGCCCACAGGGCGATCTTGGCCGGGGTCCATTTCTTGTCCTCAGCCTCGCGGACGGCCTCATCCACTGCCGTTGGCGGAAGCTTCGGATCGGCGGTCAATGGGCCGCTTCCTTTCGCTGCACGTACCGGTTCGTCAGGCCTGCTGGCCATGTCTCCTCCTTGAGAATTGGTGCTTCAGTGAGTTGCTCAAAGGCACCCTACCAACGCCTCACCAACGAGGACGCGGCATTGTCCCCGCGCCGCGTGTCATTGCGGTGAACGGCAGGCGGGAGTCGCCGAGCGCACAAAAGCCCCCGTTCAAGGTTTCCTGGACGGAGGCCTTCGTGACTAATCCCGAGCGGGAGCCGTTGCTACGCGTGTGCGTAAGTAAGGCAGTCCGCGTTGTCAGCGCCCGGGCCAACATGGACTTCGGGGGCGTTGCACATCAGGTGGTCGTTGTGGATGCACTCGGAGCGCTGGCATGCTCCGACATCTGCCAAGACCTTGGGCAGCCCGCCATGGATGCCCGTGTCGATGAACGTGGCGCAGCTGGCGTGGTCTTTGCTTCCGCCCACCGTGATGGCGTGGGCCGTACAGCCTTCGTGGTCATTAAACGAGCAACGGGTAACACTGCAATCGGCAACATGCGTTGTCATAAGAGGTCCCTCCGTATTTCGGCCGTCCGGGACGGACAGCGTCCTAGGCCCCACGGTAGGCCTGTTGGGCCCAATCAAAAAGACCCAACTGTGTGACCTAATTACGGCGCTCCCCTGCTCAGCTCCCCCCCGTACCGCTCAGGTCCCCACCTCCCGGCGGGACACCGGAAGCCCCGCCCGCGTAAACAGCCAAGCCAAGGCCGCACCGGTGAGCGGCACCGCGATCAGCAGCGCCACGAGCTGGAGCCAGGGAACGACGGCGGTCCGCGCCATCCCGGTTGCGGTCACCAGCAGCACGGCCGGCACTATCCCGGCAACACTTCCCAACACAGTTCCGAGCCCCGCCGTCATCAGCGCCTGCGAACCCGCGAGCGCCTTTCGCAAGCGCGGGGCCGCACCCACCCCGGCAAGGGTGACATGGTCTTTCCGCGAGTCCGCCATGGACAGGCCCGTGGTGATGCCTGCCGCGCTGAGTGTGATCACCGCGCCCAGGCCCACGATGGCCCAGAGGATCAGCGAGGCGTCCCGCTCGGCTCCGGGCTCCACGTACATTGACCCGTAGCGGCCCGCATAGACGCCGGCGAGGGCGGCAGACACCTTGTCCATCTGGGCGGCATCCGGGTAGGCGGTGAGCTGGACCAGCAGCGCGCTGTCATCCAGGCGCATCCCTGCGGCCGCGGCACCCTCCGGGGACACAACGCCGTAATACTGCACGTCGACTTCCGGCTCCAGCACTACCGCAGCCACATCCGTCCGCCCCGTCTCCTGGTACCCCAGGAAGGCGCCAGTGGCGGGGTCGCCGGGCGCCGGTTTGCGAACGTCCTCCGCCACCAGGGACGCATGCCCGTCGCGGACGAACACCGGGTTGGTCACCACCATGCCTCCGGCCGCCAGCACGTCGCGGGCTTCCGCCGTGGGAGCCGTTCCGAAGAGCCTTTCCACGTCATCGGCACTTCCGACGATGACGGAGTTGATACGTCCCTGCGTCTCGTAGGGACGCATCGCTCCCCGGCAACGCCAATCCTCCGGATCAAGGACGCGCTGGCCGGCGGTCACAGGGCACGCGTTACCCTCCGGCGTGGCCAGCGAATATTGCAGGCAGCTCGACGTCGGCGTCTGTGCCGGCGACGCGTCGGCCAGTTCGGGCCGCATTTCGCAGTTCCGGGTAGCGGAAGTTCGCACTACCGCGGTCCATTCGACGATGTCCACCGCCCCATCCAATGCGGACGCCACCGCAGCAGGGTCAATCCGCGCCGGATCCGGCATTGTTCCGTCAGCCAGTGGGGGTTGCCACACGGACAGCGGCAGGACAGCCTGGTTCTTCAACGCGGACCAGTAGTGGTTTTGCTGCTCGTTCGCCTGCTGGCTGGCGGCCAGCACCATGCCGGCACTGGCCAGGGTGGCGGCCGCGAGGACTGCGGCAACCGCCGGAACTGTCCTGCTGCGGTTGCGGGACGAGTCACGGGCGGCCATTCGCGCAGCCAGGGGGAGCCGTCCGGCACGCTTGGCCAGGAGGGCCACCAGCTTGCCGGTCAGCAGCACCAGCGATGTGACGCCCAGTACCGCGCCTCCCAGCAGGAACCAGGCAATGACCGGAGTCCTGGAAATGAACACGTCGGGGTCTTCGCTGTTGGCGGCAAGCCACGTGCCGGCGGCGAGGGCCGCGGCGGCAACGCCCAGCAGGGCAGCACCCACCACGGTGGACGCCTTGCCGGCCGACGCCGGGGCCCGCCCCGATTTGAGCGCGCCCAGAACGGCCTGGCGCGCCACCTGCCGCGCAGGGGCCAAGGCAGCCAGCAGGCACGCCACGTAGCCCATGACCATCACCAGGACCGTCAACAAAGCGTCCGGATGGAAGCCCGGAAAACGGACCGATCCGTTCAGGCGTGCCACGATCACCACCACGGCGGCGGCTACGAGTCCCACAGCAGCGCCGGCCGCCACGCCAAGGCCGCCGAGCCACAGGCCAGCCGCCATCACCACCGAGCGGATAGTGGGGCTTTCGGCCCCCGTCGCGGCGAGCAGGGCCAACTCCCGGACCTGCCCCTTGGCGCCCACGGCGAACGCGGCTCCCGCCAGCAGGCCCACCTCCAGCAATGCGAGGGCGCCCAGGAGCGCCCCGGCCGCGTAGGTGGTGAGGGGCAGCGACGCGCTCGATGAGGTCCCTGCGCCCTCCGGCCCGCGTTCCTCTTGGGACGGCGGATTCAGCACCACAGACCTGGACAGCACCGTGACACCCACGGCGTTGGCCGCCAGGACCCGGCTCCAGGTCACCGGCTCGGAACCCACCAGGTAATACATGGTGGCCTTGATGGCCGACGCGGTCGGCGGCGGACCGGCGGAGGCAGGCGCCGGGGCGCCAACGCTGCCCTGGCCGGGCCTGAGGTAGACGATGGAGTTGCTGTCCGAATAGCCCGCATCGCGGAGCGTTCCGACCGCGACAAACGTCCCGGCCGACGTCGCCAGTTCCTCCCCCAGTTCCAGCCCGAACCGCTCCAGCAGCCCCGGCGATACGAGCATCTCGGCATCGGTCCCGGGGGCCCTGCCGTCCAGTAGCGTGTATTTTCCGGCAAATGCCGGGGCCATGGCGTCCACTGCCCGGCCCACCAAACGCACGTGCGCCGCACCCGACTCGGCGGTGAGGTCCAGCGTGGATTCTGTGAGCACGTCGTAGCCGGCTGGAATCGCATCCTGCGGATCAGTAGGCGTGAAGTCGGGGTTAGTGTCCCAGTTGTTCGTGGTGATGTGCAGCTCTTCGACCGGGTCCTGGACCATGATCCCGTTGGCCATGGGCATGGGCCGGAACCGCGCCTGGGTGGTACCGAGCTGGTACTGCACGCGTTCGGCCGCGGTCTCCTGCATGCTCTGGACCAACGTGGCCGCCCCGGTCATTCCCGCCACGGGGAGCATGATGAGCAGGATGATCAGAAGGGAACGCCCCTTGTGGCGGCGGATATCGCGCCGCGCCATCCGCACGGCGACGCGGAAAGCCTGCCGGCGCCCGCCAGGCGCCGGTGCGAGGGTGAGTGCCACGTCAGTGGCCGGCCTGCGTCAGGAGCATGGCGGGATCGTGCATGGCAGCTGCCTGGTCCACGATCCGGCCGTCCCGGAGGAACACCACCCGGTCAGCCCACGCGGCATGCCGGGCCTCATGGGTCACCAGCATCACGGCCGCACCGGCATCGGCACGTCCGCGGAGCACCTCCATGACGCCATGGCCGGTGGTGGAATCGAGGGCTCCCGTTGGTTCGTCGGTTAGGATCAGCCTGCGGTTGCCCACGATGGCCCGTGCGATGGCCACCCGCTGCTGCTGTCCGCCGGACATCTGGTCCATAAAGCGGTCCGCGAGTTCCGGGATGCCCACCTGCCGCAGCGCATCGATGGCCTGGCGTTGCGCCTTCCTGGCGGCCGTCCCGTCCAGCTCCAGCGGCAGCGCCACGTTCTCGGCAGCCGTCAGCGTGGGGACAAGGTTGAAGTCCTGGAAGACATAGCCGACGGCGCGGCGGCGCAACCGGGCGAGTTCGTTCAGTCCCAGCCCGCCCAGTGGTGTCGATTCCACAAAGACACCGCCCGACGTCGGCCGGTCAAGTCCCCCGGCCAGTGCCAGGAGGGAGGATTTTCCGGAACCTGACGGACCCATCACCGCGACGAACTCTCCGGCTCTGATACTGAGGTCCACCTCGCGCAACGCGGCGACCGCCGTCGCGCCTTCACCGAACGTCCTGCTGACCTTGGCGAGTTCCAGGACCTGATGCGGCCCCTGGACGCTCACCGGCGGCTATCCGCGATGAGCGGGGCTGCCTCTTCCACAGTGACCCCGTTGGACGATTTGCGTGGTGTTGCCTGGCCCGCGGTCTGCGCCTGCTGCAGCATCCGCGCCTCGCAAAGGTCCAGCCAGCGGACCTCCGCTTCCGTCTGGAAGATCAGCGAATCCAGCACCAGCAGCCAGGCGGTATCCGCCGCCCGCTGGTTGGCGGCCGTGTCGCGGCGGGCCTTGGTGTAGTCCTGCAGCGCACGGATGGACGCCACCCGCTGGGCCTGGATGATGGCCTGCACATCCACGCCTGGCAGCGTGACCGCGAGCGCCAGTTTGATGGCAAGCTCGTTCCGGGGCGGGTTGTTGCGCTCCACGGGGGCGGCAAACCAGTTCCGCACTTCCGCCTTGCCGGCGGCGGTGATGCTGTAGATCACGTGGCCTTCGCCGTCACTGCCGTCATTGCTGACCAGGCCGTCGCGTTCGAGCCTGTCCAGCGTGGTGTACACCTGCCCGATGTTCAGGGACCAGGTGGACCCGGTGCGGTTCTCGAACTCAACCCTGAGCTGGTAGCCGTAACGCGGCTGGTCCTGCAGCAGGGCAAGGAGGCTGTGGCGGATGGACATGGTGCTCCTAGCGGTGGCGTCAGCGTCGGTATGCACGGACCCCCCAAGACCCGTGCATACCGCGTATAGAGTGAGGCTAAGCCAGTCCACGGCGCAAAGCAATACTCAGTATCTACCGTGGCTACATTACCAGCAGGATCTTGCCCACATGGTCGCCGCTGTCGAAGTACCGGTGGGCGGCCGCAACCTGGTCCAGCGGGAAGGTCTTGGCCACCAGCGGGCGGATCCGGCCGTCCGTGATGAGGGGCCACACGGATTCGCGCACGGCGTTCATGATGGCGCCCTTTTCCGCCACCGGGCGCGGCCTCAGTGCCGTGGCAACCACTGCCGCGCGCTTCCGCAGGAGCTGGCCAAGATCCAGCTCACCCTTGGCTCCGCCCTGCAGGCCGATGACAACGAGCCGGCCGTAGTCCGCGAGCGCATCAACGTTCTGCGCCAAGTACTTGGCACCCACAACGTCGAGGATCACGTCGGCGCCCTTGCCGCCGTTCTGCCGCCGGAGGCTTTCGGGGAAGTCCTCTTCGGTGTAGTTGATGGCGATGTCCGCGCCCAGGAAAGCCTTCGCGGTCCCCACCTTTTCCGCGCTTCCCGCGGTGGTGGCGACCCTGGCGCCGAAGGCCTTGGCCAGCTGGATGGCCATGGTGCCGATCCCGCCGGTGGCGCCGTGGATTAGGACAGTCTCGCCCGCCTGCAGCTGAGCCGTCATGATCAGGTTGGAGTAGACCGTGGCTGCGACTTCCGGCAGCGACGCAGCGGTGACCACATCAACGCCGTCGGGAATCCGCAACACCTGCTCCGCCGGCACCGCTACCTGCTCCGCGTAGCCTCCGCCGGCCAGCAGCGCCACCACCTTGTCCCCCACGGAGAATGCCTTGGTGACGCCGGGACCGAAACCGGCGATCCGCCCCGAGACTTCCAGCCCCGGGATCTCGGACGCGCCGGGCGGGGGCGGGTAGAAGCCCCTGCGCTGTTGCACGTCCGCCCGGTTCAGGCCGGCGGCGACAACGTCGATCAACACCTCGCCCTGCCCGGGCACCGGCGCGTCCACTTCGCGGACTTCCAGAACCTCCGGACCACCGGGTTCTGCAATGTAGACGGCTTTCATGGAGAACTCCCGTTTTCTAGCTGACTCGTGCCCCAGAACCAGTGTGCACCGGACGCACGGCAGACTCTGTTTTGTTGCAGCCAACTGCCTATGAAACACTACTCGTTAGGGAAGGTTGTCCGAGCGGCCGAAGGAGCTAGTCTTGAAAACTAGTGTGCGGTAACCCCGTACCAAGAGTTCGAATCTCTTACCTTCCGCGAATGGAACCCCGGTACGCCACATGATGGCGGACCGGGGCTTATTCGTTTAACCGGCACAGGGTCCGCCGGAGCTAAACCATTGAAACTGTCCGAGCCCGGACATAGGGTCGTTCCTTTTGTCACCCATCGACAGCAAGAGCCCATCATGCCTTCACCCGAGATCACCGCCGGCGCACCCTGCTGGATCGACCTCATGACGTCAGACATCGACAAGGCCCGCCAGTTCTATGGCGAACTCTTCGGCTGGGAGTACGAGACCGGAGACGAGGAGAAATACGGCGGTTACACCACCGCGCGGAAGAACGGCAAGACCGTGGCCGGACTCATGCAGAAGGACGAGGACCAGGCAGGCATGCCCGACGTCTGGTCCACATACCTCCGCTCGGACGACGCCGAGGCCACCGCGTCCGCCGTCGCGGCCAACGGCGGCCAGGTCTACATGCCGCCCATGGATGTTCCGGAACAGGGCCACATGGCCATCTTCGGCGACTCCGCCGGAGCGGCAATCGGCGTGTGGCAGCCGCGCGAGATGAAGGGGTATGAGCTCGTTGCCGAGCCCGGCGCCGCCGCCTGGCACGAGCTCCACACCAAGGACTACGACGCCGCCGTGAAGTTCTACGAGGAGGTGTTCGGCTGGGATACGGATGTTATGAGCGATACACCGGACTTCCGGTACACCACCCTGGGCGCCGGGGACTCCGCCAAGGCCGGCATCATGGACGCCTCCGGGTATCTGCCGGCCGACGTTCCGTCCAATTGGCAGGTCTACTTCAACGTCGAAGATGCGGACGCTTCGATTGAGAAGGCCGTTTCGCTCGGTGCCACCGTCATTGACGGACCGGAGGACTCTCCGTTCGGCCGCCTCGCCTCGTTGGCCGACCCCACCGGTGCAATGTTCAAGATCATCGCATAAGTAAATTCCTTCGACGAAATACCGGCCGGCAGCTTTCATTAAAGCTACCGGCCGGTATTGTTTTGCCCCACGGACGTTTCGCCAAGTGCACGCACCATCAACCTTGCGTTCATGCGGCGCTGCTTTGCTGTGCCGGACACCACCTGATCAAACGTGGAGTCCGGACACTGTCCGTCGGTACAACCCGGACACACTCCATCGGGTCCCCTACCGGGACGCCCCTATGAAAGTAGAGCGGATGCACCATTCACCTTGGAAATTAGCTCTGGGAACAGCGGTGTCTGCGGGGCTCATCGCAGCTCCGTTGGCAGCGGTCCCCGCCTTCGCCGTCGACGCAGCACCAGCCGGCACTTCACCCGTTGTCATCAACGAGGCCTACCTGAGCGGCGGCAGTTCCGGCGCAGCGTACAAGAGCAAGTTCGTTGAGCTCTACAACACCTCCGACGCCGCGGTCTCCCTTGACGGCTGGTCAGTCCAGTACCGTTCAGGCGCGGGAACTGCGGCGCCCACCAGCGTGGCTGCCCTCACCGGTTCCATCCCTGCCAAGGGCCACTACCTCATCCAGGGCGGCAGCAACAACGGCGGGGTTGAAGGTGCGGACCTGCCGACTCCGGATCTTGTGGCAACCTCCCTGAATTTCAGCGGCTCCGCCGGCACCATCATCCTGGCGAAGCAGGCCGCCGCCGCCCCGCTCGCCACCGGATCCGTTATTGAACCGGCCGGCGTGGCAGACCTCCTCGGCTACGGTTCCTCCAACACCTTTGAAACGCAGGCCGCCGTAGCGCCCGCCGGCAACACCGACGTCAAGAGCCTGAACCGCAGCGCCGGGACGGACAGCAACAGCAACCGGGCAGACTTCACGCTGAACACCGCCGTCACGCCGACGGCGGCGGGCGGCACCGTGGACCCCGTCCCGGACCCAACGCCGGACCCCGACCCAACACCGGACCCGGTCCCCGGCACCAAAACCATTGCCGAAATCCAGGGCACCGGCACCGCCAGTCCGCTGGCCGGCACTGCCGTAACAACGCGCGGCAAAGTCACCGCGGCCTTCCCCACCGGCGGTTTCGCCGGCTACTACGTCCAGACCCCCGGCACCGGCGGCGACCTCACCCCGGCCGGCCACACGGCGTCGGACGCTGTTTTTGTCTACTCCCCGGCCACCGCAGGCTCCGTGCAGACCGGCGACTTCGTGGAAGTCTCCGGCACGGTTTCCGAGTTCTTCGGCATGACCCAGGTCAGTGTGGCGGACGCCGCCGGGCTGACCAAGCTCACCGACGCCGCCCCCGAGGTGAAGGCCACCGCCTTCACGCTCCCGGCGGCCGAGTCCTTCCGCGAGGCACTCGAGGGCATGCTGCTGGCACCGCAAGGGCCCGTCACCGTCACCGACAACTACTCGCTGAACCAATACGGCGAAATCGGCCTCTCGGGCGGGACCACCACGCTGGTGCAGCCCACCGCCGTCGCGCGTTACGGCTCGGCCGAATACCAGGCCGCCGTGGCGGACAACGCTGCCCGCGGCATCAAGCTCGACGACGGCTCCACCACCACTTTCCTCAAGGACGCCACCACCAAAGCCCAGGTGCTGCCGTACCTGACGGCCACGGACCCGGTCCGGGTGGGCTCGCCGGTGACGTTCGCTACCAACGTGGTGCTCAGCTACGCCAACAACGCCTGGAAGTTCCAGCCGCTGACCCATCTCACCGAGGCCAACAAGGGCACGGTCCAGCCGGCCAGCTTCGGCGCCACCCGGACCGAGGCTCCCGCCAGCGTGGGCGGCAACCTGAAGATCGCCTCCTTCAACGTGCTGAACTACTTCCCCACCACCGGCGACACCCTCACGGGCTGTTCCTTCTACAAGGACCGCAACGGCAACCCCATCACGGTCCAGGGCGGCTGCGATGCCCGCGGCGCGGCAAACGCGGAGAACTTCCTCCGCCAGCAGGACAAGATCGTCGCCGCGATCACCAAGACCGGCGCCGACGTGGTGTCCCTCATGGAAATTGAAAACTCCGCCCAGTTCGGCAAGGACCGCGACGACGCCCTGGCCAAACTGGTGGACGCCCTCAACATCGCGACCCCCGGCATCTGGGACTACGTGCGGACACCCGCCAACGCTCCCCCGCTGGCCGACGAGGACATGATCCGCACCGCGTTCATTTTCAAGAAGGCCGTGGCCGAACCTGTGGAAGAGTCCATCATCCACAACGACACTGTCGCCTTCGCCAACGCCCGCAAGCCGCTGGCGCAGGCCTTCAAGCCCGTAGGCGCCGGGGACGACAAGAAATTCATCGCCATCGCCAACCACTTCAAGTCCAAGGGTTCGGCAGCAACGCCGGATGACACGGACAAGGGCCAGGGCGCGTCCAACCTCGCCCGCACCGCCCAGGCCAAGTCGCTCCTGGACTTCGCCGCCGGGCTGCAGGCAACCAAGGGCACGGACAAGGTTTTCCTGATCGGCGACTTCAACTCCTACGCCCAGGAAGACCCGATGAATGTCTTCACGGACGCCGGCTACGTCAACCAGGACGGCAAAGCGACGAACGCCGACGGCTCCGCGAAGCACTCCTACCTTTTCGGCGGCCTGGCGGGTTCGCTGGACCACATCCTGGCCTCCCCCGGCGCTGATGCGGTGGTCACCGGCGCGGACATCTGGAACATCAACTCCGTAGAGTCCGTGGCGCTGGAGTACAGCCGGTATAACAACAATGTGACCAACTACTATGCGCCGGATCAGTACCGCGCCAGCGATCACGATCCTGTGGTGGTGGGCCTTGACCTGCCTGCCGGCCCGGTCACGCCGGCCAGCGTTGAGCTGAACTTCCTGGGCATCAACGATTTCCACGGCCGCATCGACACCAACACGGTGCTGTTCGCCGGCACCATCGAGAAGCTGCGCGCCGCCGCACCCGGGGCCACGGCCTTCCTGTCCGCCGGCGACAACATCGGGGCATCACTGTTCGCCTCGGCCGTTGCCAAGGACCAGCCCACCATCGATGTGCTGAACGCGCTGGAGCTGGACGCTTCCGCCGTGGGCAACCACGAGTTCGACGGCGGCTGGGCGGACCTGCGCGACCGCGTCATCGCGGGCGGCACCAACGCCACGTTCCCGCTGCTCGGGGCGAACGTTTACAAGAAGGGAACCACGGAACCGGTCCTGCCGGAATTCACCGTGCTGGACATGGACGGCGTGAAGGTCGCCGTCATCGGCACCGTCACCCGGGAAGTCCCGTCCCTGGTGACGCCTGCCGGCATCGCCGATCTTGAATTCGGCGATCCTGTGGACGCCATCAACCGCGTGGCTGCCAGGATCACGGCGGAGAACCTCGCCGACGTGATCATCGCGGAAAACCACGACGGCGCCGGTTCAGGAACGCCGGACGGCGCCACCCTCGAGCAGGAAGTGGCAGCGGGCGGCCCGTTCGCGAAGCTGGTCACCGAAACCTCCCCCGAGGTGGACGCCATCTTCACCGGCCACACGCACAAGGAATACGCCTGGAACGCACCGGTCCCCGGGGCTTACGGAAAGACCCGTCCGATTGTCCAGACCGGCAATTACGGCGAGAACATCGGCCAGATCCAGCTCACGGTGGATACGGCCACCAAGGAAGTCACCGCCTCGAAGGCCGGGAACGTCAGGCGGACCACAGATGCCGCCGCCGGCCTCGTAGCCGCTTACCCGCGGGTGGCAGCGGTAGATGCCATTGTGAAGAAAGCCCTGGCCGACGCCGCCGCGATCGGCAACCAGCCGGTGGGTGCACTGACCGCAGATATCACGACAGCGTTCACCCCGGACCCCGCCGGCGGCCCCGCCAAGCGCGATGACCGTGCGAGCGAATCCACGCTGGGCAACTTGGTGGCCGACTCACTGTTGGAGTCGCTCCAGCCGGCTGAGCTGGGCGCCGCGGAAATCGGCGTCGTCAATCCCGGCGGCCTCCGCAACGAGCTGTACTACGCCCCGGACGGCACCATCACCTACTCGGAGGCCAACTCGGTCCTGCCGTTTGTGAACAACCTGTGGACCACGTCCGTGACCGGTGCGCAGTTCAAGGCACTCCTGGAGCAGCAGTGGCAGACCAACGCTGACGGCACGGTCCCCAGCCGCGCCTACCAGCAGCTGGGCCTGTCCAGGAACGTCAACTACACGTACGACGCCACCCGCGCCGCCGGTGACCGGATCACCTCCATCCGGGTGGCCGATGCGCTGATCGATCCGGCGAAGTCCTACCGGATCGGGACGTTCAGCTTCCTGGCCACCGGTGGCGACAACTTCCGAGTCTTCAAGGACGGAACCGGCACCAAGGATTCGGGTCTGGTGGACCGGGACGCCTGGATCACGTACTTGCAGGGTCACAACCCCGTGTCGCCGGACTTCGCCCGGCGGACGGTGGCCGCGGTGAACACCACGGCAGCCGAGGTCAAGGCCGGGGACGCCATCACCCTGGCGGTTTCCAAACTGGACCTCACCTCGCTGGGCAGCCCGGTGAATACGTCGCTGGCTGCGGTGTTCACCGACAGCGCCGGGACTGTGACGGACCTTGGCACGGTGCCGGTTTCTGCCGGCGCCGCCGCCGTGAATCTCGCCGTTCCTGCCGGCGCTGCTTCAGGATCCGGAACCCTGGCGCTCACGGCTGCCGAGTCCGGCACTGTGGTGAAGGCGGCAGTCCAGGTGGCTGCCAGCGGACCGGTTCCGCCGGTCTGCACGGCACCGGTACCGCCCACCAAGTGGTACGACGTCCTGGGGTGGATCCGTTACGGCGTTGCCTGGATCCAGTACCAGCAGTGCCTGCGCGGCTAGCACTAATCTGGAGCGCCTGACGGCGGGCCAGCTTTAAACAGAGAGGCGCCCCTCCCCGGCTGAAGCAGTTGGGGAGGGACACTTTCTTCCTCTCGAGTTTTTGCCCAGATGATCCGTTTTTCCGGGGGCGAAGGGGCCGTTATGTGGACAAAAACTCAGGGGACGTGAGGACGAATATTTCGCCTCAGTGTCCCAGGATCGCCTGCGCGATTTCGTCGGCGTCGCGGAGTGTCCTTTGCCCGCTGGCGTACGTGGGGCCGCCCGGCTGGAGCGCTTCCGCGGCGATGGCCGTGCCCCACTGGGTGGCCGAAAGTTGGAGGCCCAGCACATAGAGACCCTCAGTCACCGAGCCGTTGGCCGCCACCGGCCGGTACGGGTGGGGCGCCACGTCGAGCCCGGTGGCCTGCACCGGCGCACCTTCCGCCGTCATCATCAGCCGGGGCCGCACCATCCCGTCCGCGAGGAGCTGTTCCAGCAGCGGTGAAGCGTTCGCCGACACCCGGTTCGCCGGCGCGAGGGCCTCCACCATGGTCTTCGCCGCCACCGGCGGGCCTTTCACCCACGGAGAGACGGCGGTAAAGCGGCCTGTCCGGCGGTCCACGCTGAACCGGGGATCGGGCCCTACAAAACTGACCACGCCGGCGCGCGCCAGGGCAGCCAGCTGTTCAGCGCGCAGCGCGGGCGGCCCGCTGGCCAGGCCCTCCACAAACGACTCAAACCAGCCACGCAGGCCAGCCACCCAGGACTCATCGGTGATGCCGCCGTCGGCCACTGCCGTTTTCAGCACCGCGCGCCCATGGTGCAGCGCGCCGATGGCCATCTTTACCGGATCCTGCTCGCCCAGTGCTGAGCGGCGGGCGTCATCCAGCAAGTACTCGACGACGGCGGCATCCAGTTCAGCGCGCGATCCGAAGGACCTGCCCACCAGGGGAGACGCGAGGCCCGGCAGGTCCAGCCGGTGCCGCGGCCCGACGTGCACTGCAAGGACGCTCTCCACAGCGGCCTCCCAGTTGGCGGCGCTGTGGGCATGCGGCCGCAGCGCATCCTCCAGCGCGGCCAGGAACTCGGACGCGTCGGGGACGGCGGCCGGCTGCGAGCGCACCAGGGTGGAGTAGTAGGCCCAGAGGGTGTCTCGGTGCAGCAGGGGCCAGAGATCGTGGTCGAAACCCGGCCGGATTCCGGTGGCCGCGAACCGTTCCAGCGCGGCCTCGGTCAGGTACCGCAGGGTAACCGCCGCCGGGTAGTAGCCGGCCAGCGCGGCCTTGGCCCGGTACGGGGTGCCGCGGCGGGAGGCCGCAATGATCAGGGGCTCCTGGCCGGAAGGCTGATACTCGAGCCGGGTTCCGGCGTCGATGAACTTTCCGCCGCGGCCCTCCGTGAGCTGGCCCATCGCGTCGAAGAAGTTCAGCCCCATGCCCCGGACCAGGACCGGTTCGCCGGCCGGAACCGCGGCCCAGTCGACGTCCGCCGGGACGGCCGGCGGGAAGTAGCTCAGGCCCAGCTGTGCGGCCGCTGCCTGGAGTTCCCGCTGTTCCGGGTTCAGCCGGGACGCCAGGTGCCCCAAGGCGAGGACCACGGAATCGACCGTGAGGGAACCGCCGCCGGCGAGTCCGACGTCGAACGTTCCGGTGCTGGGGGTTGTCCCGCCTGGGGTACCGTCCCCTTGAGAGCCGTCCGCCGGGGCGCCGTCCCCTGGCGTCCCCGCTGTTCCGTCGCGCGACGGGCGCACCGACACGGCCGTCGTTTCGTGGAAACTGATGGTGACGCCGTCGGGCAGTTTTGCCGTCAGCTCGTCCAGCGTGCAGCGCAGGTAGCGGCCGTACAGTGCCCGGCTGGGGAAGTCCCGCGATCCCAAGGCAGCCAGTTCGGACCGCTCGTCCAGCGTCAGGGCAGGCATCGGCTCACGCTGCTGCCGGGCACGCCAGCGGTCGAACGTGGTGCCCGCGACGGGCGGCGCCAGCCTGGGGTCTTCAGGGATGACCGTGGGATAGAAGGACTGGGTGTTCATGAGGTACAGCCGGGACTGGCCGGCCTGCCACACGTGCCCCGGACCTGCCGGATAAGGGTCGATGACGTCGATATGGAGGGATGCGGGGCCGGAGTGGGCAGCAGCGTGGGCGGCGGCGTGGGCGGCGGCGTGTGCGAGCAGGCGCTCCAGCACACTGGTTCCCCGCGGTCCGGCGCCGATGATGGCTGTCCGGATGCTCTTCGATTTACCCACGGCATCCAGAGTATCGGCATGCGCCGCAGGCACTTGACTTGCTTGCGGAGCGAAAATGTTGTTTGGATGGGGCGCATGACCACCACTGCAGCTGATCAAGCGCCCGGTTCATCGCCCGCCCCCGAACCCACTGATGAGAACGTCTGGCTGGAGGAGATCTACGGCGGGGCACCGCTTGCCTGGGTCCGGGAGCAGAACGCCCGCACCGAGGACCTTTTGGAGGACGCCGATTACGTAGGCCTGGAGGGAAGCATCCTGGAGGTGCTGGACTCCACGGACCGGATCGCCATGGTGGGCAAGCGCGGCGAGTGGTACTACAACTTCTGGAAGGACCAGGCGAACCCGAAGGGGCTGTGGCGCCGCACCACCTGGGAAAGCTACCTGACGGACTCCCCCGCCTGGGACGTGCTGCTGGATGTGGATGCCCTCGCCGCCGCCGAAGGTGAGGAGTGGGTCTTCCACGGTGCCACGTTCCTGCGCCCCGCCGCTGGCGACCCGTACCGCCTCGCGCTCCTGGCGCTCTCCCCCGACGGCGGCGACGCCAACCGCTACCGCGAGTTCGACGTCGGGACCCGCACCTTTGTTGACCCGGCAGACGGCGGTTTTGACCTGCCGACGGCGAAGGGGAACGTCTCGTGGCTGGACGCGGACACGCTGCTGGTTGCCTCCACGGCCGGGGACCTGCCGCGAACCGCATCCTCATATGCCCGGACGGCTGTCACCCTGCGACGCGGCAACGCCCTTTCCGCGGCCGCCCGGCTTTTTGAGGTGCCGGAGGACCACATGATGGCCGTGGTGGCGCACGATTCCACTCCGGGTTTCGAGCGCACGTTCGCCGTGGACTACATCGATTTCTACAACCGCAGCACGTTCATCCGCTGGGACGACGCCTGGCTCGAGATCGATGCGCCGACAGATGTTAACCTCAGTGCGCACCGCGAATGGCTCCTGTTCCGGCCGCAGCAGGACTGGTCCCTTGAGGGCAACACGTACCCCGCCGGGTCGCTGTTGGCTGCGAAGTTCGAGGACTACCTTGCCGGGGCGCGGGATCTCTTGGTGCTGTTTACGCCGGATGCGCACATTTCGCTGCAGTCGTGGAGCTGGACGCGGAATTTCCTGCTGCTGAACCTGCTGCGGGACGTCTCGTCCGAGATCCGGGTGCTGGATCCCTCTGTTCCAAGCGTTGCGGCCGACGGGGGTGCGGCCGACGGGAGTGCGGCCGACGGCGGCGCCTGGGCTTCGTCGCTGCTGGATGCCTGCCCGCCGCTGCACGACGTCAACGCCTACGCGGTGGACGACGAAGATGAAGGACCGGCCGACGGCGGTGCGGGCGACGACTTCTGGCTGGTCGCCACCGGATTCACCACCCCCAGCACACTGATGCGCGGAAGCCTCACGCGGGATCCTGCCGGGACCGCCGGCTCCGGCGGGGGCGTTGCCGGGACGGCTGGCGTGGTGAGCAGCCATGCGGCAGTCAAGGCGTCGCCGTCGTTCTTTAATGACGACCAGTACGAGGTGCAGCAGCACTTCGCCGTCTCCGCAGACGGCACCCGCGTCCCCTACTTCCAGGTGGCCTCGCGGGACCTTGTCCTGGACGGGCAGAACCCCACGCAGCTCTCCGGCTACGGCGGCTTCGAAGTCTCCCGGACCCCTGCGTACAGCGGAACCGTCGGCAGGGCTTGGCTGGAGCGCAGGACCGCCACCTCCGGCGGGCCCGGCGAGGCAGCGCACTCCCGCGGCGGCGTCTACGTTGTGGCCAACATCCGCGGCGGCGGCGAATACGGGCCGTCCTGGCACCGGGCCGCGCTCAAGGAAAACCGGCACCGCGCCTTCGAGGACTTTGCCGCCGTGGCGCAGCACCTCGTCCACCGTGGCGTCACCTCCCGGGAGCGGCTTGGCTGCGTGGGCGGGTCCAACGGCGGGCTGCTGGTGGGCAACATGCTCACCACCTACCCGGAACTTTTCGGGGCTATCTCCTGCGGCGTTCCGCTGCTGGACATGAGGCGGTACACCAAGCTCTCCGCCGGGCACTCCTGGATCGCCGAATACGGCGACCCGGACGTGGCGGCGGAATGGGAGTACATCAAGACCTTCTCCCCGTACCACCTGCTCAAGGACGGCGTGGAGTACCCCGAAACATTCATCTGGACGGCCACATCGGACGACAGGGTGGGACCGGTCCAGGCCCGCAAGATGGCCGCCCGGATGCAGGCGATGGGCATCCCGAATGTCTGGTTCCACGAAGCGCTGGAAGGCGGCCACGCCGGAGCTTCGGACAACCGGCAGGCCGCCGCCCTGCAGGCCCGCAGCCAGCACTTCCTTTGGCGGACGCTGGCAGGGGGTTGAGCCCAGGGCACTGTTCCTGGGCCCGGCGCGAGGCATACCGTGGGGCAGGGCGCCGGGGCTGAGACAAGCGTTCGGTGGCCGTTTTGCACTGCGTGCCCCGTTCTGCGTATCCTTGGTGGGCTAGTAATAGCCACTGGAGACGTGCCAGAGCGGCCGAATGGGCTTCACTGCTAATGAAGTGTGGGGCACAACTCCACCGGGGGTTCAAATCCCCCCGTCTCCGCGTTTGGCCCCGGTCCTGGACCGGGGCCTTTTGCGTTCCCTGGGGAAGTGCTTTTATGCCACCAAACCCAAACTAGGTAGCAGTAACTGTCGTTATGAGCGCTCATAACGACAGTTACTGCTACCTACATGGGCGGGAGACGGGCGTGGTGCGCGGGCGGGAGACGGGCGTGGTGCGTGGCGCGTGGAAAGTGGGGTGGGCTGGACAGGCTGGCGGTCCGGGGTGCGGACGCACGAGGCTCCACCCGTGCAGCCGGTGGCAGGATGGTGGAATGGCAGTAAGCAATTCCCCGGGCGCGGAATCCAGCACAAGCCAGGCGTGGAATCCACGCCTGGCGCTACTGGTGGCTGCCACATTCTTTATGGAGTTCCTGGACGGCACCATCCTCACCACCGCCATCCTCAACATCGCCAGCGACTTTGGCGTTCCAGCCGCCGACGTCAACATCACCATGACGGCCTACCTCATGACCGTGGCCATGGGAATCCCGCTCAGCGGCTGGCTTGCTGAACGCGTGGGGGCCCGCAAAGTATTCTGCTTCGCGATCGCCCTGTTCACACTGGCTTCACTGGCCTGCGCCATCAGCCCCGACCTGACCGTGCTGACGCTGAGCCGGATCCTGCAGGGCGCCGGTGGGGCCATGATGGTTCCTGTCGGCACCCTCCTGGTACTGCGCGGCACACCCAAATCGGAGCTTCTGCGGGCGACGGCTTTCCTGGTGTGGCCCGCGCTGCTGGCGCCCGTACTGGCGCCGCTCGTAGGCGGCGCGCTGACCACCTACCTGTCGTGGCACTGGATCTTCCTCATCAATTTGCCATTGGGGGCGGCCGCTTTCATCGCCGCACTCAGTCTGGTACCAGCCGGCGCCGGAGACAGGGCACGCAGGCTCGACTGGCTGGGCCTGTTCCTCACCACCACCGGAGTGGGCGCCCTGGTGGTGGGCCTTGAGCTGGCCACTGCCCACCCCGACGGTCCATGGGCAGCCATCGGCGCTGCTGCAGGGGTATGCGCCCTCGCGGCCGCCGTGCTGTGGATGAGGCGCGCCAAAAACCCTCTGTTTGATCTCAGTGTTTTTTCCACCCGAACATTCCGGGCCATGGCCACCGGCGGGTTCGTCTACCGCCTGACCATCAGTTCGGTGCCGTTCCTCCTGCCCCTGATGTTCCAGACCGGTTTCGGCTGGTCACCGCTGCACGCCGGAATCATGGTGGCGGCCGTGTTCATCGGCAACATCGGCATCAAGCCGGCCACCACGCCGCTGATCCGGCGTTTCGGTTTCCGGGCCATGCTGGTCTTCGGCTCCCTGGCATCGGCGGTGACCTTCGCCCTGTGCGCCCTGCTCACTCCGGACACGCCGCAGGCCCTGATCTTCGCCCTGCTCGTGTGCAGCGGGGCCTTCCGCTCCATTGGCTTCTCCGCCTACGCGTCGGTGCAGTACGCGGACATCGCACCCGCCCAGCTGACGTCGGCCAACTCCGTGTCGGCGACCCTGGTGCAGCTCGCCGCAGGCGCGGGCATCGCAGTTGGCGCCCTGCTGATCCGGATTTTCGACGGCGTGGCGGCCTTCCCCGCGGATCACGCTGGCCCCTTCCGCGGAGCCTTCCTCACCATGGCCGTCCTGATGCTCTTCAGCACGGCGGACAGCCTGTCACTGCACCGGCAGGCCGGCGCAGAGGTCAGCCGGCCTGGGCAAGCACGAGCGGAAGAACAGCCCCCGCCCCCGCCTGGCGCAGGGCGCGTCCAGCCACGGTAACGGTCCACCGGCTGTCCACGAGGTCGTCGATCAGCATCACGCCCTGGCCACGAAGTGTTGCCATGGCGGCCTCCAATTCCGGGCCCACCATGACGCGGTCCCAAACGCCCGCCAACCGGTACGCGCTGTTCCCGCCACGGCTTCCAGTGGGTCCGCCATGTCCCAGGGCCAGCTCGCCAAGGTAGGGGATCCTGCCGATTTCCGAAATTCCCTGGGCAAGGGAACGGACCAGTTCGGGCTTGCTGCGGGAAGGCATGCTGACGATCGCGGCCGGCCGGCCTGCACCGCTCCAGCCCGGGTTCCGGCCGTCACCGGTAGCCCATTCCCGCAGGACCTGGACACAGGCCTGCAGCATGGCAGGATCCACCGGCTGGTCTGCGGCGCCAGCCGCAAAGAGTTCCCGCAGCGCCCCGCCCCAGCCGAGATCGGTAAGCCTTGCCAGCACCCGGCCGTCCGCCAGTCCTTCGTCGGGCTTGATTTTTCCCTTGACCGGAACGCCCAAACGGTCCATGCCACTGGGCCACTGCAGCCGTGCCTCCAGGACACCACCGGCGCGGGTGAGCGTCTGACCCGCCGCTGCCGTGGCGTCGTCGGCGATATCGGCCCGGAACCAGCGGCCGGCGCAGTTGTCGCACTTCCCGCAGGGATGCGCCGTCTCGTCGTCGAGGACCGAGGTGATGTATTCCATCCGGCACCCGGCGGTGTCCTGGTAGATCACCATGGAGTCCTGCTCGTCCACCCTGGCCTCGGCGATCCGGCGGTAACGCTCAGCGTCGTAGATCCAGGGCTGGCCGGTGGAACGCCACCCGCCGCCGACACGTTCCACGGCGCCATCCACGGCCAGGACCTTCAGCAGCAGCTCCAGCGGGGTGCGGCGGAGATCAACCCGGGCCTCCAACGCAACCGTTGACACGGCAGTTCCGGCTTCAGCCAACGCTGTCAGCACTGCTGTGGCTTTCTCCTCCGATGGCATGGAAGCGGTGGCGAAGTACTGCCAGATATCCCGGTCTTCAGAACCCGGCAGCAACAGCACATCTGCGTTCGCCGCGCCACGGCCCGCACGGCCCACTTGCTGGTAGTACGCTACCGGGGAGGACGGCGCCCCGAGGTGGACGACGAAGCCAAGATCCGGTTTGTCGAAGCCCATGCCGAGCGCCGAGGTGGCAACCAACGCCTTGACCTGGTTGTCCTTGAGCATCTGCTCTGCGCGCTCCCGGTCCGCGGGATCGGTCCTGCCGGTATAGGCCTGCACGGTGTGCCCGGCTTCGGCGAGAAGCCTGGCGGTGTCCTCCGCGGCTGAGACTGTCAGCGTGTAGATGATGCCGCTGCCGGGCAGATCGGCCAGGTGCGTCAGGAGCCAGCCCAGCCGTTCGCGGGAATTCGGCAAGGTGAGGACGCCCAGGCGCAGGGAATCCCTGCCCAGGGTTCCGCGGATAGTGAGGACGCCCGCGCCCAGCTGTTCCTCGATGTCGTGGACCACGCGCGAGTTGGCCGTGGCGGTGGTGGCCAGGACAGGGACGGACTCCGGCAGTTGGGTGATCAGGTCAGCGATCCGGCGGTAGTCCGGCCGGAAGTCATGGCCCCAGTCCGAAATACAGTGTGCCTCGTCAATAACCAGCAGGCCCGTCCGCCGGATGAGCTCCGGCAGCTGGTTCTCACGGAAGGACGGGTTGGTGAGCCGTTCCGGCGAAACCAGCAGCACGTCGACTTCATCAGCGGCGAGCTGTTCCCGGACGGTGTCCCATTCCAGCTGGTTCGCGGAGTTGATGGCCACTGCACGCACTCCGGCGCGGGCGGCGGCAGCCACCTGGTCCCGCATCAGGGCGAGCAGCGGCGAAACGATCAGAGTAGGGCCGGCCCCGCGGCGCCGGAGCAGCAGGGACGCCACAAAGTACACGGCCGATTTTCCCCAACCGGTGCGCTGGACCACCAAAGCCCGCCGGCCGCCGTCGACCAGTGCTTCAATCGCCTCAAACTGTCCGTCGTGGAAATCCGCCGCCGGATGCCCGACAAGTTCGCGGAGAACCTCCAGCGCCTGGCTTTTTGTGGCGGACGGTGAGTCAGGGGAAACGGAAAGAAGGGCGGCGTTCTGGGTATCGACCATTGATTCAGTATCCCAGCCCCCACCGACACCCATAAAGCCGGGACCTCCGTATGTGGACAACCGGGAACGTCCGCGGGTCCACGTAAGATAAGACCCGTGACTAGCGAACAGACAAAGACTTTTGACCTCTCGGCATCCTTCAAGGCCTACGACGTCCGGGGCATCGTGGGCGAATCCATCACCGCTGAAATCGTCGAAGCCGTGGGCGCCGCGTTCGTTGATGTGCTGGAACTGGAGGGCCAGACGATCCTGGTAGGCGGCGACATGCGTCCCTCCTCCCCCGAGTTCGCCAAGGCATTCGCCGACGGCGCAGCCACCCGCGGCGCCGACGTCAAGCTCCTTGACCTGATTTCCACCGATGAGCTCTACTACGCCTGCGGCTCCCTCAACGCTGCCGGCGCCACGTTCACCGCCAGCCACAACCCTGCCGAATACAACGGCATCAAAATGTCGAAGGCCGGCGCGCAGCCCATCTCCTCCGAATCAGGCCTCAAAGAGATCCAGGCCCTCGCCGAGAAGTACCTCAACGAAGGCTCCATCCCGGCGGCCCCCGCCCGCGGCCTGATCGGTGTCCACGACGTCCTGAAGGACTACTCCGAGTACCTCCGCCAGCTGGTGGACCTCTCCGGATCCCGGCCGCTCAAGGTAGTTGTGGACGCAGGCAACGGCATGGCCGGCCTCACCACCCCGGCGGTACTCGGCGACGCCCTCCTGCCCAAGCTGCCGTTCGAGATCATTCCACTCTACTTCGAGCTGGACGGCTCCTTCCCGAACCACCCGGCCAACCCCCTCGAGCCGGAAAACCTCCGCGACCTGCAGGCCGCCGTCATTGAGCACGGCGCCGATATCGGCCTGGCATTCGACGGCGACGCCGACCGCTGCTTCGTCATCGACGAGACGGGTGAGCCCGTGTCGCCGTCGGCCGTCACCGGTATGGTGGCACGCCGCGAAATCGCCCGCGCCCAGGCGCAGGGCGAGGCAACGCCCACCGTCATCCACAATCTGCTCACCTCCCGTGCGGTGCCGGAACTGGTAGAGCACGACGGCGGCCGCGCCGTCCGCACGCGCGTGGGCCACTCCTTCATCAAGGCAGTCATGGCCGAGGAAGGTGCCGTGTTCGGCGGCGAGCACTCTGCCCACTTCTACTTCCGCGACTTCTGGAACGCAGACACCGGGATGCTCGCAGCAATGCACGTGCTCGCTGCCCTCGGCGAGCAGGATGGACCGCTGTCCGAGCTCGGCCGCGAGTACGAGCCCTATGTCTCCTCTGGTGAGATTAACTCCGAGATCGAGGACAAGGCCGGAGCCGTGGAGCGCGTCCGCACCGACTTCGCCGCCGAGGACATCACCGTGGACACCATGGATGGCAGCACGTTCACGGCAAATGATGGCAGCTTCTGGTTCAACCTGCGCCCGTCCAACACGGAGCCTTTCCTCCGGCTGAACGTGGAAGCAACGGACCGGGCCATGATGGAAAGCGTCCGCGACCGCGTATTGTCCAATGTCCGGCGCTAAGCCGGAGCTGGCCCACGAAGCCACGGACGGCCCGGCTGCGGTGGCTTCGTGGCGGGATTCCGTTCCGGAGGCCTCGGCCACGGACCTGGAAAACCTGCTGGGCACAGGCGTCGGCGCAGCCCAGGAACAGCTCGAGCGAAACGGCGGCTTCCTGCCGTTCGCACTGGTGGTGGAGAACGACGGCGAAGTCCGCCTCGTGGCCGTCACACCGGCTGATGCCCAGGACGGCTCCGACGGTGACTTCGACGCGGACACGATGATCAGCGACCTCACCGAACTGCTCCGGCAGAACCGTGCTGATTTCCGCGCAGCCGCAATTGTCTGCGACATCCTCTTGGTCGAGGAAGAAACAGATGCCATCCATGTAGCTGCTGAACACCGCGACGGATCCATTTTCGCCGCGGTCCTCCCTTACGCCGCCAACACCGGGACCCACGAACGGGAGTTTGGCCAGCTCGCCGCTGACACCAGCGAACCCACCGTCTGGGTGGACTAGACCGCACCCCGGTTGCCATGAAAATCAACGCCTTCGCAGACGTCAGCCTCCGGGCGCTGATGGTTCTGGCCGCCGCGCCCGGGGCGACCCTCCTGACCACGCAGAACATCGCCGATGCCGTGGGCACACCGTACAACCACGTCAGCAAGGCGATGGCCAGGCTGCGCAGCCTGGGCCTGATCGAGGTAGAGCGTGGCAGGTCGGGCGGATCCAGGCTCAGCTCCGCTGGCCGCCGGGCAACGGCGGGCCAGGTCCTGCGGGCCCTGGACACCCGGACGGACGCCGCCGACTGTGTCGCTCCGGGCGGCGACTGCCCGCTGATCCATGAATGCAGGCTTCGCGCCGCGCTGGCCCGCGCCCGTGAAGCGTTTTACCGGGAACTTGATGCAGTGGTTGTGGCCGAACTTCCAGGCTCGCGGCAGATGACACCCGTCTTCCAGATGATCGGCCTGCGCCCCGGCCTGTAGCCCGGCGCCGAGCCCACATCCCCCACCGATTTGATTCCAACTTCTACGAGGTGTAGAACTTGGGGTACGAATATACGCATTTCAAATGTAAGTATTCATATTGACCGGACGAAAACCCGGTCCCCTATCGCAGGAGTACACATGCTCTCGGACAAATCCCGCCCCGTCATTGAAGCCACCCTGCCGCTCGTCGGTTCCCGGATCGGCGCCATCACTCCCAAGTTCTATGCACGGCTGTTCGCCGCCCACCCGGAACTGTTGGATGGCCTGTTCAGCCGCTCCAACCAGCGCTCGGGCAACCAACAGCAGGCGCTGGCCGGAAGCATCGCCGCTTTCGCCACGCACCTGGTCAACAACCCCGGCACCCTCCCCGAAACCGTGCTTTCCCGCATCGCCCACCGGCACGCGTCGCTCGGCATCACTGAGCCCCAGTACCAGGTGGTCTACGAGCACCTCTTCGCCGCCATCGCCGAGGACCTCGCCGAGGTCATCACGCCTGAAATCGCCGAGGCCTGGACCGAGGTCTACTGGCTGATGGCCGATGCCCTGATCAAGATCGAAAAGGGCCTCTACGCCATCCAGGCGAACGACAAAATGTGGACCCCGTGGCGGGTCGCCTCCAAGACTTTTGCGGGCACCGGCGCCATGACCTTCACCCTTGAACCCGCGGACGACACCCCCATCACCCGCGCGCTGCCCGGCCAGTACGTGAGCGTCAAGGTGCAACTCCCGGACGGGCTGCGCCAGGTCCGGCAGTACTCACTCTCCGATGACGCCGGCACCGGCCGCACCTTCACCACCAAGCTGGACGACGACGGCGAGGTGTCCCCGGTGCTGCACCGCGGCGTCGGAGTCGGTGACATCCTGGAACTCTCCAACCCCTACGGCGAGATCACCCTCAAGGACGGCGACGGTCCGGTGGTCCTGGCATCGGCCGGCATCGGCTGCACGCCGACGGCGTCGATCCTCCGGTCACTCGCCGAGTCGGGCTCCGACCGGCAGGTGCTGGTGCTGCATGCGGAAAGCACACTGGACAGCTGGGCGCTGCGCGGTCAGATGACGGACGACGTCGAACGCCTAGCGGGTGCCGACCTCCAGCTGTGGCTTGAAGAGCCACGCCCCGGGGCCAACGAGGGGTTTATGTCACTGCGTGAAGTCGACCTGCCGGCCAACGCGTCGTTGTACCTCTGCGGACCGCTGCCGTTTATGAAGCACATCCGCAACGAGGCCATCAACGCCGGCATCCCGGCCACGAGGATCCACTACGAGGTCTTCGGACCGGACATCTGGCTGGCTTCCTAACCCCGCTCATAGGAGTTTTTGTCCAGATATCGCGTCCAAGCGGGGCATTTGGCGGGATTATCTGGACAAAAACTCATGGAGACGGACGACGGCGGCCCCGCACCTTTCTTGCAAAAGGTGCGGGGCCGCCGTTGTACTTTGCAGTGGGGATCAGCCCAGGCGGGCCTTCAGGCCGGCAAACTCGGACTGCAGCGCCTCGGGGAGGGAATCGCCGAAGTTGGCGTACCATTCCTCGATGGACGCGAGCTCGGTGGCCCACTCGGCCGGGTCAACGCGGACAGCTTCCTCGACCTGGGCCGGCGTCATGTCCAGGCCCTTGAGGTCGATGGATTCGGCGGTGGGAACAAAGCCGATCGGCGTCTCGACGGCGTCTGCCTTGCCTTCCAGGCGTTCGATGGCCCACTTGAGGACGCGGGCGTTGTCGCCGAAGCCGGGCCAGGCGAAGCCACCCTCGGCCGTGCGGCGGAACCAGTTGACCAGGAAGATCTTGGGCAGGCGCTCCGGGTTGCCCTTGGCGGACAGGTTCACCCAGTGGTTGAGGTAGTCGCCGGCGTCGTAGCCCATGAACGGCAGCATGGCCATGGGGTCGCGGCGGACCACGCCCACCGCACCGGCTGCCGCGGCAGTGGTCTCGGAGGACAGCGTGGAACCCATGAAGATGCCGTTTGACCAGCTGCGCGCCTCGGTCACCAGGGGGATGGTGGTCTTGCGGCGGCCGCCGAACAGGATCGCGGAAAGCTCCACGCCGTCGGGGTTGTTGTACTCCTCGGCCAGCATGTCGATCTGGTCGATCGGCGTGCAGAAGCGCGAGTTCGGGTGGGCTGCGGGCTTGTCCGAATCCGAGGTCCAGGAGTTGCCCTGCCAGTCGGTCAGGTGAGCGGGCACTTCCTCAGTCATGCCCTCCCACCACACGCCGCCGTCGTCGGTCAGTGCCACGTTGGTGAAGATGCTGTTGCCCTTGGCGATGGCGCGCATCGCGTTGGGGTTGGTGCCCCAGCCGGTGCCCGGAGCCACGCCGAAGAGGCCTGCCTCGGGGTTGACGGCGCGGAGCTCGCCTTCCTTGCCGAAACGCATCCAGGTGATGTCGTCACCGAGCGTCTCCACCTTCCAGCCTTCGATGGTGGGATCGAGCAGCGCGAGGTTGGTCTTGCCGCAGGCGGACGGGAAGGCAGCCGAGACGTAGTAGGTCTTCTGCTCGGGCGAGGTCAGCTTCAGGATGAGCATGTGCTCGGCCAGCCAGCCTTCGTCGCGGGCCATCACAGAGGCGATACGGAGGGCGTAGCATTTCTTGCCGAGCAGCGCGTTTCCGCCATAGCCGGAGCCGAAGGACCAGATGGAGCGCTCCTCCGGGAAGTGAACGATCCACTTGTCCGTGTTGCACGGCCATGGCACGTCCGCCTGGCCTGCTTCGAGCGGCGCACCCAGGGAGTGCAGGGCCGGCACGAAGAATGCGTTGGTCTCAGTGATGCGGTTCAGCACGTCGGTGCCGATGCGGGCCATGATGCGCATCGAGGCAACAACGTAGGCGCTGTCGGTGATCTCCACGCCGAACTTGGGATCCTCAGCGTCGAGGTGTCCCATCACGAACGGGATGACGTACATGGTGCGTCCGCGCATGGAGCCGGCAAAGAGCCCACGCAGCTTTTCCTTCATCGCAGCCGGGGCCATCCAGTTATTGGTGAAGCCGGCGTCGTGCTTCTTCTCGGAGCAGATGAAGGTCTGTTCTTCCACACGGGCTACGTCCGCGGGATCAGAGAATGCAGCGAAAGAGTTGGGGAAGAGCTCCTGGTTCAGGCGCGTCAGCGTTCCTGCTGCGACGAGTTCATCGGTAAGACGCGTGTTTTCCTGTTCGGAGCCGTCAACCCAGTGGATCCGGTCGGGCTGCGTGAGTCCAGCAACCTCTTCGACCCATGCCAGCAGGCCAGCATGCGTGGTGGGTGCTTTCTCAAGCAGCGGCAGTCGTGCGAGATCGCCCATTGCGGTTCCCTTCCTCGGGGTCATCGGTGTGGACTAAATGCTATTGGCCGCCCAAGGGCGCGATGGGAGGTCAGCGGTGCACGTTCGTGATCGTTGGAGCCGAAAACCGCGCAAATTCAAGGAAAACCACGCCCAAACGACTGTATTTAAGTGACGAAGGTCTCCTAGACCGGTCTAGTCAGCTAGATTACATGCCTCTCGATTTGGTACTCCGGGCAACCCTCGCGTAAAGTAATTCGAGGTTCGGGGAGCAAGAAACTCCGCGAAACACAAAATGCGCCCATAGCTCAGCTGGATAGAGCGTCTGTCTACGGAACAGAAGGCCGGGGGTTCGAATCCCTCTGGGCGCACAGAGAAAGGCCTGTATCGGTTCGCCGATACAGGCCTTTTGTCGTTAAGCGCAGCGCCGCTTTCCTGCCACCGGCCTCAGCTTCAGGAACAGCCCGGCCACCCGCGCCTTGCCAGCTTCCCAGCGGAAATGCGTCACTTTTGGTAGCAAACCCCCGCGCTGCCCCTGGATTCGCGCGGGCGAGCCCGCCCTAACACGGTCAAAAGTTACGCAGTTCTGCAGTCACCGGAATGACGACGACGGCGCTCCCCGCCTCCCGCGAGGCGGGCGTAGGCTGGACGAATGACGCCTGAAACGCTGCAACGTGAATTCGATGTCATTGTGATCGGTGCTGGTGCCGTGGGGGAAAACGTCGCCGACCGGGTGGTCCAGGGCGGCCTGACGGCTGTCCTTGTTGAAGCCGAACTGGTGGGCGGCGAATGCTCGTATTGGGCCTGCATGCCGTCCAAAGCCCTGCTCCGCCCCGGCACCGCCCTGCACGGCGCACAGACGGTACCCGGCGCGGCGGAAGCCGTCACCCTGACACTGGATGCAGCGGCAGTCCTGAAGCGCCGGGACTATTTCACCGCAAACTGGCAGGACGACAGCCAGGTGAAGTGGCTGGAAGATACCGGGATTGAGCTGATCCGTGGCCACGGCTGGATCACCGCGCCGCGCACCGTTGAAGTAGCCGGGCTGGACGGCAACACTTACGAGCTCAAGGCGCGTCACGCCGTCGTACTCGCCACCGGCTCTACGCCAACCACACCTCCCATCGACGGGCTGGCGGACCTGCAGGTCTGGGGCACACGCGAAGCCACCTCGGCCAAGGAGGTACCGGAGCGCCTGGCTGTAATCGGCGGGGGCGTCGCGGGCAGCGAGCTGGCGCAGGCATTCGCACGCCTGGGCTCGGACGTGACGCTGGTGGCCAGGAGCGGCCTGCTGGGCACGTTCCCCGCAGAGGCCAGCAAACTTGTGGTCGCGGGGCTGCGCGCGGACGGCGTGGCGGTCCGCCTCAACACGTCCACCGAAAGTGTCCGGGAAAACGACGACGGCACGTTCACCCTGACACTTCAGGACCAGACGCCGGACGGCCGCACCACCGTCATTGCGGACAAAGTCCTCGTTTCAACAGGCCGGCATCCCGCCCTCGAAGGCCTCGGCCTGGAAAGCCTGGGCTTCGAGGCGCAGGACGTGCAGCCACTGAAACTCACCACCGACTCCACTGGACTAGTCCAGGGCGTCCCGGACGTCCCGGGTACCCCGGGCGAGAACGGCGTGGAAGGCGAGAACCCCTGGCTTTACGCTGTTGGCGACGTCGCCGGCAGAAATTTCTTCACGCACCAGGGCAAGTACGAGGCCCGGGCTACCGGCGACGCCATCGCGGCCCGAGCCAAGGGCGAGCTCAGCGGCGTCCCCGCGGCCTGGAGCCGGTACGCCCAGACCGCCAACCAGCATGCCGTCCCGAACGTGGTGTTCACCGATCCCGAACTGGCGGCCGTCGGGCGCACAGTGGAGCAGGCAAAGCAGGACGGTTACAACGTGTCGTCCGTGGAGCTGCCAATCCAAGTGTCGGGTTCGTCCCTGCATTCGGAACACTACGAAGGCTGGGCGCAACTGGTGGTGGACGAGGACCGGCGGGTCCTGCTCGGCGCCACCTTCGCGGGCCCGGACGTGGGCGAACTGCTGCACGCGGCCACCATCGCAGTGGTGGGCGAGGTCCCGCTGGAGCGGCTGTGGCATGCGGTGCCATCGTTTCCCACGGTCAGCGAGGTGTGGCTGCGGCTCCTGGAGAAGTACGGCTTGTAGGAGAGGCCGCAAGTGTCCGCTCGCGCTGGCCTACTTCACCCGCGCCTCCTCCACACTCACTATTTGAACTGACCAGTCAGTTCAGTTAGGCTGAAGGTGGACATACACCGTCGAAAGGCCATTTTTGCTCTCCGTACAGCAGCTCCTTGTGAAGGGCCGGCGCGACGATTTGCTTCCGCCCACCTCTCTGCGGGTCGGCCGGGGTGAGCTCCTCCTCGTCACCGCCGAACGCCAGGACCAGCGGACAGCCCTTGCCCTGACCATCAGCGGGCGCATGAAACCCACTGGCGGCCGGATGTCCTGGGACGCCAACGAACGCACCAAATCCCTCCGCCTCGCGAGCGCCCTGGTGGATTCCCCCAACGTGAATGAGCCCGAGCAGCACCTCAGTGTCCGGGACCTTGTCACCGAGGACCTCGCCCTGATTCCCCGCCGCTACCGCGGCGCGCTGCTGAGCAAGCCCTGGCTCAAAGTCAACAGTTTCGAGGACATCGCGGACCTGTGGACGGAGCAGCTGGCGCCGGACCGGCGCATTGAACTGCTGACGGCCCTGGCCCTCGCCAACCCGCACACGGACCTCCTGGTGGTGGACTCCCCCGACAGGCACGGTGCCCACGCTGCGGACTGGCTCCCGCGGCTTGAGGAGCTGGCGTACGACGCCGGCCGGCCGCTCGCCGTCGTCGTCACCGTTACTGCCCTCCCGGCAGGGTGGACGGGACCGGCCACGGTGATCGGTAACGCCGTCCCGGACGTGGACGAAGCCCCCGATGCGCCGACTCTCACAGACGAAGAAACCGAATCCCTCTTACTCGAAACCGAGGATGCCAAGTGACCGTGCTGCGGCTGGCCCGTTCCGAACTCAAGCGGATGACCGGCGGGTTGCTGCCGAAGCTGACCATCCTGGCCCTGATCATGGTGCCGCTCCTGTACGGGGCCGTGTACCTGTACGCCAACTGGAATCCCTACGGGAACCTGAACCAGATCGAGGCCGCCCTGGTGGTGGAAGACACCGGCGCCACGTCCAGCGACGGCACCGAGCTCCAGGCGGGCAAGAAGGTGGCGGACGGCCTGGTGGAGGGGAACGTCTTCAACTGGCAGGCGGTCCCCTCGGCGGCCGAGGCCGACGCAGGGGTCAGCAGCGGCAAGTACGCGTTTGCACTGAAAATCCCGGCAGAATTCTCCACAAACCTGGTCTCGCCCGGCAGCTTCGATTCGGCCAGCCAGGCGATGCTGAACGTCACCACCAACGATGCCAACAACTACCTGCTGAGCACCATCGTGGACAAGCTGACCACCGCGGTGCACACAACGGTGGCCAAGGAAGTGGGTGAAGAGACGGCGAACCAGCTGCTCACCGGGTTCGGCACCATCCACGCCCAGATGCTCAAGGCCGCAGACGGCGCCGGGCAGCTGACGGACGGCATGGCCAACCTCCGCGACGGGACGGTCACCCTGCATACGGGCACCAGCGAGCTCAGCGCAGGAGCCGGTGAGCTGTACAACGGGCAGCTGAAATTGCGGGACGGGGCCAATCAGCTGACCGACGGCGCCGGGCAGCTCAGCAGCGGGCTCTCCGTCCTGAAGGACAGCACCGCCACGCTGCCCACCGACACCCGGACGCTGGCCAACGGCGCGGCCCAGGTTGCCGCGGGGAACGCCCAGCTCAATACCAAGGTCCAGGACGTCGTCACGCAGCTTGATGCCGCGGACCAAGGACTCCGGACGCGCGTGATCGAATCGAATGCCCGCCTGGTCGCCTCCGAAGTGATCACCCAGGTGCAGGCAGACAAAATCCTGGCCGACTTCGATACGGTGGCAGCCTCCAGCCCCGTAGCCGCGGCGAAAACCCGGATCCAGGCCGACGCCACCCAGATCCAGCAGCTCGCGGACGGCTCCGAAGCCGTGAGCGTCGGCGCAGCCCAGCTGGCCACGGCCACCCCTGCGCTGAAGGACGCCATTATTCAGGCTTCCGGTGGCGCTGACCAGCTCCACACCGGGGCGGCCACGCTGGCCACCGGCGAGCAGACTGCGCTCGACGGCGCCGGACGCCTCGCGGAAGGGGCGCAAACGCTCGACGCCGGTGCGGGGCAGCTGGAAGCCGGGGCCGGCACTGCCGCTGACGGCTCACGGACGCTGACCGACGAAATTTCCAAGGGAGCCGGGCAGGTGCCCAACCCGGACGATTCGCAGAAGAGTAGCCTCTCAGAGGTGATTGCCGATCCCGTTGCGGTCAGCAATGTCTCCCAGGCAAAGGCGGACTCCTACGGCGCGGGGCTGGCACCGTTCTTCCTGACGCTCGCCTTGTGGATCGGCATCTTCATGCTGGTCCAGGCGATGCGGCCCATCACCCAGCGGGCCCTGGCGTCGAACGCCCCGGCCTGGAAAATCGCCGTCGGCGGCTGGCTTCCGTTCCTTGCCGTTTCGGTGGTGCAGGCTAGCCTGCTGACCCTCGTGGTGAACCTGGCGTTGGGCCTCAACCCCGCGCATCCGGTGCTGATGTGGCTGTTTATGCTGGCCGCGGCCATGGCCTTCAGCGCCATCATCCAAGGCATCGTGGCGCTGCTGGGGTCACCCGGCAAGCTGGTGGTGCTGATCCTGCTGGTGCTACAGCTGGTGTCCTCGGGCGGCACGTTCCCCTGGCAGACCACCCCGCAGCCTCTCCATGTTGTCCACGAAATCCTGCCCATGGGCTACGTGGTCACGGGCATGCGGCACCTCATCTACGGCGCGGACCTGTCCGGGATCGTGCCCACTGTCCTGGGGCTGCTCGGCTACACGTTGCTGGGCGCGGCGATGTCCACGTTTGCTGTCCGGAAGCATAAGTATTGGACACTCAAAACGCTCAAACCGGAGATCGCGGTATGAGCCCGCCCGCGCCGGGATCTGGGGTGCACGATCCTGGCGTGCCTGAGCCTGGGGTGCACGAGCCTGGCGTGCATGATCCTGGCGTGCATGATCCCGTGGGGCACGATCCCGCCATGCACGGTCCCGCCGAGAAGAAACTCCGCCCGGCCCGGACCAATGCCACCCGGCAGAAGCTCTTCGACGCGTCCATGGAGCTGATCGGCCAGCGTGGCGCAGCGGGTGTCACTGTGGACGAGATCGCCGCGGCGGCGGGCGTCTCCAAGGGCACTGTCTACTACAACTTCGGCAGCAAGTCGGACCTGATCGCGCAGCTGCTGCGGCACGGCGTGGAAATCCTGAAGGCACGCCTGCTTAGCGAGGCCGGGCAGCCCGGGGCCGATCCACTGGTGGCCATGGAGGCAATGATCGGCCAGGCCATGGATTTTATGGACGATTACCCGTCCTTCGCCCGTTTGTGGGTGAGCGAAAACTGGCGGACTCCCAGCGAATGGCGGGACACGTTCGCGGTGCTCCGGTCTGAACTCCTGGCGGTCATCGGCGCTGCCATAGAGAACGTGGCTGCCGTCTATCCGGTGGACGAATCGATCTCGCGGGGCAGCCTCGAAACGGCGATCTTTGGCGCCTGCTTTGTGGTGGGGCTTGACCGGCAGACCTACAACCCGGAACGCACCCGTGACCAAAGCGTTGCAGCAATCATGGCCATCATGCGCGGCTATGTCGTGAAGTAGCAGGGATGATTGGACACATGCGCCACATGGGTAACAGCGGGAAGTTCGCCGTGATCGCGGCCGTCGCCGCCTTGGGCATGCTGGTGCTCACCGCCATCACCTTGGAAGAGGCCGTGATGGTCACGTTCCTGGGCCTGGTGGCGCTGGCCTATGTTGCGGCCGTGGCGGAGGTCCTGGCCCGCGGGCGCCACTTTGTATTGGTTGCCACGGCTGTGGGATCCAGCCTCACCATTGCCTTCTCACTGGCCTTCGTCAGCACCTGGGAGCTGGCCTTCGCCGAGCAGTCGTCGATCTTCGGCACACCGCTCCCCACCGGGGATCCGGACAACTACTTCTACTGGGGTGGGGCCTCAGCGGTGGCCACGCTAGCGGTCCTGTTCCTTGGCGCAGTCTGGCCGGCGGGCAGGCGGCTGGGGACTGCCAAACGGAGGCCCTCGCCAGCCAAGCGGCGGCCCGCTTCCGGCACTGGCCGCCCTGCTGCGCGGCGCCCGGCAACCGGAGCCACCGCGGCCCGGGGCGCGGCACCCCGGGGTGCCGCCACCGGTCAGCGCGCGTCAGGCTCCCGCGCGCCAGCCCGGATGCCAGCCTCAGCAGCCAAGCGGCCGTCGTCGTCCGCCTCCCCGGTCCGCAAGCCGGCACCCAAACCGGGCACCAAGACGGGCGCCAAACCGGCGCCCCGCCGCTGACCGCGCCGCAGAACCTGCCGGCCTCGGCCGGCGAGCACGGCAGTCGCCACCCCGCCCAGGAGGAGCAATCCGCCAGCCAGTTCCGCCGGCGTGGGCACCTCCCCCAACGCCAGCCAGGCCGCGCTCATGCCCACCACGGGCACCAGCAGGGTAAAGGGCACCACGGCCGACGACGGATAGCTGGCCAGGAGCCGGTTCCAGATCCCATACCCCACCAGAGACGCGAAAATGGCTGTGTATAGCGCACTCAGGATCGTGGCCGGCTGGAGGTCTGCCAGGGTGCCGAACACCGCGTCCGGCCCGTCCACCAGCAGCGACAGCCCGGCTAGTGGCAGCGGAACCACTGCGCCGGACCAGACCACCAGCCCCAGCCCGGAGGCGGCCTTGGCCTTCCGCGCAACGACGTTACCGGCCGCCCAGGACAGCGCGGCTCCCAGGACGATGATGAGCGGGAGCACCGGTGCCACGGCACTGCGGCCGACGGCCACTACGGCCAGCCCCGCAACGCCAAGAACGACGCCGGCCAGTTGGCTCCGGCTGGGGCGCTCGCGCAGGAACCCGGCGGCCAGGAGGATGGTGAGGAGCACCTGGGCCTGGAGGACCAGGGAGGCGAGGCCTGCCGGCATGCCCAGCGCCATGGCGAGGTAGAGGAGGCCGAACTGGCCCGCGCTCATAAAGACGCCGACGCCGATAATCGCCTTCCAGCTGACGTCAGGCTTCCTGATGAAGAAGATCCAGGGGAAGACCACCAAGAGGAACCGCATGGCCACAAACAGCAGCGGGGGAACCTCACGGCCGTTCGCATGCAGGCCGAAGTCGATGGCCACGAAGTTCAGGCCCCAGAGAACGGCGACCAAGGCAGCGAGGACGGAGTGTCGGAGATTCACGGTCCCACTCTTGCAGAACGGCAGATGAAGCACCAGCGTTGAATTCCGCGTCGAATCATGTACGTTTGCTTCATGATTGAGATTGGTTCGCTGCGGGCACTGGCGGCGATTGAACAGCACGGTTCGGTCATAGCGGCGTCGGAGGTGATGGGCTTCAGCCCGTCGGCCGTCTCCCAGCAGATCAAGAAGCTGGAGAAGCAGACCGGGTTCCCCGTCCTGGAACGCCGCGGCCGCGGGGTGCTGCTGACCGAGCGGGGGCTCACCCTGGCAGCGTACGGCCGGCGCATCCTATCGGAGCTCGAGGAACTGGAATCCACCCTGTTGGCGGATCCGGCCAAGCCCACCGGGCACCTCAGGGTTGTTTCCTTTTCCACTGCCTGCCGGGGCCTCGTGGGGCCACTGCTGGGACGGTTGGCTTCGTCCGGAGCGGACCTGGACCTCAGCGTGCTGGCCGAGGACCCGCGGGAAGCCGTGGCGCGGGTGGCCAACGGGGAGGCGGACCTGGGTGTGGTCCACAACTGGAACTCCGTCCCGCTGGTCATACCGGAGCACATGACCCTCGAATGGCTGTGCGAGGACGTTGCGGACGTCCTGGTGCACCGCGACCATCCCCTGGCAGTATGCGGCCAGGTGGAACCGGCGGACCTGGTGGACGAATGCTGGATCAGCACGCCGCACGGAGCCATCTGCAACGAGGCGCTGCTGAGGATCTTCGCCGACCTTGGCCGGGTGCCGGACATCAGGGTCTACGATCCAGACTTCGCAACCCACCTCGCACTGGTGGAGCAGGGAGCCGTGGTGGCGCTGGTCCCCCGCCTCGGCCGGCCCGCACTGCCTGCGGACGTCGTCGCCCTGCCCCTGGTCAACCCCACGCAGGTCAGGCAGGTGGGCATCGTGTACCGCCGCACCATGGCGGCCAGCCCGGGCATCCAGCACGTCGCCGGACTGCTGCGGGAGGTCGCCGGTTCCCTTGGGGTCAGCGAGTCCCATGAGGTCGGTAGGTCCCATGGGGTCACTGGATCCCGTGGCGTTAGTGGGCTCGCGGGACCTTGAACTTGGTCAGCCGGGCGTCCTGCCCGTCCAGCTCGGCCCAGGATTTTTCCGTTTCCAGCACCGTGAGGGCGCTGGTGGGGTAACGTGTGGCGGCGTCCATGTAGGCGTCGTGGTTTGAGTCCCGTGAGGCCAGGTGCATGGCGAGGTCCTGGACGCCAGGCATATGCGAGATGAGCATCAGCGTGGTGACGGTGTCAGGCACGTGGTTGACCACGGCGAGCATCCGCAGCGCAGAGGCGGCGTAGAGGCCGTCCTCAAGTTTCGGCGTCGGGGCCTTGTCCCCCAGTTCTGAGCACACCCAGGTGCAGGTCTGGCGGGTGCGGAGCGCACTGGAACACAGGATGAAGTCCGGGAGGATGCCGTGTTTGACCAGCCACTTGCCGGCAAGAGGCGCCTCGCGGTGCCCCCGTTCCTCAAGCGGGCGCTCATGATCCGCCACACCGCCGGGCCAGTCGGACTTGGCGTGCCGCATGATCACCAGGCGTTTGATGTGGTGGTCGCTCATCCCCCAAGCCTAGACCCGCAAGACCCACGGCGCCGCCCGTCACGCCCAGCACGCTGTTGGCCGCACCAACAGTCCCGGCCCGCGGAATGACGGGCCAGAGCCGCGGTCAGGACGCCAAAAGCATGCTCCCCGTGACACCCCGGCTGGGCCGCACCGCCGTCGAACCATAGCCGCGGAGGCCAACACTCGCGAGCACGGACGCACGAAAGCGGCATTTCGCGTAGTGCCGCATCGCCGGGGCCCACGCCGCCAGGGTTCCCTGGCCGAGCTTGCGAGGCGAGGGAGGCGGTGGGGAGGAACGAAGGAGGTGTCTAAGGCACGGCGAAATGCCGCTTTGGTGCGTCGCTGAAGGCCTAGATCGAGTATTCCGGAGCGGCCCAGACAATAACTTCGGGGTGCTCGTAGAAGCGGTAGCCCTGGCCGCGGACGGTACGGACGGTGTTGGCGAGGCGGCCCAGCTTGGAGCGGAGACGGCGGATGTGGACGTCGATGGTGCGTTCGTTGGGGACTTCCTCGGCGTTGCGCCACAGGCCCTCAAGCAGTTCATCGCGGCCAACCGTGCGGGTGCCGTTTTCCACCAGGTAGTTCAGGAGTTCGAATTCCTTGAAGGTCAGGTTCAGGGATTCGCCGTCAAGGTGGACTTCGCGGCGGGCGAGGTCGATCAGGACGCCGGACGGGCGCGGGTCCTGAGGCTGCTGCAGCCGGGCAGTCTCGGTGCGCTTCTGCGCGTTCACGGTGGGGTCACCAAAGGTGGAACGGACGACGTCGAGCGCGGAACCGGGGGTGCCGGCCGGGGCCACGGCCACGGCCGCGTAGCTTTCAGCACCAGTCACGAGTGACTGTGCGTAAGCGCGGATTTCCTGGGCAAGCTTGGCAATGGAGGTTCCGGCAGCCGCTGCGGTCTCCTCGTTGATGCCCATGTAGAGGACAAATCCGCGGGCCACGGTGTCATTGGCGACCGGGCGGACAGCGTTGGGTCCCGCGATAACCGGAGTGGGCGCGGTCAGCGGCGCGGCTTCGGCAGGCTGGACCGCGCGGAGCTGTCCGTAGGAACTGGGGTTGTAGCCCTGGGGTGCGTAGCCGGGAGCAGGAAAGCTGGCTCCGGGGGCAGCCGGGGCGAATGCCGGTCGGGCACCGAACCCCTGGCGGAGGCCGGAAGCCTGGCCGGCCTTGCCTGCGTTACGGACGGAGATGTGGACGTATCCAGATGCAACTGACATGAATGCTTACCTCAATGTGAATGGCCGTCATCGCGGCTCGAATGCTGGTTGTCCCCGCAATGAAATCTGGGGATGGCGCCCTACGCTGGGCTGGGGGCGAATGCCTAAGAACTTCGCGGGGTCTGAAGATCAGGCGTGCATTCGACAACAGCGCATGTCGGCAGCAGCGGATGTGCTGGGCCAATATTCTGCGGCTGCAGGTGCTGTTGAGTTCTTGTTCACAATTGAAAGTGTGCAACGTAACAATGAGAACTTGCAAGTAACAATGGGTGCAACGTTCCGCATACTGAGACAAAATGCAGATTTGTGTTACAGATCACCATTCTGATTTGGCGGCAAAATAGGAGTTGTTGTCCGCCAAGGGTGCGCAAATGGCCCTCTCCGGCGAACAATGTTCGCCCTTTCGCCATACCAAGACCTTGAAATTCACCGGCCAATGACTTGCCGAGATTCCCTGCTGGGTTTTGCCGCCTGTCCAGCGGAGAAGGCGGCCGCCTGCGGATGGTCGGCGTCCCGCCCGGCCACCCAGATCGCCCATCCAGCTCGCTAGGCTGGGATTCACAGCGTGCGCACAGGAACCCCATAGCGCGGGCTAACCGATTGATCGGAGAGTTGTCCCATGGCCACTTCGCACTCCATGACCAACAACCTTCCGCAACTGACCCACCCGGACGGCTCCCCCATCCGAGCCTTGGTGGTTGACGACGAGCCCAGCCTTTCCGAGCTCATGAGCATGGGGCTGCGCATGGTCGGCTGGCATGTTGCCGTGGCTTCGGATGGCCCGGAGGCCGTCAAGCTTGCCAAGGAGTTCCGCCCGGACGTCCTGGTGCTGGACGTGATGCTGCCAGGGTTCGACGGCGTTGAGTTGCTGGGCAGGATCCGTGCCTTCGCGCCCGAGGTACCTGCGCTTTTCCTGACTGCCAAGGACGCTGTCCAGGACAGGATCGTGGGCCTGGCGGCCGGCGGGGACGACTACGTGACCAAGCCGTTCAGCATGGAAGAGGTCCTGCTGCGGCTGCACCGCCTTGTCCAGCGCTCCGGCGTTGCCGCGATGGACACTGCCGAACTTGTGGTGGGCGATCTTGTCCTCAACATCGACACCCGCGAAGTGACCCGTGCGGGCGACGCCCTCCAGCTCACCGCCACCCAGTTCGAGCTGCTCCGGTACCTCATGGAGAACCCCAAACGCGTCATCAGCAAAGCCCAGATCCTGGACCGCGTCTGGAACTACGACTTCGGCGGCCAGGCCAACATTGTGGAGCTCTACATCTCCTACCTGCGCAAGAAAGTGGATGCAGTGCACCCGCCCATGATCCATACCGTGCGGGGCGCCGGCTACGTCATCAAGCCGGCTGAGTAGCAGCTCGATGTCCTCGCCGCGAGCAACCCCAGCGCCAGCCCGGAGCTGGCTGAAACCGGACACCTGGCATCTGCGCACGCGCCTGATCCTGTTGGCCATGGCCCTGCTGGTGGCCATCTGCGGCGCCGTGGGGCTGTTCAGTTACGCCTCCATGGATTCCTTTCTCACCGGGCAGCTGGATGAACAGCTGAGCCAGGCCGCCAAACGGTCGAACGATCCGGGCCGCCCGCCCCTGGGCGGATTCAACGGCAGGCCGGACCCGCTTGACTCCCGCGGGCAGAGTGTCGGAACGCTGAATGCGCGGATCCTGGACGGCCAGATCCCCAGTGGCGGTTTCCTGGACTCGGACACCACGCGTCTGGCCCTCGACGCCGAAGACAAGCAGACCCTGCTGGCGCTGACGCGGAACGGCCTTCCCGTGAACCGCTCGCTGTCCAACGGGGATTACCGGATTGTGGCCGTGGAAACCGGCTACGGCGATGTCCTTGTCACGGGCCTTCCGCTCGCTGCCAAGGAGAGTACTTTGGCATCGCTGGTCTGGACTTTTGTGTTCGTTTCCCTGGGCGGCCTGGCGCTGATCGGACTGGCAGGAACTGTGCTGATCCGGCGCACCATGAAGCCGCTGGAGCAGCTTTCCGAGGTTGCAACCCGTGTGGCCAGGCTGCCGCTGGACGCGGGCGAGGTGGCACTCGCGGTGCGCGTCCCGCCGTCGAACTCCAATCCCGGAACCGAAGTGGGCAGCGTAGGGCACGCCCTCAATCTCATGCTGGACAACGTCGCCAGCGCACTCGAGGCGCGGCAGCGGAGCGAGACCAAGGTGCGGCAGTTCGTAGCCGATGCTTCCCATGAGCTGCGCACGCCGCTGACTGCCATCCGCGGGTACACGGAGCTGATGCGGATGACCGAGAGCTTCACGCCGGACGGCCGGAAATCCCTGGCCCGGGTCCAAAGCCAGTCCGAACGCATGACCACCCTGGTGGAGGATCTGCTCCTGCTCGCCCGGCTCGATGAGGGCCAGCCCCTGAAGCTCAGCGAAGTTGACCTCACACAACTCGTGATCGAAACCGTCAGTGACGAGAAGGTCATCGCCCCGGACCACCACTGGCGCCTTGAACTGCCTGACCAGCCGCTCGCCGTCACGGGTGATGCGTCCCAACTGCGTCAGGTGCTTGTCAACCTGCTATCCAATGCGCGCAAGCACACGCCGCCGGGGACCACCGTGGTCACCGCTGTCACGAAGTCTGCCAATGGCGACGCAGCGGTGACGGTAACGGACGACGGCGGGGGCATCCCTGCGGAACTCGTTGACCACGTTTTCTCCCGGTTTGCCCGCGCAGACGCGGCGCGCAAGGGTACAGCGCCGGCCTCGGGCGCCGGGGCCTCCGAAGGCACTAGTGGCTTGGGCCTGTCCATTGTCCAGTCGATCATGGAGGCCCACGGCGGTAGCGTGGAGGTGACATCGCGGGCCGGACGGACCGAGTTCGCGTTACTCTTCCCTACCGGCGCGCTCGCGCGACCCACTGACGCCCGGGCCCAGCAAGGCGACACACCGTCGTCGTGATTCCTGTTACCAAAATGTGACTTAAGCGTCCAGCTCCTGTAGCGTCGATGACGTGTGGTTCCCGTTGGGCCGCATATCCGGATGACGCCAAGCTCTGCCGCTTCCCGGATTCCGTTTTCAGAGGCAGAGGCGGGGGACCCACCGTCCCGGGCACCAAGTGCCCTTTGGGGTTAAGCCAACACGTGATTGTGCCGTGTGGCCGGATGCCCTCATCCGAACCCGACAGCTAACTCCGCAGGTGTGAGAGGCGATCCATCATGTCTGAATTCAAGGTACAAACGCGCCCGCAGGGCGACACAAAGTCCGACAGCCACCGCAAGCAGTCCCGCTTCGGTGCAGCTATGTCCCCACTGTCCAAGGCGGCCCGGATTCCCTCCGTGGGCCAGCGCGTCGCGGTGTTCGCGACGGCATGCGCCCTGCTGGTCGGCGTCAGCGCCGCAGCACACGCTTCCGAGTCTGCGTCGCTTGCGGCCAGCGCGGACCAGGCCGCCGAAGAAGCCAGCGCCCAGTCGAAGCTGAGCTTCGAGGCAGCCGAGATCCAGCCCCCGGCCTCCCCGGAAGCTGCGCCGGCCGAGATCAACGTCGCGCCCCAGGCCGCCGAACCGGCACCTGCCCCGGCCCCGGAGCCCGCTCCGGCCCCGGCTCCGGAACCTGCACCCACGCCCGTTGTGGCCGTCAACGACCCCGCAGGAGCGCAGGCCTACGCTGCTGGCCAGCTGGCGACGTACGGCTGGTCCGCTGACCAGATGCAGTGCCTGCAGACGCTGTGGACCAAGGAATCCGAATGGACCACCACGGCCACCAACGCCAGCAGCGGCGCGTACGGCATCGTCCAGTCATTGCCGGCTGAGAAGATGGCGAGCGCCGGCGCGGACTACGTCACCAACTACCGCACGCAGATCAACTGGGGCCTGAACTACATCCAGGAGCGCTACCAGTCACCGTGCGGCGCGCTGAACTTCCACCTGTCGCACAACTGGTACTAGGCCGACTGAGCCTCGCCGGCAGCCGCGGCGCTGAGCTGCGCCGGCGGATTACGAAGGTGATCCGCCGGCGTCAAAGCCGGAAAGAAATGAGTTGCCGTCCCGCGGCGTCCGTTTCCACGGAGGCGGTTACGGCGCGGTAATCCGCGATATTCAGCACGCCTGCCGGCAATTCGCCCGCATTCGGACCCACGGCCACCGTCCGGATACCCGCAGCAACGCCTGCCGCGATTCCGGCGGGCGCATCCTCGAACACCACGGCGTCCTCCGGTTCCACGCCCAGCAGCCCGGCGGCCATCAGATAGCCCTCCGGGTGCGGCTTGCCCCGTGTGACCAGGTCCGCCGTCACGGCCGTGGCCGGCATGTCCAGCCCGGCAGCGTCCATGCGGATGTCCGCCAGGGTCCTGTCCGCTGAAGTCACCAGCGCCACTGCCTGAGCCGGGAGGCTGCGAAGCAGGTCGGCAGCCCCCGGCAACGCGACGATACCGGCCGTCCGCACCCGTTCCATCGCACCCAGTTCCTCGGTGAGGGCCGCGACGTCCGCTCCCCCCGGCGCGAACCGGCGTACGGTATCGGCAGCCTGGACGCCGTGCGAAGTGCGCAGGATTTCGGCGACGTCCAGGCCGTACCGGGCCGCGAATTCTCCCCAGACCTCCTCCACTACTGCCGTGGAGTCCACCAGCGTGCCGTCCATATCGAAAAGGACGGCCCGGCAGGTCAGTGTTCGTGTGGCGGCAGGTGTGGGGATGTTCATGCTGCCTATTTTGCCCCAGGCGTCACCGGCTTAGGCGTCACGGCCCGGGATGTACTGCACCGCCCACTTGTTTCCGTCGGGATCCGCGAAGTAGACGAAGTGCCCCCAGCCCTGGATGTCTATGTCGCTGACCTCCACACCGTTGCCCTTGAGGTGGTCGTGGGCAGCCTGGATGTCGCTGACCACCATCTGCAGGCTTGGGGCCGTACCCGGAGGGGCGACATTGAGGCCCTCGCCAATACAAATGGAGCAGGCGGATCCCGGCGGGGTCAGCTGGACGAAGCGGATGCCATCCATGGGTCACTCGTCGAAATCCGGGTTGAATCCAACTTTGCTGACGTAGAAATCCTTGGCGCGGTCCACGTCGGATACGGGCACAAAAACGAGTTCAAGCTTCCAGTCCATGCGCCACAGGCTAACGGCGGCGGCAGAAAAGCGGAAGACCTGAAATCCGAAGCAGCCCCGAATTAGCCGGCGATGCCGTACAGGCGGTCGCCGGCGTCGCCGAGCCCGGGAACGATGTAGGACTTCTCGTCGAGCCGTTCGTCAATGGAGGCCAGCACGATGGTCACGTTGGCCTCGGCAAGTTCCTCTTCGAGCTTGGCCAGGCCTTCCGGCGCGGCCAGGAGGCAAATGCACGTGACGTCGGAGGCGCCGCGCTTGAACAGGAACTTGATGGCTTCGCGCAGGGTTCCGCCTGTGGCAAGCATCGGATCCAGCACAAAGATCTGCCGGTCCGTCAGGTCTTCCGGGAGCCGCTCCGCGTAGGTGATGATGTCCAGGGTTTCTTCGTCGCGGGCCATGCCCAGGAAACCCACTTCAGCAGTGGGGACCAGCTTGGTCATGCCCTCAAGCATGCCGAGCCCGGCGCGCAGGATGGGGACCACCAGAGGCGTGGGCTTGGTGAAAGCGGTGCCCACAGTGGTGCTGACCGGCGTCTCGATGGTGACCGGCTGGGTGCGGACCTCACGGGTGGCTTCGTAGGCCAGGAGGGTCACCAGCTCTTCCGTCAACTGCCGGAAGACCGGTGACGGAGTGTTCTTGTCCCGCAGGACGGTGAGCTTATGGGCGACCAGCGGGTGGTCCACAACGAGAGTGCGCATGCGTCAAAACTATCACCCGCGCGGAGGGCCTCCGGCCGGGAATCAGCTCGACGGATCCTCCCGCAGGGCGGGGTGTTCGAACGTGGGTGCCGGGCCCGCGTGCTCGCGTTTCCGCAGCACATGGAACAGCCGGTGCGCCAGGATCACGATGCCCACCCAGGCAAGGCCCAGGAACCAGCCGGCCATCACATCGGTCAGCCAGTGGTGGCCCAGGAACACCCGGCTCAGGCCCATCGCGATGATGAAGATCACCCCGGCGGTGATGGCTGTGATGCGCGCCCACAGCATTTCGAACTGGAGGCACATGACGTACACCAGGACACCGATCACCACCGTCGTATTCAGGGTGTGGCCGCTCGGGAAGGACGGCGAAGTCTCGTACGGAGGGACAGCTTCGGCGTGGTCCGGGCGGGTGCGGCCCACCAGCCGCTTGCCCACCGTGGTGGCCAGCGTGGAGACGGCCGCGGCGCCGCCCACCAGGACGATGGGCCGCCAGGTCCGGCTTAGGAACGTGAGCCAGGCTGTCAGGATGCTGGCCAGGATGGGCATGCCGATGCCCCCGCCGATGTTGGTGAAAGCCGTCACCCCGGCATCCAGTGCGGGGTTCCGAAGGCCCTGGGACAGCTCCAGCGCGGGCAGGTCCAGGGCGGCCAGTCCCTCTTCATCCACCACGTTGCTGTAGACCTCGGCACCCAGGAGCGCCATGGTGACCACCAAGGCGCCGCCCACCATCATGGTGAGCCACAGCGCGGCATATGGTTTGAACCATTGGCCCAGACGGTCCCTGAATGTGTCCACTATGCCTCCCGGCGTCCATGCTTTGCAGGCTGGATATCCTTCGAAACTATCATTGAGCCATGGTCGCCGCAGAAAAGATCCACCTCGAATGGATGGGTCTTGCCCTGAACGAAGCCCAGCGCGCGCTGGACACCGAGGATGTGCCCATCGGCGCCGTCGTGATAGGGCCCGACGGCGCCGTCCTGGGGTCTGGACGAAACCAGCGGGAAGACCTGGGAGACCCCACCGCCCACGCCGAGGTGATGGCCATCCGCCAGGCGGCGGACAGGTTGCGTGCCTTGTCCAAGCTCGACGGCGGCGCCGGGGACGGCTGGCGGCTGGCGGACTGCACGCTGGTGGTCACTCTGGAGCCGTGCGCCATGTGCGCCGGCGCGGTGGTCCTGGCCAGGATTCCCCGAGTGGTCTTCGGTGCCTGGGATGAGAAAGCCGGAGCGGCGGGCTCGGTATTCGATATCCTCCGCGACCGCCGGCTCAACCACTGGGTTGAGGTGTACGGCGGGGTCAGGGAAGAGGAGTGCGGTGCGGTTCTCAGGGACTTCTTCGCAGCGCACCGCAGCCGGCTGTAACGGGTCGTAGGGGGCTGCAATTTGTCTCGGGCCTGCTGTAGCGCTCTCACCTGCCTGCACGACTCTCAGCCTGCGGCATCCAGGGCGTCGATCCTGTCCTGGCGCGAGGCCGGCGAGTCCAGGCTGAACGAGCGGAAGTCCCCCAGTTCGTCCCGGATCCAGGCCTCTACCTCGGCGATGCGCCGGGATACTGCGGGTGTGGCCCCGTCAAAGAGCCAATAGACAATCCGTGATTTCCTGGGATCGTATTGCCACAGCCCGATGATCCGGCCGCGGTCGAAGATGGGATGGTCCGGCAGGTCAGCCTGCAACGCCAACGTGGACCCCAGGACCTGCTTTCCCTTGTCCTCCTCGGCAAACAGCTCCCCCGAGTTCCTGCGGAGCAGGACCAACGAATCCGTGCCGGCCAGCAGCTGAATCTGTTCCTCCGCCGGCGCCTCGAACGACGCAAGCCGCCCGACGTCGTCGGGCATCATCCACAGCACCTCACCGTTGGCGGTGGGAACCTCCACTGCCCCAGTGGCGGCCAACGCTGCCTTCGTGTGGGCCAGGGTGAACCCGGTGAACCATTGCGACTGCTTGACCGTGGCACCGCCAGTCCAGCCGAGATAGCGCTGCAGCAGGAGGCTGCGGGCGGCGTCGTCGTCCATGGCGGTGGGCGGCAAACCCCACAGTGTGTAGGCGTAGCGCTGCTGATCCAGCCGGCCGTTGGCGGGCACGCGCCGTATCCGGCCGTCCGCCTGGAGGAGGCCCAAGGCCGTGGGCAACGTGGTGGCGGCGCCCTTCTTTTTGCCCTCCTCACCGAGGTTCCGGACCGAATCGCCCAGGAGATCCTTGAGCTGTTTGGGGTCCAGCGGGTTGCCGGCCTCGGCGAGGGCGTGGAGGATCTCCTCCTCCAGCAGCGTGATCTCGCCGCGCTCGACGCTCATTCTTGCCAGCACACGGAACGGCGCCACGGCGGCGTCCCGGCCGATCTGGAGGCCCCACGCAAAGTCACCCTGTCCCAGCACATAGGTGCAGCCGCGGGCGGTGGGCAACTCATGGATGTTCAGCGACAGGACGTCGGCATCCGCCTGCGCGCGGCTAGTGCCGGCGCGGGCAAAGAGAGTGAGGTACGGGTTGGCGCCGCCGACGGAACGGGCCCAGCCCGCTCTGCTAAACACGTCGGCGGCATCCGCGCCCTGCAGGGAGCCGTCGAGGCCCTGCTTATGCCAGGCCCATGCCCTGAGGAGCTCCGGAGTGAGCACCTGCGGATCCGGGGCATCTTGGCTCAGGGCTTGTGGGGTCCCGGCTTGTGGGATCACGGCTTGTGGGATCACGGCTTGTGGGGTCAATACGGCGGCGGAGGTCGGGAGCGTGGTCATGGCTTATTGTCCACCGGCCGTACGCGCAGCGGTAGGCATCCCCTCGGCTGGGGTTTCTTCAGCAGGCGTTTTGGCAGCAGGCTTTTTAGCAGGCACGCCGAGGATTTCCAGGACGTTCCGGGCAGTGGAGTCCCAGCCGGGCAGCTGTTCCCGTGCCGCCAGGGCAGCGGCACGCCAGCCGGCTCGGAGGGATCCGTCCACCAGCCACTGCCGGATCACGGCAGCGAGCACGTCCGCGTGGTGGTCTTCAGGTCCGTTGCCACGAGGTGCGTCGCCTTCGGGTCCGGCGAGTCCGACGGCGGCACCTGGCACCGCATATGTCCCGGCATCACGTTCACCACCACGCTCGCCGTCCGGTCTTCCCGCGAGCCTGCCGGCGAGTCTTCGGGCGAGTCCCAACGCGTCCACGGCGCCGGTTCCCTCCCGCACGATGACGGGAATCCCGTGGGCCAGCGATTCCGTCACCACAAGCCCAAAGGCTTCGGCCCGGGACACAAGAAGGCTCAGGTCCGTCCGGCTCCACTCGTCCGCCAGGGCGGTACCGGCGAGCTGGCGGGTCATGCGCACCCTGTCCTCCATTCCAGAGGAGGCAATGGCTGCCCGGACCTGCGCCGCGTAGGCGGGATCGGCGTCGTCCGTTCCCACGAGGGACGCTGTCCAAGCGAGGTCCTGGAGCCTGGCCAGCGCGGCCACGGTCAGCAGCTGGTCCTTGTTGGGCAGCAGCGCTGCCACCGCGATGATGTGGGGCGGGGCCGAACCAGGCGCCACCGGTGCAGGATCCGTCCCGGGCAAGGCAACCGGGCTGGCGGGAAGCCCGTGCTTTTCTGCCGCCGAGGCCGCTGCGGACGAACTGGTGCAGATCACTCCGGCGGCCGCCCGCAGTGCCCGCCCTTCGCCGTCGGGGTGGCTGGGCGACGGCATGTGCTGCAGGACCCACGCGTGTTGTCCGGCGGCCGCGGCGTACTCCAGTTCGCTAGGCGCACCGCACGCAATCAGCCCGTCCACGAAGGTGACCGTTTCTGGGGTGATGTTCGCCTGCGGTGAGTCCACCCTTGGGTCCCAGGCGCCCAGCAGGCCGCCCAGCCGCCGTCGTTGTCCAGCGCTGGCGTCAGGCCACGAACCTTCCACCGCCAGTATCTCCACGGCAACCCCCAAGGATCTCAGGCCTTGGGTGAGCCGCGCGTTGTAGACGTTGCCGCCGGAGTTGTGGCGGATGTTGGCGGGGACCAGGAACCTGATCAGCATGGGATCAGGCGGACAGGTAGTGGGTGTAGGTGGCCCAGGCGTCCGGATTTTCGCGCAGGGTGACGTCGATCCCGGCGAGCTCGCGGCCGTCGTCGTCATCCGTGAGCTTGGCTGCGACGGCGTGGGCGATGTATTCCGCGAGCGCCTCGGTGGTGCTGAGCTTCCCTTCGAAGTCCGGGTGTTCGTCCAGGTTTTTGTAGTTGAGGCCGGACAGCACGTCCTCGATGATGCCGCCGGCGGCCCCGATGTCCAGGACGATCGCGTCCTGGTTCAGCGCACGACGGCGGAACGTCACCTCCGCCACGAACGTCGCCCCGTGGAGGGCCTGGGCCGGGCCAAATACGTCCCGCGGGAGGCTGTGGGCGATCATGAAATGACGTCGGACGGTCAGGCTGAACACGGGCTACTTCCTGTCTTTGGGGTTGGCTTCCGCGGGACTGTCTGCGTTGGGGTATTCGATCACGTGGCACAGGGCTTCGAGCGTGCCGTCCGCGAGGTTCTGCACTACGGCCGGCAGGTCCGTGAACGGAGAGGCGCCGGTCAGGAAGGCATCGAAGACGGGGTCCGTGAGGAGCCCAACAGCCAATTCCAGGCGCTCGGCCGTGGTCCGGCGGTGTCGCCGTGCCCGGGCAACCACGCCCACCTGGCTGGCCCGGATGGAGAGCCTGCGTGCGTGAAAGTCTTCACCCAGCGGCAGCGTGACCTTGCGGTTGGCGTACCAGGACATCTCGATGATCTCCCCCTCATCGCCGGCCAGCTGCAGGCTGCGTTCGAGGCCTTCCGGGGAAGCGGAGCAGTGGAACACGATGTCGCAGTCGGGTTTGGCATCATCCGGGCGGGCGAATTCCACGCCGAGCCTGTCCGCCAAGTGCTTACGTTCCGGGTCCAGGTCCACGAGCTGGAGGCGGGCCAGCGGGAAAGTCCGCAGCAGTGTCGCCACCATGCCTCCCACCAGACCCGCGCCGACGACGGCGACCCGGTCCCCCAGCCTCGGTCCGGCTTCCCAGAGGGCGTTAATGGCCGTTTCAACGGTGCCGGTCAGGACGGCGCGGCGGGCGGGGACGCCGTCGGGAATCCTGGTGAGGGCGTCGGCGGAAATGACATAGCGGTCCTGATGGGGATTGAGGCAGAAGACCTTCTGGCCCGCCCAACCTTCGGGCCCCTCCTCCACAACGCCCACTGAGAGATATCCGAACTTCACGGGCGACGGGAAGGTACCCTCCTGGTGCGGGGCGCGCATTTCCGCAGCCACGCGGGGCGGGACGGAGCCTTTGTGCACCACAATTTCCGTGCCTTTGCTGATGCCTGAGTACAGCGTGCGGACCAAAACTTCGCCGGGCCCGGGAGCGGGCAGGGCCTCGCTGCGGAGCTCGCCGTGTTCCGGGCCCGTGGTCCAGTATGCGGTCGCCTGCGCTTCTCTGCGTGACTTGGTCATCTTGCTCATGAATCTAGTCCGTGAGGGCTCTCCGCGACACCCACCCGGCGCGAACGAACACTTGCGGCCCTTGAAATCCGGGCCCTAACTGTCCGTTCGCGCCGTTGATGAGAGGAGAGCCCGATGGGAGAGAAGCCCAGTTCTGCCCGTCTTGGCCCTGCCAGTGCCCTAACCCTGCCCACGTTGGCCCTGCCGTCACTTGGCGCTGGCGTCGCTTGGCGCTGGCGGCCAGACAGTGCTGTGAGCAGTGAAGTCCCAGCTCGGGTAGGGGTCTTCGGGCACGGGCCCGTCCGGCAGCGCGTCGTCTGGGACGATGTCGTCCGATGGCAGCCCACAGTCGGGCAGTTCATTGCCGGGTAGATGTTTTGGCCACTCCGGTGGTTCCCAGTCTGGGTGTTCGCTTTTGTAGTGGCGTCCGGTGGGTGATATCCAGCCGGGTGGTTCGTTCTTGGTGGCGGTGGTGGGTTTCCAAGCTGTGGTGTGGCGGAGTCTGTGGTGTTTGTGGCACGGTTGGCCGAGATTGTTGATCCCGGTGGATCCTCCCCGGGCCCAGGCGAGGAGGTGGTCTGCTTCGTTCTCGAGGGAGTGGTTGCTGCAGCCGGGGAACGGGCACTTTCCGTCGCGCAACCGCAGCCATTGGCGCTGGGCTTTGGTCACGCGGTAGCTGGTTCTGCCGATCTCCAGGGGTGCTCCGTCGCGGGGGTCGATGAGGACGCGGTGGAAGGATTCGGCGCCGTCGGCGACCAGCTGGCGGGCCACGGACGGCGGAATAGGCCCGTACCCGTCGAGCATGGCCGGTTCATCCGTGAGGCCTAGGAGCGAGAACACCGGGACGGTAACGAGGACCTGTGCCCGCGGTGACGGAACACGGTCATTCCCATTTGCATCCCCGGCCGCATTATCTGTGGCACCGAGGAGCCAGGCGGCGACGCTGTCAGCGCGGAGCTGCGTGAGGGTCCGGCACTCATGAGGTCCTTGGAGGGCGCGGGCTGCGGTGGTGGTGCGGTTCCAGATTCCGGCAGCCTGATCGGCGGGGAGGTAGGCGGAGAGCCAGGCCATGCCGTCGCGGTCCGGGGCATATTCCAGGCGCCGATCGGCGGTGCTGCGTGCGTGGCGTTTTTCGATGCTGACCGGGTGCTGGCGTTCCCGCCAGGTCCGGGCCTGGTGCCGAAACCGCCCGGGGATGAGCTCACCGGCCGGGCCACTCCTCGCCGGGTTCGGTGCGTCTGGGTCCAGGAAATGCGCTTCGAGGGCTTGGGCGCCGGCAGGGTCCAGGTTCACGGTTTCGTCGACCATGATCCGGGCGTGCTGCCACGAAATCGTCCCTGCCTGCAGCGCGGAGAATGTCAGCGGCAGGGCCGTGGTCAGGGCGTGGGCTTCGGCG
>NZ_JBTNDK010000024.1:0-58055 GCF_054511035.1 Pseudarthrobacter sp. MDT1-22 | reverse complement strand
CGACCCCGGCCCACCCTCAACCTCGAAACCCCAGCCAACCGGCTGAACCAGCTGCTACAAGCGGCATAACCACCCAGCGTTGCTTCCACCAGTTGACTTTGCCGCGTCCGTAACGACACTTGCTGCTACCTAGTTGGGCCAGACGCTTAAGAACCAGCGGCCGCCGTCGTACCTTCCCCAAAGAGGGGACAGGCGCAACGGCGGCCGCCGGCGTGAAGCCGCTACTCGGCGTCGTGATCCGTTTCCAGGATCTGAACCAGACGCGCCAGGGCGTCATCCGCGCCGGTACCTTCGGCGCGGAGCACCACAACGTCGCCGTGGGCGGCACCCAGGCTCATGAGGGACAGGATGCTCGCGGCGTCCATTGCCTCATCGACCGGCTCGCCTTGGCGGGCGATGGTGATGTCCAGGTCGAACTCGCCGGCGGCCTCCGCAAAGATGGCGGCGGGGCGGGCGTGCAGGCCTACTCGGCTGGCGACGGTTGCGGTGCGTTCTGACATTCTTGCTCCTTTTTCTTTCGGCGCCTGTTGGTTCAGCGCCGTGAATCTGTGGTGTGTACGGCCGGGTCAGACGGTTGCGGGAACGGACTCCACGGTAGCAGCGGGTTCGCGGACGGCCCAGCGCTTGAGACCGATCACTGCCAGGGCGGTGACGATGGTTCCAGCCGCGATCGCGACAACGAACATCAGGAAGTTGTCGATGGCGAAGAACACGAAGATTCCTCCGTGAGGGGCCTTGGATCCTACGGCTGCCGCCATGGAGATGGCGCCGGTGACTGCTCCACCCAGCATGCTGGCGGGGATAACGCGGAGCGGGTCGGCGGCGGCGAACGGGATGGCGCCTTCGGAGATGAAGGAAGCTCCCAGGAGCCACGCAGCCTTTCCGTTTTCACGCTCGGCGAGGCTGAAGCGCTTTTTGTCCAGGACGGTTGATGCCAGCGCCATGGCCAGCGGCGGCACCATGCCTGAAGCCATGACGGCGGCCATGATCTGCCACGGAGCCTGGTTGTCCAGCGTTGCGGCACCAAGGCCGGCGACGGCGAAGGCGTAGGCGACCTTGTTGACCGGGCCGCCGAGGTCGAAGCACATCATGAGACCCAGGATGATGCCCAGGGCGATGGCGCTGGCGCCGGTAAGGCCGGACAGCCACGTGTTCAGTCCCGCTGTGAGGGCGACGATCGGGCCACCCAGGATTAGGAACATCAGGCCCGACGCAACCAAGGAGGCGAGCAGCGGGATGATTACCACCGGCATCAGGCCGCGGAGCCAGCGCGGTACGGCCCAGGTTCCAATCACATGGGCGACGTAGCCGGCGAGCAAGCCGCCGACGATGCCGCCGAGGAAGCCTGCACCCATGAATCCAGCTACGGCGCCGGCGACGAAGCCTGGGGCGATCCCGGGCCTGTCAGCGATTGCGTAGGCGATGTAGCCCGCAAGGGCGGGCACCAGGAAGCCCATGGACAGGGCGCCGATCTTGAAGAGCACGGCACCGAGGTAGGCGCCCAGCGGGCCCCACGCGTTGTCAGGGTATTCGGTGGGCAGGTTGAAGATGCTGTTGTCCACCACGATTGCATCGGCGAAATCAGTGATCAGATAGCCACCCATCAGGAAGCCCAGGGCGATCAGCAGGCCGCCACCGGCGACGAACGGGATCATGTAGCTGACGCCCGTGAGCAGGGCCTTCTTCAGCTTCTGGCCGATGTGCTCGCCCTTTTCCATGGCCGCATTATCAGCCTGTTCCTCGGCACCGAAGTGCGGAACCCGGCGTGCGTTCGGGTTGTCAGCCGCGGCGAGAGCCTCTTGGACCATCTTGTCCGGCTCGTCGATGCCGCGTTTGACCGGCGCGTTGATGACGGGCTTGCCGGCGAAGCGTTCCTTGCCCCGGACATCCACGTCCACCGCGAAAATCACGGCGTCGGCGGCGGCGATGACGGAGGGGTCCAGTGGCTTGGCGCCTGAGGAACCCTGGGTCTCCACCTGCAGGTCCACGCCGACTTCCTTGGCCGCGGCGACGAGTGAGTCCGCTGCCATGTAGGTGTGGGCGATGCCGGTGGGGCACGCGGTCACAGCCACCAGGCGCTTCGGCCGGGCCGCAGACCCGGCAGCGGAAGCAGCGGCGCCCGCGCCGGCGGCTGCCTCAGCAGGAGCGGCATCGGACGCAGGAGCGGCAGCGTGCGACGCCGGCTTGTCCGCCAGGGCGCCGTCCACCAGTTCCACGATTTCCTCGCGGGAAGACGCTGCACGCAACGCGGCAGTGAAGTCCTTTTTGATCAGGGACCGGGCCAGCTTGGACAGCAGCTTCAGGTGCTCCTGGTCCGCGCCGTCGGGGGCGGCGATGAAGAAGATCAGGTCCGCGGGGCCGTCCTTGGCGCCGAAGTCAACCTTGGGGTTGAGCCGGGCCATGGCCAGCGTGGGTTCGATGACCGCAGCAGAGCGGCAGTGCGGGATGGCGATGCCGCCGGGGATGCCGGTGGCGGTCTTCTGTTCGCGGGCGAAGGCGTCGGCGAAGAGTCCTTCAACTTCGGACGCGCGGCCGGTGGCAGCTACTTTGCTGGCCAGGTGCCGGATCACGTCCTCGGGCGAGGTGCCCAGGTTCTGGTCGAGCTCGACCAGTTCGGTGGTGATGAGCTGAGTCACTGTCAATCCTTTCGAAGGGCCGTGATGGTTACGGCATCCGGGGTGGTTTGGTGGACTGCCGGGACAGTGGAACCCGGCAGGGAGGCGGCGGCGGCACCGTGTGCCACTGCCTGACGGAGGCAATCGGCCGGGGCGGCGCCCTGGCCGTGTGCGAGCAGATAGCCAGCCAGCGATGAATCGCCCGCGCCGACAGTACTGACCGCGGCGACCGGCGGATGCGTGGCCAGCCACGCGCCGTCGGCCGTTACTAGGACAGCTCCCTTGGATCCGAGAGTTGCCAGCACAGCACCCACACCGGAACGCACGACGGCGGCGGCGGCCGCTGCAGCAGATTCCGGATCCGCTTCAAGTTCGTCTGCGGTAAACGCCGTGGCGAAGCCGGCTGCAGCAGCCAGTTCCGCCAGTTCCTCGGCGTTGGGTTTGAGGAGGTCCGGTTTCCCGGACACACCGTCCTGTGACGTGCCATGCTGTGCCGTGCCGTCCGGCGAGATGCCGGAGACGGCGGCGACGAGCGGGCCGCCGGAGGAGTCGACGGCGATCAGCGGGGCGCCGCCGTTGGCTGCCGCCCGCAATCGCCGCGTGACGGTGGCGTAGAAGTCGGCCGGGAAGCCGGGAGGCAGGGAACCGGCCAGGACCACCCAGCTGGCGCCGCGGGCGCGTTCCAGCAGCAGGCCGATCAGGGCTTCCTGCTGGTCCTCGCTCAGCCGCGGGCCGGGCTCGTTGATCTTGGTGGTCACGCCACCCGGCTCGGTCAGCGCCACGTTGGTTCGCAGCGGCTCGTCGATGGGAAGGGCCGCGAACGGCACGCCATCGTGGAGCAGCCCGGCGAGGACGGGATCACTCGCGGCGCCCGGGAGCACCGCGATGGTCTCCAGGCCGGAGGCAACCAGGGCGCGGGAGACGTTGACGCCCTTGCCGCCGGATTCCTGGCTGACCGAGACGGCGCGCTGGACTTCGCCGCGTTCCAGGGGTCCGGGCAGGGCCACCGTGCGGTCCAGGCTGGGGTTGGCCGTGAAGGTGACGATCACGCGATCACCACGTCGACGCCGGCCTCGGTCAGGGCTGCCGCCAGTTCGGGGCTGGGCTCGCTGTCTGTAATCAAGGTGTCCAGATCTTTCAGGGAGGCGAACTGGACTAGGGTTTCTGCGTCCAGCTTGGAGGAATCGGCCAGCACCACGATGCGGCGTGCCGAATGGACGAAGGCTGCCTTGACGGCGGCTTCTTCAGGATCGGGCGTGCTGAGGCCAAAGGTGGGGTGGATGCCATTGGTGCCGATGAAGGCGATGTCCGGGCGCATCCGCTGCGCGGCCTCCACTGTTGACTGTCCCACGGCGGCCTGGGTGAGGCCGCGCACGCGGCCGCCCAGGATCTGGAGGGCGATTCCGGGAGCGCTGGACAGTTTGGCTGCGATGGGAACGGCGTGGGTGATGACCACCAGTTCGGCTCCAGTTTCGCCGGCGGAAGGTTCGACGGCGGCGCGGCGGGAGAGGAGGTCGGCCAACGCTTCGGTGGTGGAACCGGCGTCGAGCAGGATGCTGCCGGACGAGGCCTGGGGGATCAGGGCAAGTGCAGTCTGCGCGATGCGCATCTTCTGGTCCGGGCGCTGGATGGTCCGTTCGTTGATGCTTTCCTCGGTGGTGCTGAAGCGGTCGGCCGCAACTGCTCCGCCGTGGACCCGCCGCACGGTGCCGGTGGTTTCGAGCGTGGCGAGGTCGCGGCGGACGGTTTCGGTGGTGATGCGGAAGCGCTCCGCCAGCATGGTCACGCTGACCCGGCCCGTGCCCGCGACTAGCTCGGCAATCTTCTGCTGGCGCTCCTCGGCGAACACGTACCCTCCATTGCGTAAAGTGCTGAATCCCAGCGGCTGTGACGTCCAGTGATTGGCATCACATGATGTTGAATTACTTGACTTTATCTTCGCTTATGTTGGTTTGTCAATGGAAACCCACAAGAAACAAAGTCCGCAGGCCGGGTCTTCGCGCGGAACGGAAAAGCCGGGCCGGGCCTGTGTGGTCCGGCCCGGCGTCCGGGTGGTTGTGGAGCCTAGATACCGCCGTCGCGGCTTTCGTTGCGGGTGATGCGCTCGCCGGTGTTGGGATCAACCACCGAACGGGTTTCGCTGACCCGGCGGCTGCGGCCCGGTGAGGCCAGGATGAGGGAGGCGATCAGCCCGATCACGCCAACAGCCATCAGGATGTAGCCAACCATGACCTGGTCTATGAAGGGGATGAGTCCCGGGGCGACGGCCCAGGCCAGGATGGCGCCGAGTGCAATAAGGAAGATGGAGGAACCGATTCTCATGACTTGCTCCTTGTTGTCCGCTGATCTTGGAGGGGCGGTACTACGCGCGGCAGCATCCTGTGCGCCGCACTTGCTAAGCATGCTTTCCAGCGTCAGGCTACCTTATGTGTCCGGTGTTGGGCGGAACGCTGGCCTCAAATCCCGAGTCGTGCCCGGCTCCCCAGTCGATGTGGTGACGGTAGACCCAGTCCGGACGGTGGACCGCAGCCCGTCCGCGCCTATCAGCAGGTGGCCTTCGGCGGACGTGCCGTCGTCGAATCCTGCGGTCACGCCGTCGGGGGTTTCGGTCACGGAGCTGAGCCCCTTTCCGTACAGGATGCGGATGCCCCGCCGCGTCGCTTCCGTGCGGAGCAGTCCGTATAGCTCGGAGCGCGTCAGTGTGCGGGCGGTGGTCCCGTCCGGCAGGGCGCCGCCGTACTTGAAGTCGATCAGGTGGCGTCCCGTCGAGCCCAGGTACATGGACATCCGCGGCGTGCTGAACCCCAGCCCTGCCGCGGCGTGCTTCAGCCCAAGGGTGTCCAGGGCGTCGAAGCCGTTGACGGCGACGGTAAGGAAGCCTCCGACGCCGTCCGACGGGCCGCCGTACGCTTCGAAGACAACGGGCGTGTGCCCCGCCTTTTGCAGTGACAGGGCCGTCGCCAGCCCTGCGACGCCGGACCCGATGATGAGGCAGTTCAACATGGCTGTTCTCCTTCTGATTTATTTCGTTCTCCGAACTGCAGGGACTCTCGGCCACCGAGGGCAAGGCGATCGACATTCTGATGCGCTTCGGCCCCCTGACGGCGGGGGAGTTCGGCGAGCGGCCGGGCTTGGCCCCCGCATCCGTGACCGGCCTGATGCGGCGGCTTGAGGCCAAGGGTGTGGCCCGGCGCGTCCGGCATCAGGAGGACAGGCGCAAGGTGCTGATCGAACTGGTGGGTGACCAGGCCTCTGCCGCGGCGCCCTATTTCCTGGATTTCATGGGCGGGCTGGCGGCCCTGCTGGAGGGCTACAGCGACGAGCAGTTGCGGACCATCGCCGACTTCTCATCCAAGGCTGCTGCGGTCCAGCAGGATGCGGCCGGGCACCTCGGGTCCGGGGCAGAATAGAGAGCCAAGCACGGCGGGCGGCTTTTCCGGCACATTCGCGGCAGGAGTCGATGCGAGCCGCTGGCCCGCTGGACTGGCTACGCTGATCCGATGGAAACAGTTACGTGGTCCAAGCCGGAAAGCGAACGGGACGGCACGCCGCTGCTGGTCATGATGCATGGCTACGGCACCGATGAGTCGCGGATGGTGCGGCTGTTCGAATACCTGCCGGCCGAGTTCACTTGTGTTGCCCTGCGCGCACCCATGGTGATCGGCGACCACTACGGCTGGTTCCTGCTGGACTACTTCCTGGCCAACGATTTCGCGGATGTCATCGCGGCCACCAACACCGTCCAGGCGTGGATTAACTCCGTCAGGGGCCAGCACAGCAGCGTGAGTCTGTTGGGTTACTCGCAGGGGATGGCCATGGCCAGCACGCTGCTCCGGCTCCATCCCGCGGATTACAAGGCCACGGTTGGGCTTTCCGGTTTTGTGCTGGAAAACGAGCTGTTGTCCCTGACCGAATCCTTCACGGCCCCGCCGCCCTTTTTCTGGGGGCGGGACAAGGCGGACCTGGTGATCAATGAGGACGCCACGGCCTACACCGGACAATGGCTGAACGAAAACACCCGGTTGACCGCCAGGACGTATCCGGGCATGGGCCACGCCATGAGCAAGTCGGAGATGGTGGACGTCAGCGCGTTCCTGCGCCACTACGTGCCCGGCTGAACTGCGTCATCGGTCCAAGCGCGTGATCGGTTGAACCCTGTGCCCGGCCGGGCGTGTGCCCCGTATCGCAATATGAGAAAAAACAGTTGCGCGCGAAATTTGTAAGCGCTTACACTCGTCGGTGGCCGGCTCTTTGCTGGCCATTGGAAACCGTCGGAAAGGGCAGCCGGACAGATGCCATGTGCCAGGCCTCTATCCAGGCCTCCTGCTCGCCTTGCGCCGCGATGCCTGCTCCGCCAAGTTGTCAGGCCGTGCCAAGGCGCTCATGATGGAAGAAGACGTTAAACAGCAGCCCATCGGCCCGCCGTGGTTTTACCGTGGCCCTTAGCCGCCTCTGCTGACCCCGGCGGCATCGTGGCCGCCCCTCTCCGCTCCTTGCTTGGACCCCTCCTTGCTGCCCGCCGCTTTTCTGCCAGCCCTTCCACGTTCCGCCTGTATGCACAGCCCCCGCTTACATAGCCCCACTACTTTCCGCCCAGTGACATCCCGCCCGTGACATCCCGCCTGTTGCCCGCCGTCTGAAAGGACACCGCGCATGACTGACGTTCTGAAAACCCAAAGCACCAGCTGGACCACTGCCTCCGCCATCCTGTTCGACCTCGACGGCGTGCTGACCCCCACAGCCACTGTCCACGAACAGGCGTGGAAGGAACTCTTCGAGGGCTTCCTGGCGTCCCGTCCGGATGTGCCCGGCTACCGCGAGGACGATTACTTCGATCACATCGACGGCAAGCCCAGGTTCGACGGCGTCCGGGACTTCCTGGCGTCCCGCGGCATCGTGCTGCCCGAAGGCGAGCCCAGTGACGGCACCACCGGTCAAGATTCCGCCGAGATCCCCGGGCAGGACGCCACCGTCCAGGGACTGGGCAACCGGAAGAACAAGGTTTTCAACGACATCGTCAGCGCCGGCGTCGAGCCGTTTGAAGGCTCGGTGCGCTTCCTGGAAGCCGCCGTGGACCGCGGACTCAAGGTCTCCGTCGTCTCCTCATCCCGGAACGCCCCGGCTGTGCTTAAAGCCGCCGGCCTGAACGGGTACTTCGAAATAGTGGTTGACGGTGTGGTGGCTGCGGCCCAGGGCCTGCCCGGCAAACCGAGCCCCGCCACGTACCAGTACGCCGCGGAACTGCTGGGCCTGCCCAGCGAAGAATGCGTGGTGGTTGAGGACGCCGTCTCGGGTGTCCAGGCCGGACACGCGGGGCAGTTCCACTCGGTGATCGGCGTGGACCGCGGCGCCGGCCGGCAGACCCTGCTCGACGCCGGAGCCACAAGCGTGGTCAACGACCTCGACGAACTGCTCTAACAGTCATCGCCGCCTGACGCTCCCCCGGCCTCAGGCACGAAGCACTTCCCCGCAACGCACAACGCCAAAGGACCCCAACACCATGGCTCTTATCACCGCGGACCGTGAACGGTTCCCCAACACCTCCTGGCAGCTTGTGGAAACACAGCACCAGCCGGGCAGCGCGGGCACCCTTGAGACGCTCTTTGCCCTGGGCAACGGCCATCTGGGTATCCGCGGTGCGCACTGGGCGGCCTCGGACGCAGACCTTCCGGGCAGCTTCATCAACGGCCTCCATGAGATCTGGGACATCAAGCATGCGGAGAACGCGTTCGGCTTCGCCCGGACCGGACAGCGGATCATCTACATCCCTGACGCGAACAACTTCACGGTGATCATCGACGGCGAGAGCCTGACCCTCGCCGAATCAGCCGTGCTGGACTACCGCCGCTCCGTCGACTTCGCCACCGGCATCTACGAATGCCGGATCACGTGGCTGTGCCGGTCCGGCGCCACGGTGACCACCACAGAACGCCGCGCCGTGGGCTTCGCCTCACGCGGCAGCCTGGGCATCTCGCTCGAAGTCGCCGCGGACCGCGAGGTTTCCGCCGACGTGACGTCCTCCGTCATCAACCGCCAGGACCAGCCTGTGGAGGACCACTCGGCGCATGACCCGCGCCGGGCAGGCCGGCACGCAGGCCGGGTTCTCCTGCCGGTAAGGACCGACGGCGGCGACGGCTCGCTCCGTCTCTCCTGGGAAGCGGCGGAATCCGGGCAGCGCGTGGGAATCGCCGTGGACCACTGGACTTCCGCCGGCCACCAGCCCTTTGAGACCGTTGCAGGCGAAGACGACAGCAGCGTCCGGTACGTCCTTGCCGTCCGCGCCGACGAGCCTTTCCGGCTCGAAAAGAGCGTCAGCTATGCCGCCGGCCGCGGCGTCCAGGACTCGGACCGGGACGCGGCGGAGGCCGCCGAAGCCGGGCTCCGGTCTGTGGAGGACATCTTCACCGAGAGCCGCGAGCATTACCGCGCGTACTGGGACACCTCGGACATCGTGGTGGGTGGCCAGCCCGAGCTCCAGCAGGCCATCCGGTGGAACCTGTTCCAGCTGGCCCAGGCCACCGCGCGGGCGGACATCGCCGGCATCCCCGCAAAGGGGGTCACCGGATCGGGTTACGAGGGGCACTACTTCTGGGACCAGGAGGTCTACCTCCTGCCCTACCTCACCTACACGAACCCCGACGGCGCCCGTCAGGTCCTGGAGTTCCGGCACGACATGCTGCCAGCCGCCAAAATCCGGGCCAAGGAGCTCAGCGTGGAGGGCGCACTGTTCCCGTGGCGCACCATCAACGGCCTGGAAGCCAGCGCCTATTACGCCGCCGGCACAGCGCAGTTCCACATCGCAGCGGCCATCGCCTTCGCCACCAACCGCTACCTGTGGGCCAGCGGCGACGAAACCTTCCGCGAGGGTATGGGTGCCGAACTCCTGATCGAAACCGCCCGCATGTGGGCCGCCTTGGGCTTCTTCGGCAAGGACGGGGCCTTCCACATCCACGGCGTTACCGGCCCTGATGAGTACACGGCGGTTGTCAACGACAACCTCTACACCAACGTGATGGCCCGCTTTAACCTGCGCGCTGCTGCGGCGCTGGACCACCCGGAGATCGACGCCGCCGAACGCGAGCTGTGGGAGCAGGCCGCGGCCCGCATCCACCTGCCCTTCGACGAAGACCTGCAGGTCTACTCGCAGGACAACGACTTCATGACCCTGGAGCCGTGGGACTGGACCACCCCCCGGTCCAAGTACCCGCTGCTGCTGAACTTCCACCCGCTGGTGATCTACCGGCACCAGGTGCTGAAGCAGGCAGACACAGTGCTGGCCATGTTCCTGCAGTGGCAGGACTTCTCCGCCGAGGAGAAGCGCCGCGCGTTCGATTTTTACGATCCCATCACCACCGGCGATTCCACCCTGTCCGCCTGCGTGCAGGGGATCATGGCTGCCGAGGTGGGGCACCCTGAGGCCGCCCTGGAGCACTTCACGAACGCCGTTTTCATCGACCTGGACGACACCCACGGCAACACGATCGACGGCGTGCATATCGCCTCCGCCGGGGGTGTCTGGAGCTCGCTGGTCTCCGGCTTCGCCGGGCTCCGGGACCAGGGCCACCTGCCGTTCTTCGATCCGCGGCTCCCGGCCGGGTGGGAGGCATTGTCCTTCCACCTGAAGATCCAGGGCCGGTTGCTGCTGGTGGAGCTCGACGCCGGTGCACTGACACTGAGCGTCCGCAGCGGCGGACCGCTCGACGTGGATGTCCGCGGCCAGGTGCTCAGCATCGGCGCGGAACCGGTCCGGATTGCCCTGGAGCCTGTTGAGGTTCCGGAGCGCACTGTCTTCCCCAGCGGACCCCCGACGGCGAGCCTCCCCATTGTGGGGTTCCGCGCCTGACGTGATTGCGCGCCTGAGGTGATTGCGCGCCTCAGGTGACGGGGTGCGTCAGTCTCCTGCCGCCGTCGTGCGTTCCACTTCAACCTGCCTGTCCAGCGGGTGGGCCAGTTCGTCGGCGGGCATCCGGGCGGCGATCATGGCGATCACCGCCAGGGCGGGGCAGACGACGCCGGCGGCCAGGAAAATTGCCCAGATGGGGAAGACCTCGGCTGCCGGTCCGGCCAGTGCCATGGAGATGGGCATCAGCGCGAGGGACACAAAGAAGTCCAGGCTGGAGACCCGTCCCAGCAGGTGGCTGGGCACGCGTCGCTGCAGCAGCGTGCCCCAGATGACCATGCCCACGCTGCCGGTGGCGCCCCAGACGAACATTGCGGCGGCCACGGTCCAGAAGCTGTCCAGAAAGCCGACGGCGGCGAGCGGCAGGCTGCCCGCACCCCAGGACACCATCATCACCGTGAGATAGCGGCGCGGCAGTTTCAGGGATGCGGTGACCAGCGAGCCGACGGCCCCGCCCACGCCCATCACGGCCAGCAGGAAGCCGAACATTCTCGAGTCGCCGCCGAGCTGGTCGCGGACCACAAACGGCATCAGCACTTCGATGGGACCGATCAGGAAGAGCACGGAAACGCAGGCCCACAGCAAGGTCCACAGCAGCCACGGTGTGCGGATGGTGTAGTTGATGCCCTCGCGGAGGTCGTGGAAGAAGGACGTTTTCGCGTGGCCCGTTGCCCCGGCGTCTTCCCCGGCCCCGGTGCTCCCGCCGTGAGCCCCGCCGTCGGCCCCGTTGTCGGGTGCGTCCAGGGCATGGCGCCCCAGGAAGTTCAGGACGATGAACGCCAGCAGATGGCAGGTGGCCACTCCGGTCACGGCGTGCGACGGCGAGAGCGCCGCCACCACCACGCCCGCGACGGCGGGTCCGGCCGCCTGCTGGAGGATGGGCCGCATGGTCCCCTCCATGCCGTTCGCGGCCAGCAGGTCCTCGGGCGGCAGGATGCGCGGCAGGATCGCGGAGTAGGCAGGGAAGAAGAACGCGGCGCCCACGCCCAGCACAAAGCTGCCCACGGCGAGATGCCACAGCTGCAGCCACCCTGCCATGGCCAGCCCGCTGATCGCCGCGATAACGGCGAGGTTGGCGCCTTCAACGGCAATGATCAGGAGCCGCTGCGGCACGCGGTCGGCGGCGATCCCGCCCGCGAGCACGAAGGCCACCAGGCCGATGCTGCCGGCAGTGGCCACCAGGGACAGCTCCAGCGGGCCGCCGCCGAGGTGGATCACCTGGTAGACCATGGCGACAGCCCACATTCCCGATCCGAAAATGGAGATGGCCAGCGCCGCGATGAGGACCCGGTACTCGCGGTGCGCAAAGGGCCGCAGCGCTTGGAGTGTGGGCATAGGGCAAGTCTAGGCTGGGCTGGATTTTGGCGGAACTCAACGCCGGGGCCCGGCGCCGGGACCGCTTACTCTTAAGCACCCTTAGTGTTAAGGCAGGGCCGCAGCCAAAAACTGCCGGCGGACACAAGCAATACCGAAGCAGAGGTGACCATGAACAAGCGCAGCAATCCCGCAGTACGTATCGCACAGGAGACCGCCCACAACGCGGTGTTCGACGCCGACGGCAAGCCGAAACCCGGAGTCCACAACATGCTCCTCCGGGCAGTCGAAATCCAGCGGCCGCTGGTGCTCGCCTACGTCCGGCGGCTGCAACGCAAACACCCGCGCGCCAGTGCCGCCAGGCTCGCGGAGATCCTCGAACGCGACTACCTGCGGGCGGTGACCGGCGGCGGTGCGATCGTCGGGGCAACCGCCGTTGTGCCCGGCGTCGGAACCGTGGCCTCCCTGGGCCTCTCCGCCGTGGCTACCGTTGGCTTCCTCGAAGCCACGGCACTTTATGCCACCTCGCTGGCGGAACTTCATGGCATCCGGCTGACCAACCCGGAAAAGGCCAGCACCATGGTCATGGCCATCATGCTGGGCGAGGAGGGGGCTTCACTGCTGGGAACGCTGAGCGGCCAGGCCATGGGCAAGGGAGCCAGCGCCACCCAGGCATGGGGCAACGTGCTGACCAAGTCCATGCCATCGGGCTTCGGTGCCATTCGGAACAAGATCCAGAAGGCCTTCCTCAAGAACCTGCTCAAACGCCAGGGCACGGCGCTGCTTGGCCGGGCGCTTCCGTTCGGCATCGGCGCGGTGGTGGGCGGTGCCGGTAACCTCATAATGGGCCGTGCCGTGGTGGCCAACGCCAAGGAAGCCTTTGGTCCGATGCCGGACACCATCCCGGGGGAGCTCAAGGCTGTGGCGGCGGAACCGGAAAAACTTACTTTGGAAGGCAACAACCTTGGATCTTAACGCTGACCTCGGCGAATCGTTCGGCTCGTGGAACATGGGGGACGACGCCGCCATGTTCCGGCTGGTGACCAGCGCGAACGTGGCCTGCGGCTTCCACGCGGGGGATCCCGTCACCATGCTGGACAGCTGCCGCGCCGCCTTCGAGCTCGACGTCACCGTTGGTGCGCACGTGGGGTACCGGGACCTGGCCGGCTTCGGCCGCCGGTCGCTGGACATGTCCTTCGACGAACTGTTCGGTGACGTCCTCTACCAGCTGGGCGCGCTCGACGGCGTGGCGCACGCCGTCGGGGCCTCCGTTGACTACGTCAAGCCGCATGGCGCCCTGTACAACCGCCTAGTCCACGACGCCGAGCAGGCCTCCGCCGTGGTTGCCGCCATCCAGGCCTACGACCCCGGCCTGCCGATCCTCGGCCTGCCGGGCTCGCAGCTGCTGATCCAGGCCAAGGAAGCCGGCCACCCGGTTTTTATTGAGGCTTTTGTGGACCGCGCCTACCAGGCGGACGGGACCTTGGTGCCGCGCTCCCAGGCTGGTGCTGTCCTCCACGACGTCGACTCGATCGTTGAGCGCGCAGTGCGCCTCGCGACGAAGGGCGAAGTTGTGGCCGTGGACGGAACGGTGGTTCAGGTCCGGCCCGACTCCCTGTGCATCCATGGCGACACCCCCGGGGCCGTGGAAATGGCCGCCGGTGTTCGTACCGGGCTCGAAGCGGCCGGCGTGCAGCTGGAGTCCTTCGCGTAACCGCCCCGCGTTGCCTTAGAAGGGCCAGGTCAGCCGAACACCAGGTGCGCCGCGCTGAAGATGACCAGCCCGGCCAGTGAGCCCACCACGGTGCCGTTGATCCGGATGAACTGCAGGTCCTTGCCCACCTGGAGTTCGATCTTCTGCGACGTTTCCTCGGCATCCCAGCGGGCCACGGTATCGGTGATCACGCCGGCGATGTCGGAGCGGTAGGTCCGCACCAGGTAACCGGCGGCGTCGCCGATCCAGGCATTGACCTTGCCGGCCAGTTCGGCGTCGTTCACCAGGCGTGAGCCGAAATCGCGCACCGCCGTCTTGAACCGAACCGTCAGTTCACTGTCCGGATCGTCCACCGCAGACAGCAGGGCGCTCTTCACGGTTCCCCAGGTGCGGGAGGCCAGTTCGCGGACCTCGGGATCTCCCAGAACCTGTGCCTTGATGTCTTCGGCCCGGGCGATCATCGCGGGATCGTGCTGAAGGTCCTGCGCGAGGTCGTTCAGGTATTTGTCGATCTGCTGCCGGACCTGGTGGTTCGGATCGGACTGGACGGCGCGCGTGAACTTGAGGATCTCCACGTACACCTTGTCGCCCACGAGCCCGTCCACGAACTGCGGGACCCAGGTGGGGGACCGGTCGGAGACCAGCCGGCTGACGGTTTCGTGATTGTCGTCCACCCAGTCCGCGGCGCGGTCCACCAGCAGGTCCACGAGCTTGTGGTGGTGCCCGTCGGCAAAAATCCGTTCCGCCATCCTGCCCACCGGCGGTCCCCACGGCGGAGCCAGCAGGTGCTTACGCACCATTCCCTCGATGACCGCCTGGACGTCGTCGTCGTTCAATACCTTGAACACGCCGCGGATGACGGCGGCACCCTCCTTCGCCACGCGCTCGGCGCCGCCCGGACCGGCGAGCCATTGGCCGGCCTTCCGCGCCACGTCCACCGAAGCGAGCTTCTCCTGGACCACCTGCTCGGACAGGAAGTTGGTCTCCACAAACTCGCCCAGCGACGCCCCGATCTGGTCCTTGCGGCGCGGGATAATAGCGGTGTGCGGGATCTTGATGCCCATGGGGTACTTGAACAGCGCGGTCACGGCGAACCAGTCGGCCAGCGCGCCCACCATGCCGCCTTCGGCCGCGGCGCGGACGTACTGCAGCCACGGATACTCCTTCTGCAGCGCGAACGCGAACACAAAAATGACGGCCATGGCAATGAGGAGTCCCAGCGCCACAAGCTTCATTTTCCGCAGCGCTGCCGCCTTTTCGGCGTCCCCGGCACTGAGTTGATGACCGACGACGGCGGCGCCCCCCTTGGGGGGCCGCGGCGCCGGACCTGTGGGCCGGGACGGGTCCTGGCGGGTAGTTGGCTCAGAGTTCACCTGCATGTGCCCAGCCTAGCGCCGAGCCACCGGGCGGCGTCCGCTAGCGTGTCCTCATGACATTCGAGGAGCCTGAGCCGGAACGGCCGCTGGTGTTTGCCCACCGGGGCGCCAGCGCTGCATTTGCCGAACACACGCGCGCCGCCTACCTCCAGGCCATTGCCGACGGCGCGGACGGGGTGGAGTGCGACGTCCACTTGACGCGGGACCAGCACGCCGTGCTGCTCCATGACGCCAACCTGGACCGGACCTCGGACGGAACCGGACCTGTTGCTGACCGAACACTGGCGGAGTTGCGGCTGCTGGACTTCTCGTCCTGGAAAGGCGCCCGGATCCCGGAGGAATACGGCGCAAAGTCAGAGCAGCTCCTCACGCTCCCTCAACTCCTGGACATCCTGCGCGGCGCTGGCCGGCCGATCGGCCTGGCAATCGAGCTCAAGCACCCCAGTCCTTACCAGCTGAAACTGGAAGACCGTGTGCTGGACGTGCTCCGGGGCGAAGGCTGGGACGACGGAACTTCCTCGGTGGACAACATCCAGGTGACGTTCATGAGCTTCAGCCCGGATTCCGTAAAGCACCTGCTCCGGAGTGTGCCGGCCGAATTCATCTGCCAACTGGTGGACGACATCGACGTCGACGAACTCCGCGACGAACTCAGCCTCGGCCCCCTGGCTGGCGGCGCCATCGCCAACCTGATGAAGGCGGCGCAGCTGGAAGGCGAACGCATCCTGGACGAGTGCGACGTGGGACTCGCGGGGCCCGGAATCATGTACGTCCGCGAGCACGCCCGGACCGTGCAGCGCTGGCTGGAGTCCGGTCGCCGCTTCCGCGTGTGGACCGTTGATTCGGAACGGGATGTGGCGCTCTGCCAAGGGCTGGGAATCCACGAGATCACCACGAACAAACCAGCCAGGGTATTGGCGCAGCTGCAATCGAGCGGGCAACAGGTCCAGCTGCCGTCCTGAGTCGCTGCTGTTCAGTCGTTGCCGTTCAGCCGCTGCTGTTTAGCCCCCGGGGCGGCGCTGTGATTGAGTGGACCCATGCCTTTTCGCTGGTCCGCCCGGGCCACCCAAACAGTGTCCGCGGCGGCCATGAGCGCGCTGCTGATGACCAGCGCCATGAAGCACTTCCGCGAGCCACGGTTCTTCGAACAGGTGGTCCCGGATTATCTGTGCCGCGAGACTCCAGGTGCCGGCGGCGAGTCGCCGGAGGGGCACGAAGTGCCAGCGCCCGACGGCGGCAGGCGGCCCCTGGCGGTGATGTCACGGGAGGAATGGATTGCGGTGAGCGGACTGCTGGAAGCGGGTGCCGCCGTCGGCCTCCTGATCCCGGTGTCACGGCGGGCAACAGCCACCGCCGTGACTGCAATGTTCACGGTATTCCTGGCCGGCCACGTGGACGCACTTCGCCGCGCCTATGGCTCCGCCGGATCCCCGACGCAGCGCAAGGTACAAACCGTCCGGTTTCCGCTTCAGCTGCCGCTCATCCTGTGGGCTTGGAGCTTGCGGAACCCGGGACGACGGCGGTGAAGTTGCTCGCCTCGCCCGCCGTGCGGGTGGGAATCTCGATCAGCATCGCCACCGGCCTCTACGGAGTGTCCTTCGGCGCCCTGTCCGTCACCTCAGGTCTTGATTTCTGGCAGACCATGGCGCTCAGCCTGCTGCTTTTCAGCGGCGGTTCCCAGTTCGCGTTCATCGGTGTGGTGGCGGGTGGAGGCTCCGGAATTGCCGCCATGAGCGCAGCCACGTTGCTGGGCATGCGGAACGGCATCTACGGCATGCAGCTCAACGCCCTCCTGCATCCGACGGGCTGGCGGAAGTATGTTGCCGCACAAGTCACCATTGACGAGTCGACCGCCACCAGCAGCGGGCAGACCGACCCCGACGAGCAACGCCGCGGTTTCTGGACGGCCGGCATCGGCATCTACGTACTCTGGAACCTTTTCACCGCCGTGGGGGCCCTCGCAGGAAGCGGATTGGGTGATCCCAAACAGTGGGGCCTGGACGGTGCGGCAGTGGCCGCATTCCTGGCCCTGCTGTGGCCGCGGCTCAAGGGGCGGGAACCGGCGGCGATTGCCGTGGTGTGCGCACTCGCCACGGTTGTAGCCGTGCCGTTCGTTCCCGCAGGCGTGCCCATCCTGATCGCCGCCGTGGTGGCTGCACTGATCGGCTGGTTCAGCCACGGACGCAGTGATGAAGGCCTGGAGCCGGACGTGGATCCCTACGACGAGCACCATGGGCGTCGGGACAAAAACCGGGACGCGCACCTGGACAATCAGAGGGACAGCCACGGGGACAGCCACGGGCAGACGGGGCAGGCGGGCGCATGAATCTCTGGATCTGGTTGTTGCTGGCGTGCTTCCTTGCCTACGCGTGGAAGCTGGTGGGCTATTTCGTCCCGGCGAAGCTGCTGAAGGACCCCCGGATGTCGCGTATCGCCGGCACCATGACCATCGGACTTCTGGCATCCCTGACCATTGTCAACACTGTGGCGTCCGGCCAGACGTTGGCCGCCGACGCGCGGCTGGGAGCCCTCGCCGCCGCAGCCGTCGTGTTGGCTTTCCGGGCGCCCTTCCTGCTGGTGGTGGTGGTGGGAGCCGGTGCCGCAGCCCTGCTGCGGCTCATCGGATGGAACTGACCGCCAGGTGAAACCGACTCCGAAGCACTGGTGGTGCGGCTCATATGCGTTATAGCATGGGCCTGGCTATGCAGTTGGCCGTGGACTCTCGTGAGAGCGCTGACCATGGAAATAAGGCTGCACCCAGCCGGTGCGAGACCCGGCAAAACCCGCCGTCCAGCACGTGATGGATGGCGCGCCGGGCTTCCGGTCAAGCGCTTCTTTACCCGGTTCCGGTCTCTGGCAGACCTGCCGCCGGAGGACCTGGTTGTACTCTCCGAGCGGATGAGACTGGCTCTGGACGTCAGTCAGGAAGCAAACATCACCGCCCTGCACGCGGCCGTACGGGCCGAACTCCGAAACCGGGAAACGGAACCTGACGATTGATGGCCGGCCGGTGTATCGGCGTGAGGCTGTCGCTACGGCCTAAAGGAGTCAGTCAAGATGAACGAACAGCCAGAGCCCAACACCCCGGATCCGGATAGCGGAACCGACAACCCCCAGGCTGCAGACCCGAAGCCGCGGCCGGTCTATGACACCACTGTCTCCGAATCGACGCGGGAACTGCGGGATACTTCCCGGCGCCGCCGCGATGCGGAGGAGAAGCTGCAGCAGCACCTGTTGGAGGCCAAGGAGCACGTGCCCCATCACTACGATCATGAGCCTCACAAGCACGGCCAGGAGCCTCCCCCGGCGGAGGGGAAAGGCAGCGCCGGGCCGCAGGAGAACACGCCCGAAGAAACCAAACATCAACAAAAGAACCCCGGGGGCGACGCCAGCTGATTGGGCTCATCGTCAGCACGGCACCGCCACCCTCGTGGTCCGGGCCGTAGGCCGGTCAGGCGGTTTGCTCATCCTCTGGCGACCCGGTCCGGCGGGCGCTTTCCTCGACGGCCAGCTCATACCACGCCTGCGCACCGAATACCGGGGTGGGAGTGTCGAGGTTTTGGTAGAGGGCGTCCAGCAGATTGGCCAGGTCCTCCGCCGCCAGCGACGGCAGGATCTCCTCGGGGCCGCGGGGGTCGTGGATAATCTGGGACAAGTGTGTCTGGTTCATCGGCGGACGATGGCGTTGGACTGGCTGCGCTGGAGGTGTTTCACTCATGCTCCCTCAGAAGATTCAGAGGCTGGCTGCGTAACCTTACCTGAGTCTAATCCAACGTTTGGACACCAACAATGGGGCGCCCGTGGTGGTGGTCCGGCGGGAGGGCGCGGGTGTCAGGTGAACTGTGGACCCTGTAGCTGTGGGGCGGGCAGCGGCACATGCGCGGGCAACGGGCGGTGGGGCCGTTCAGTGCGGATGGCGTCCTCGATCAGTGCCAGCGGGCGGCGCCAGGCGTCGGAACCGGGCTCCATGGTGTCCACGACGCCGATCAGCATGGCGAGCAGGCGGAACATGTCGGTCATGGAAATATCGGAACGCAGGGTGCCTTGACCCTGGCCGCGGCCAAGCAGGACGCTCATGGAATCCATCAGCGAGCCGGTGATGCCGGTGAGGAGTTCGCGGCGGCCCGCAACGGCGCCCAGCAGGTTGGCATCAGAGCTGGCCGCGGCCATGATGGCTTCGAGGACGCGCAGCAGTCCCGCAGTTGCGTCGATGTCCGCCAGCGCGTCCGCCATAACGGGGTCCACGGTCTCGCGGAGCTGCCGGTTGAGGGCGGCCAGGACCAGCTCCTCCTTGTCGGCGAAGTTCCGGAACAGGGTGGCCGGGCCAACACCTGCCGTCAGTGCGATGGTCTGGAGGGGAACCTCGGGACCATGCTCGCGGAAGCACTGGCGCGCGGCCAGGATGATCTTGTCCACGTTCCGGGCAGCGTCTGCGCGTAGTGGCTTGCGGACGACAGCAATGCTCATTCGTTCAGGTTAGCAATGCCGCAGGCAGCCTTCACGGTTACCGGAGGGTAGCAACGTATGTGACGCTTCGCCGGCCTCACCAGACCCGTTTCGGGTTGGGCCACATGGCAGACTTGCCCTATGTTGCTTGCATTTTCAGTCGCCCCGTCCGGTACGCCTGCAGGGGGATCGCGTCCCACCGACGCATCAGTGCACGACGCCGTTGCGGCCGCCGTGCGGATCGTCCGGGAGTCGGGCCTGCCCAACCAGACGGACTCAATGTTCACCACCATCGAGGGCGAATGGGACGAGGTGTTCGACGTCGTAAAGCGCGCCACCGAAGCCGTGGGAAAGTTTGGCAGCCGTGTCTCACTGGTCATCAAGGCAGACATCCGGCCCGGTTATAAGGGCGAGCTCAGCGCCAAGGTGGACCGCCTTGAAGGGGCACTCTCGGACGGCTCCTAGACTGGTGCCTACGCCGAGTCCTAGACCGTCGCGTGCCTGCGTGCCAGACTGTGGCCATGTTTGAGCACAAGACCCAGCCTGGGTGGGTGGCAGTGGAAGACTTCCTCACAACCACGGTGGTGCACCCAGACTCTGCACTTAAGCAGGCGGTGCGCTCCGCCGTCGACGCAGGGATGCCGCCCATTGAAGTTACGCCCAACGCCGGCAAGCTGCTCAAGCTCCTGGTCCAGCTGTCCGGCGCCCGCCGGGTGCTGGAGATCGGCACGCTCGCAGGGTTCAGCACCATCTGGATGGCGCAGGGACTGCCCGACGGCGGCCGGCTGGTGACGTGCGAATACCTCGCCAAACATGCGGACATCGCCAGGGCGAATGTGGAGGCTGCCGGCTTGGGGGACAAAGTTGAGATCCGGGTGGGCGCCGCCCTGGACACCTTGGCCGCGCTGCAGTCGGAGGGCCAGGAGCCGTTCGATTTTGTGTTCATCGATGCGGACAAGGAAAACGACGCCGCGTACCTTGAGTGGGCCGTGCGCATGGGCAGGCCGGGAACCGTGGTGGTCCTGGACAACGCCGTCTGGGAGGGCGCGGTGCTGGATCCTTCCATGGACCAGATCAATGCCCCCGGGATCATCAGCGCCCTGGAACTGCTGGGCCGGCATCCGCAGCTCGATGCCACCGTGATCCAGACGGTCGGGTCCAAAGGCTGGGACGGGTTCGCTCTGGCACGCGTCCGCTAAGTGCTGACCGCAAGCATCTAACCGCAAGCCCGTGACTCCGAGCGGCTGACTTCTGGGCGCAGACTGCATCCGTTCATCCAGAATATTGCTAAGTATGCTTAGAATGACTGTCCGGCCGATGCCTGTCCGGAACCGCCTGCAGTGGAGGAACACGATGAAAGCGTCACCCACCCTTGCCAGCAATCTTCAGATGGTCCTTACGGACCTGATTGAGCTGCATCTCCAGTCCAAGCAGGCCCACTGGAACATAGTGGGCACCAACTTCCGCGACCTTCACCTGCAGCTCGACGAGATCATCGCCAGTGTCCGGCTGTTTGCGGACCAGACGGCGGAGCGGATGCGGGCCCTGCACGCCCTGCCCGACGGACGGAGCCACACCGTAGCCGCAGACACGCGTCTTGCTGAGCTCACCGGCGGCCTGATTTCCACGAAGGACGCCGTCAAACTGATCACTGCCAGGCTCGAACGGACAGTGCAGACAATGCGGGATGTCCACGATGACGTGGATGAAGAGGATCCCACCAGCGCGGACCTGCTGCATGCCGCCATCGAACGCCTGGAACGGCTCGCGTGGATGGTCAACGCGGAAACCATGACTCCGTCCGCGGCCGTCACCGAACCGGCGGCTAAGTAGGCAGTGCAGAGAGGCGTCAGCGTGACTGCATCATCCCACCAGCCCGTCCGGCTGGTTTCAACTCAAACGGAACTGGCCTGGACGGTTCCCCTGCTCGAGTCCGTGGCGGCCGCATCTGGCGATGTTCCCGCACTTCTGGCCCTGGCCCGGGACTCGGGAAGCCATTGGCCTCAGCCAGGGGACGGACAAACTGCCCGCCTCTGGGAACTGCTCGCTTCCGTCGCGGCGGTGGATATTGCCGCAGGCCGCGTTTTTGAACCGCATATGGATGCCCAAGCGATTCTTGCCCAGACGGGGAACCATCGGGCGGGCGCTGTTCCGGCCGACTGCGCGGGCGCTTGGGGAGTGTTTGCCGCGGAGGGCCCGGGACTCCGCCTCGAGGCCAAGACCGGCGACGCCGGAATTCTGCTGAGCGGGTCCAAGCCGTGGTGTTCACTGGCGCCGCTCCTGGACCGGGCCGTCATCACTGCCTACACCGAAACCGGCGGAAGAGCCGCCTTTGCGGTGGACCTCCGGCATCCGGGAGTGACGTGTGAGGAGTCGGCGTGGGTGGCGCGCGGGTTGCGCGAGATTCCCAGCGGGACTGTCCATTTCAGCCAGGTGCCCGCACAGCAGTTGGGCATCGATAGCTGGTATTTCAGCCGGCCCGGTTTCGCCTGGGGTGGCATGGGGGTAGCAGCCTGCTGGCTCGGGGGCGCCGTGGGCGTGGCGCGGGACTACAAGAACTCCTTGGTCGCCGCAGCTCAGTCCGGCCGCGAACCTGACCAGATCGCGCTGGCTGCCCTGGGCGAGACAGACAGGATCCTCACCGCCGCACTCCAGTACCTGGCGCGAACGGCGGCCCTCATCGACGACGGCCAGCTGTCCAACGACGGCAGCCTGTCCGCCGGGGAAGATACACGGGAGACCGGAGGCGGAAGCCCGGAAGTCAGGGAAGACAGACAGGAGCCAGGGGCACACCCGGCGGCGGACCGGAGCGCGTGGAGCGAAGCGTTACGCGTGCGCGGAACCGTAGCTGCCGCCGTCGAGCGTGTCCTGTCCCTTGTCAGCCGGAACCGGGGACCGGCGCCACTGGCGTTCGACGAACCGTATGCCAAGCGCATGGCGGACCTGGCGCTGTACGTGCGCCAGCACCATGCCATGCGGGACGATGCACAGCTGGGAAAGCTGACGTTGAAGGGGGAGCATCTGTGGTGACCTTCTCGCACACGGACCAGGGGACTGATGAGGCCCGTTGGGCGGCGAGCGGGCTCGCGGCTATGGCGGAGTTGCCCTTGGGGCAGCAGGAATTGGCTGCCATGCGGTTCGTCGTGCTGGCGGCACACCCCGACGACGAGACCCTGGGCGCCGGGGGCCTGCTGGCGCTGCTGCACTCGCTGGGCGCCGACGTCGAGGTGCTGCTGTGCACGGCGGGGGAGGGCTCGCACCCGGACTCGGCGACAACCACGCCTGAACAGCTCGCCGCCGTCCGGCTTGAGGAGTTTGCGGCAGCGATGGGAGTCCTGGGGTTGGCCGGACGCTGGCGTTTCCTCGGGCTGCCGGACCGGGGCCTGCAAGAACTCACGCCGGAAATCGCCGCCCGGCTGCGGGAGGCCGTCGGCCGGCTCCCCGGTCCACCGCAGCACCTGGCAATTGTGGCCCCGTACCGAGACGACGGCCATGCGGACCACAACGCCCTTGGTGCGGTGGCCGCCGACGTCGCCAGCGAAGGTGGGCACGCCCTGCTGGAGTATCCCATCTGGTACTGGCTGTGGGCCTCCCCGGAGGACCCTGCCTGGCGGTCCTGGGCGCGCGTTCCGCTGGGTGCTGATCAGCGGGCGGCGAAGAGGTCCGCCATGGACTCACACGCGAGCCAGATACGTCCGCTGTCCGGGCTGGACGGGGACGAGGTGCTCCTCGGCGAGGGGCTGCTGCAGCATTTCAGGCGCGCTTTTGAGACATTCGCCTGGACGCCGCCCGGGGCCCGCCCGGTCCAATCCCTTCCCCACACCAGCGCGGACGCGCAGCGGATCTTCGACGCCGTGCACGCGAAGTCCGAAGACCCCTGGGAGTACACCACCAGCTGGTACGAGCGGCGCAAGCGCGCGCTCACCCTCGCCGCGCTGCCCCAGGAGAACTACCTGTCGGGCCTGGAAATCGGCTGCTCCATCGGAACATTGACCGCCGAATTGGCCACCAGATGCACCAGGCTGCTTGCCGTGGATGCCAGCAACACCGCGCTTGAGCTTGCGGCCCGGCGGCTCGCGCCGTTCCCCGGGGTTTCCACACGGCAGTTGACGCTCCCCGGTGACTGGCCCGGGGGCAGCTTCGACCTTGTAGTGGTCTCCGAAGTGGGCTACTACCTGTCCGCTGCAGAGTTTGATCTGCTGTTGCAGCGGATCAAGGAATCGATGGCGCCGGACGGCACGCTGCTGCTGTGCCACTGGCGGCACCCGGTTTCCGGATGGGAGCTCGACGGCGACTCGGTCCACGCGCTGGCCCGGAACCGGCTGCGGTGGCCCACCGGCGGTCTGTACCAGGAACGCGATTTTGTGCTGGAAACGCTCGTGGCTCCCGGCGATGCCGGCGATCCCGGACCTCCGGTGTCCTGACATGGACAGGATCGCGCAGGTTGCCGTGGTTATTCCGGTCCATAACGAGGAACCCCACCTGGCACGTGCCCTGGCAGCGGTCAGTGCCGCAGCTGATGCCCTGCAGCACAGTCAGCCGGATACAGACGTCGCCATCGTGGTGGTCTTGGACGCCTGCACGGACAGCTCGGGCGCCGTGGCGGCGCATATTGCGGCGGCGGATCGCCGCATCACCCTGCTGCCGGTCGCGTTCCGCAGCGTGGGGAGGAGCCGGCGGGCAGGGATCAACCTGCTCCTCACAGGGCGCCTGCCGGACAGTGCGGGGGCGGACCGACCGCAGACCGCCGGACGGGTATGGCTGGCAAATACCGACGCCGATTCCTGCGTTCCGGAAAACTGGCTCCTGCGCCAGGTGGAACTGGCTGACGGCGGCGCCGATGCAGTCTTGGGAACGGTGGAACCGGATCCGGAGGGCATGGACGGCGAACTCCTGAGGCGCTGGCACGCCCGGCATCCGTTGAGGGAGGAACACCCCCATGTGCATGGTGCGAACTTCGGTGTGCGGGCCTCGGCCTACATTCGCGCTGGTGGCTTTCCCCGTCAGCGCTCGCACGAGGACCGGGCGCTGGCCGCACGGCTGCGCCGCCACGGGTTCCGTATAACGTCCACGGACACGGTGCGGGTCCTGACCTCAGGGCGGACCGAGGCCCGGGCGCCGCAGGGCTTCGGCGCATATCTGCTGGCACTTGGTATGGAGTCCGCCGTGGCGTTCGAACGCTGAGAAACGGACAAAATGAGGGGGCCGACGACGACTGGGGGGACTGGCCTCGGTCTCAGAAGAGGCCACCTCGCCGCCGACCCCGCCAGACACCCGGGACGTCAAAGGCCCGGGAAAACTGAAGGAATCTGCTGATATTGATCTTCCTCCAAGTGGCGGGCCCTGCCTAGACCCGCTTGACGCCGTTTCGTCCCGTACTGGCGTCCGATCCAGCCTGATCCGGGCCGTTCCCGTGGCGCTCACGCAGCTCGCGGCCGCGCCGGATGTCGTCCTCTTCCTGCTCCTGCATCTTCTCGCTCTTCTTGGTGTCCCGCGGCGGGAGCTGAATGGTTTCTTCGGCCTCGATTCCCGCCTGGAGTTGCCGTCCCCGCTCCATCTCGGCGTCAAATTCTGCCCCGAACAAAAGAGACATGTTCAGGATCCACAACCAGAGCAGCATAACGATCACACCGCCAAGTGCGCCGTAGGTCTTGTTGTAATTGCCAAAGGTGGCCACATAGAAGGCGAAGCCGAGCGAGGCCAGCAGGAAAATAAACAGGGCTATGCCGGAGCCAAGGCTCATCCATCTGAACTTGGGTTGCTTGACGTTGGGAGTGGCGTAGTAGAGCACCGCGATGATGACAATGATGAGTGCCACCATTACCGGCCATTTCGCGATGTTCCAGACAGTGAGGAACGCGCCACCGAGCCCGATCAGGTCGCCGACTGCCTCTGCCACAGGTCCGCTGAGCACCAGCATGCCTGCCAGGAGTGCCACGATGACTACGGCGAGGAGCGTAACAGCCAGCATGGTTCCGCGCAGCTTGACGAATGGACGGCCCTCGTCCACTTCATAGATCCGGTTCATCGCCCTACCGAAGGCGCCAACGTAGCCCGAAGCGGACCACAGCGCTGTTCCCAGGCCAATGACCAGAGTCAATCCTGCCGCCGGCGCGTTCGCCAATTCCTCAACCGGGCCGCTAACGGTATTCACCGTCTCAGCAGGGGCGAAGCCCCGCACGATTTCGAGCAGGGCCGTGGTTGTTTTTTCGGGGTCCCCAAAGAGGCCGATCAGGGAAACGAGCGCGAGCATTGCAGGAAACAAGGACAGCACGGCGTAGTAGGTCAGGGATGCCGCGAGGTCCGGGCACTGGTCCTTGTTAAACTCCCGAAGCGTCTTTTTGGCGATGTACTTCCACGACGGTTTGGTGACGTCGGTGGGGCTGTCCGGTTTCCGGGAGTCGTCGGGTGCGGGAGCGCTGCCCGCCTTGGCGGTGCTGGTTTCGGGTGCATCGTGAGCGGCCATGGTGTGTCCTCTCGGGGTTGGAAAGGGAAAGGCCGGTTCCGCCGGGGGAGGCGGAACCGGCCTGTCTGTGCTGCTGGCGGTGCTGGTGCCGTTACGTGTTCTGGACGTGATCCCTGGCGTCGACAGTGCGGTCCTTGACGTCCGCTGCCGCAACCTGACCTTCGGCCTTAACATGCTCGGCGGCGTCGGCTGCCGTTGCTTTGACGTTTTCCATCGCTTCCCGTGCCGGTTCCTTCAGGCCTTCGGCCATGTCCTTCGCGGCCTCGGTCAGCTGGGTGGTCAACGGTTCGGCGGCGGACTTGAGGGCATCCGCTGCTTCGCGTTCCTTCTCGCTGGCAGGGATCAGTGAGGACAGGAGCAGGCCGGCCCCGAACGCGATCAGGCCTGCAGCCATCGGATTGCCCTGTGTTTTGGCCTTCACCTGGTGCGGAGCGTCACCAATGGCGGCGCCTGCATCGCTGAGTGCATCGCCTGCACTGTCAGTCCGGGCGTGGACTCCGCTGTGCACGCGGTTGGTGACGTCGTCGGCTGTTCCCATGACTCTCTCCTTCACTCCGAAGACGGCGTCTTTCACCTTGTCTGTCTGGCGGTGGACGATGTTAGACGGCGTCACTTTGTCCGCCACCGCGTCCACGTTCGTGCCCAGGCGGGCGCGCGTTGCCTCAATATCTGAACGGATATCGTCCGGGTTGTCGCTCATCGTCTTACCTCACCGGGTTTTAGGGTTGGGGGAATTTCCTGGAGTGTTTCAGCGGTTTGGGGCATGCCCCTCACAGTCTTGAGTTCCTTCCGGCCGATGGAGGCCAGGACGGCGGCGATGACGCCCCAGATGACTGCGACGACGACGGCGGACCAGCCGAGTCCCATCAGCTCGCCTAACGCGATCCAGAGGGCGATCGACAGGAACAGCAGCACGAAGTGGCCAGCTACGCCGGCGCCGGCCAGCATGCCACCTCCCCTGCCTGCCTTGCTGGCGGATTCCTTGAGTTCGGCCTTGGCAAGCTCCACTTCCTGGCGCATCAACGTGGACAGGTCGCGGGTCACCTCACCGAGCAGGTCACCCAACGAGGTGTTGTCCGCCTTCGCGTGCGCCGCCGACGGAGGAGGTTCAGGTATCTGGCTGCTCATCACAGCCTGCCAGCCTGGCCGTCCGCTGAGCGGTCGCGGGTCAGGGGGTCGTTGGCCATAGGATCGTCGGCGAGCTCCCGGTCGGCCAACGGGTCGTCGGCAATGCGGTTGGTCGAGAAGGGCTGTGCCGCGAGTTGGGGGCTGTCGAGAGGACTGGCGGGACGCGAAGGGTCGCCGTAACTGCTCCCCGGCGTGCCGCCGTCGTACCCTGCCGTGGTGGTGGCCGGGCCGGGCAGCTGTACCGGCGGGGGCGGGACAGTCCCACCGGCCGACGGCGTGTAGCCGCTGTCGTATTGACCGCCGGCGCCGTACTGGCCACCGCCGTACTGGCCGCGGGCGCCAGCGTAGTGCGTTGCGGACTCCGGTGCGCCGGCGCTCAGGCTGCGGCTGAGCCGGCCAGCGAGGACGCCAGCCCCGGCCGCGAGAAGCAGGAACGTCCCGGGGCGCTGCCGGGCGAAGCTCTTGACTTCATCCAAGAGCGAGCCCGGGTCCCGCCCGTCCAGCCAGGAGGCTACCGACGAGGAACGCTCCGCGGCCTGGCGGACCAGGTCCGTGGCCACTCCGGGCTGGTCCGATGCACGCGCCATGGCGTGCAGTTCGTCCGAGACTGACCGGAGGCCATTGGCTACCTTCTGCTGCTGGGCGCCTGCCTGCTCCGTGAGATCGGAGCGGGCCTGGTGGAGGAGATCCTTGGCATTCGCCTTCGCCTCTGACGCGACGTTGCCCGCTTCCGTCTTGGCGGTTTCAGCGACGCTTTGCGCGGAATCCGCCGCTGTCCGCGCGACGTCCCCGGCCTCTTCCTTGACAGCATCCTTGCGGGACGTCCCGACGGTGTCGCGCGTCTGTGGCGCTGCTGCGGGGAACGTACTGGGGGCGCGTTCTCCTGTGGTTCCGGGGGTGGCCTGTGGAGCCGGGTAAGCCGAGTCCTCGGGCCTTTGGTTCTCTGTCATCTTCGCTCTCTCTTTCCAAAGAAGGCCGGTTGTTGATTAAGAACCAGCGATACTGGCCGTAAAATAGTAAGCATGGTTACTAACGGAAGGTAAGTACCCTTCCTACCTGAATTTCAAAAGGGGTCCGTATCGCCTGCCGACCCGGCATCGCAGGGACCCCGTCACAACGAAGTGGAAAGGGTGCGTAGTCGTGGATACAACATCGTGGGTTTGGGTGATTGTTGCCGTCGTCGTGCTGGTCCTGATCGTGCTGTGGCTGGTGACCGGGCGTCGCCGTCGGGCCATGGAGCTGAAACGGGACGAATCGCACCGCGAAAAGGCTGCCGAAATGCGCCGGAAAGCCGAGGACATCGAGCTCGATGCGCGTGAGAACGAAGCCCGGGCCACCCGCGCCCGCGCCGACGCAGAGCAAGCGCAGGTGGACGCGGCGAGGCTGAAGCAGGAGGCTGAGCAGAAGACCGACAGCGCCAGGTCGCTCCGGGAGGACGTGGCCGAGCGCACGCAGAAGGCGGACGCGTTGGACCCCGACATAAATCAGGACGGGGACGCGCGTACCGACACGATGCGCACCGACTCCACCCGCACCGACGCCACCCGCACGGAGACGCTTGGGCCGGACCCCGACGCGCATCCGGACGACGCCACGCGTACCGACGCCACGGGCACCGACGCCACGCGGGCGGAGGAACTGCGGCGTGTCCGGGACCGGGCAGACCGGGCTGAGAGGACCGACCGGGACCGGCCGCTCTCAACCTAGCCCTGTTCCCGCAAACCGGCCGTGTTCCCGCCGCCGGGACCGCGACCGTTCCGGACGGCCGGCGCAGGGCAGTCAATTAGGGTTGATCCATGACTGAAGCGGCACACGGGTAATGGCAAAGCGCGGCAAGTCAGCCGGCCGGAACAGCCAGCGTCCGACGACGGGTGTCATCGAGGTGCCCAAGGGCACCCGTCCTGATGGCCCCGTTGAGGGCGTCTACTACATCGATACCGGCGACTGCGAGCTCGTTGCGGACCAGGACAACTCCAACGGGTGGCTCCTGAAGATCAACGGTGTTATGAGCTCCCACATCGACCTCGCCGATCCGCTCTTCCTCGATTTTGAGTACATGCGCTGGATGGCGGCGCTGATTGAGTCACGCTGGCCGCCGAGGTCCGGAAAGGGCGGCGCCAAGTCCGGCGCGCCCGCCGCGGGCGGGACCGAGCGGCTGCGCGGGCTGCACCTGGGCGGCGGGGCCTGTTCCCTGGCCCGGTACTTCCACACCGCCTATCCGGACGCCCGGCAGGTGGTGGTGGAGCTCGACGGCAAGCTGGCCGAGTACGTCCGCGGCTGGTTCGACCTGCCCAAGGCGCCGCTCCTGCGGCTGCGCGTGGGGGAGGCCCGCGAGGTCACCGAGACGCTCACGCCGGACAGTCGCGACTTCATCATCCGTGACGTGTTTGCCGGTTCACTCACGCCGCGGCCGCTCACCACCGCCGAGTTCAATGACCACATCAAGCGGGTCCTGTCGCCGGGCGGCATCTATGTGGTGAACTCAGGCGACGCCCCGGATCTAAGGAATGCGAGGGAAGACGCCGCCGCCGTCGCGGCCGCGTTCGCACACACCGTCATCATCGCCGACCCCTCCATGCTGAAGGGCCGCCGCTACGGCAACATGGTGATGGCCGGCAGCGACACCCCGCTGGACGGAGATCCGCAGCTGGCCCGCCGGCTCCTGGGCGGAGCCGTCCCGGCCCACATCTGGAACGACGCCCAAGTGCGGGCCTTCGCCGCGAACTCCCCGGTGCGTCACGACCCGGCAGTGAACGCCTCCGGTGGTTGAGCTTGTCGAAATCCGGGGTTTCGACAAGCTCAACCACCGGAGTTCCTGCCTCGGCCCAGCAGGGCATCCCGGTGCGCCGCCGTCTGGTCGCGCAATGCCTGCACCACAGCGGCCACGGCAGGGCGGCGCATCGAATCGGGTCGCAGCACCATCCAGTAAGGGAGCAATTCGGCGAAGTCGTCGGGGAGCAGCCGGACCAGGTCGCTGTGCAGATTGCCCATGAAGCACGGCAGGAATCCGATGCCGGCGCCGGCGCGGGTGGCCTCCACATGGACAAACACGTTCGTGGACGTCAGCCCTTCGCGCATGGCCGGCACCAGCCGCCGGGGGGCGTCCAGGTCGTCCACCTGCAGCATCGAATCCACAAAGTACACCAGCGGGTGCTCCGTCAGCTCAGCAACGCTCGCCGGCGTCCCGTTCTCGGCGAGGTAGGCACGCGAGGCGTACATCCCCAGCATGTACTCGCCCAGTTGGACGGCTTCGGCCCGGTGGACCTGTGGTTCGCCCACCACCACTTCGATGTCCAGCCCGGAGCGTTGCTGCAGCGCTCGCCGGGTCATCGTCACCACTTCCACGCTCAGTCCCGGGTGTTTCCGGCGCAGCCGTGCCACGGCGGGCGCGGCGATGTAGGCGCTGAAGCCGTCTGTCGCCGTCATGCGCACGACGCCGGTAATCGGGTCCGGTGCCTGGCCTGCCGGTCCCAGCGCACTCACGGCTGCCTCCACCTGTTCGGCGACGCGGACGGCCTCCGTGCCTAGCTCGGTCAGTTCCCAGCCGCCGGCCGCCCGGGCCAGGACGCGGCCGCCGAGCGCCTTCTCCAGGGCGGCTATCCGGCGTGAGACGGTGGTGTGGTTCAGCCCCAACACTTGCGCCGCCGTCGTAAATTTTGCTGAGCGGGACACCGCAAGCAAGACCAAGAGGTCATCGGGATTCGCCTTCATATCTGCAATTGTGCACACAGCAGGTGCTGGATTGGGCATTGAAGGCACAAGTTTGTGCAGTAATACTCAGTGGAGCCATTAGTGCTGTGGATCACAGTGCGTGTCAAAGTGGACACTAAGGAGAAACTCATGAGCGTAGAGCAGCGCTCGGCAGACAATGCCGCCGGATCCGCACCCAAGGGATCCGGGCTTAAGAAGATTGTGGCCGCCTCGATGGTGGGCACGGTAGTGGAATGGTACGAGTTCTTCCTCTACGCCACAGCAGCCACCCTGGTCTTTGGGAAGTACTTCTTCCCCGCCAGCGGCAATGAGCTGGACGGCATTATCCAGGCGTTCATCACCTACGCGGTGGGCTTTGTGGCCCGCCCCCTCGGCGGCATCGTCTTCGGCCAGATCGGCGACAAGCTGGGCCGCAAGCCCACCCTGCAGCTGACCATCGTGATCGTCGGCGTGGCCACGTTCCTGATGGGCTGCCTCCCGGGCTTCGCCGAAATCGGCTACCTGGCACCGACACTTCTGGTGGCACTGCGCTTCATCCAGGGCTTCGCGCTCGGCGGCGAATGGGGCGGCGCCGTGCTGCTGGTTGCCGAGCACAGCCCCAACAACGCCCGCGGCTTCTGGTCCAGCTGGCCGCAGGCAGCCGTGCCGGTGGGCAACCTCCTCGCCACGCTGGTGCTGTTCGTCATGTCCACCACCCTGAGCCCCGAGGCCTTCCTGAGCTGGGGCTGGCGCGTGGCCTTCTGGCTCTCCGCCGTGATCGTCTTCGTTGGCTACTACATCCGCACCCACGTCACCGAGGCGCCCATCTTCCTGGAGGCCAAGGCCCTCGTGGAGAAGGAACAGGCAGTCAGCTACGGCGTCTTCGAGGTAGTGCGCAAGTACCCCAAGGGCATCCTGCAGGCAATGGGACTGCGCTTCGCGGAGAACATCATGTACTACCTGGTGGTCAGCTTCGCCATTGTCTACCTCAAGAGCGTGCACAAGTACGACACGTCCTCGCTCCTGCTCGCACTCCTGATCGCCCACGTCATCCACTTCCTGGTCATCCCGCAGGTGGGACGGCTCGTGGACAAGCTGGGACGCAAGCCCGTCTACCTGATCGGGTCCATCTCCGGTGCGGCCTGGCCGTTCTTCGCCTTCCCCATGTTCGATACCCGCAACGCCGTGGTGATTGTCCTGGCCGTGACCATCGGCCTCTGCCTGCACGCGTTTATGTATGCCGGCCAGCCCGCCATCATGGCCGAGCTCTTCCCCACCCGGATGCGCTACTCGGGCGTTTCGCTGGGCTCGCAGGTCACCTCGATCTTCGCCGGTTCGCTGGCCCCGCTGCTGGCCACCCAGTGGCTCAAGGACACCGGTTCCTGGCTGCCCACGGCCATCTACCTCGTGGTTGCCTGCGCGATCACTACCGTGGCGGTGCTGAGCCTGAAGGAAACCAAGGGTATCGCGCTGGAGGACGTGGACAAGGCCGACGCCGCCCGCGAGGGACTGCTCCCGGCGGACGCACGCTGAACTGCCTGAGCAGTTCACCGCAGGGAAATTGAGCGCACACGATGGGAAACAGATCTGCAATGGAAAACACACTGAACGGCAGCAAGGCCGTGGTGACCGGCGGCGCCAGCGGGATCGGGGCTGCCTGTGTCCGGGAACTGGCCGCCCGCGGGGCGAAAGTGGTGGTGGCCGACGTCGACTCCGCCGGCGCTGCCGCCCTCGCCGACGAAGTGGGCGGCACCGCCTGGGCCGTTGACCTGCTGGACGTTGACGCGCTCGCCACCCTGAGCCTGGACTGCGACATCCTGGTGAACAACGCCGGGATCCAGAGCATCAGCCCCATCGAAGCGTTCGATCCGGCGGACTTCCGCCGGATCATCGCGCTGATGCTCGAGGCCCCGTTCCTGCTGATCCGGGCCGCGCTGCCGCACATGTATGCCAACGGCTTCGGCCGCATCATCAACGTGTCATCCGTGCACGGAATCCGGGCCTCCCCGTTCAAAAGCGCGTACGTTTCCGCCAAGCACGGCCTGGAAGGGCTGAGCAAGGTGACGGCACTTGAGGGCGGGGGGCACGGAGTCACGTCCAACTGCATCAACCCTGGCTACGTCCGGACCCCGCTGGTCGAGAAGCAGATCGCGGACCAGGCCAAGGTGCACGGTATCCCCGCGTCCGAGGTCCTGGCCAAGGTGATGCTCACCGAGTCCGCCGTGAAACGCCTGGTGGAACCGGAGGAAGTTGCCTCCCTGGTGGCCTGGCTGGCGTCCGATCACGCCGGCATGGTCACCGGGGCCAGCTACGCAATGGACGGCGGCTGGTCGGCGCGGTAGCCGGGGCCGGTTGCCTACTCCTGCCGTCTGACCTGGCGGGGATCGTAGTAGACAACGCCCTCTGCGGCTCCGATGCCGACAGAGCCGGTGTTCCGTGAGACCACCACACCCTCGTGCCGGCCGTTGAAGGGATCGTCACCCACCACGGCGTCCCCGACTTTGTAGGGGCTTGCTGGGCCTGGCACCGCGCGGACGCGGTTCCAGGCCCTTGCCATGAGGCGCGGTTGTCTCGCGTCGGCTTCGTCTCTGCGGAGGCGGTCATGGCGGTCATGTTGAGGTTCGTGTTGGGACGGATTGCGGGCAGCGTTGACCATCGGAAAAACTCCTTCAGCGCGGCGCTCGTCCGCCGCTCACTGTCGGCGCGGTTGCCGGAACGCTCCCAGCAGAGGATGGTCCTCCAATTCCTGGCTGGCACCTTACATTTACGCTATGCGCTATTCACACCAGTCACACCAGTAACATGTACTCGACTTCGCGGACGAGTACTACTTAGGGGATTCAGGGGTCGGCGCTGGCCGGAATCAGCGCTGGCCGTTGAGGATGTCGTCAGCGTTGTTGTAGGCCCAGGTGACGAGCGGGACGAGCAGGCCGGACAGCTCATAGCCGCGTTCGGTCAGGCTGTAGTCCACGCGGGGCGGGATGACCGGCTGCGCCTTCCGCAGGACCAGGCCGTCGCGCTCCAGGGTCTTGAGGGTCTGCGCCAGCATTTTTTCGCTGATTCCCTCGGCCCGGCGCCGGAGTTCGCTCCAGCGCTGCTCACCTTCGGAGAGCGCCAGGAGGATCAGCACTCCCCATTTGCTGGTGATGTGGTCCAGGACGGTGCGGCTGGGGCACCCAGCCGGGAACACGCCGTCGGCCAATCCTTCCGGCAGGTGTGCCCGGAGATCTTCCGGCAGGTTGGTGGGCCATGCAGTCGCTTCCATACCCATAACTTACCAAAAGGTGAGTACCTTACCTAAAAGTGCGTACTGTATTTCAGGAAGTAATTGGCGGTGCGGCTGGTTGTGGAAGGTGACCCCCCCAAGAAATGGTGAAAGGAACCAACCCATGAGCATCGTCATCACCGGAGCAACCGGACAGCTTGGCCGCCACGTCGTCGAGGCCCTCCTGGAGCGCAACGTTCCGGCGGCAGAGATTGTGGCCGCCGGCCGGTCCATTGAAAAGCTTGCCGACTTCGCAGCGCGCGGCGTCCAGGTCAGGGCAATGGACTACACAGACGCCACGTCCGTGGCGCTGGCCCTGCAGGGCGCCAGCAAGGTTCTCCTGATTTCCGGCAGCGAGGTTGGCCAGCGCGTGGACCAGCACCGCACGGTGATTGAGGCAGCCAGGTCTGAAGGCGTGGAGCTGCTGGCCTACACAAGTGTGGCCAACGCTGACACCACTGGCATGAAGCTGGCCGCTGAGCACCAGGCAACCGAGACCATCCTGAAGGACTCAGGGGCTCCATTCGCCATTCTCCGCAACGGCTGGTACCTCGAGAACTACACCGACCAGCTGCAGGGCACCCTTGCCCAGGGCGCGCTAGCCGGCAGCGCCGGTGAAGGCAAGGTCAGTGCCGCGGCCCGGGTGGACTACGCCGAGGCAGCGGCAGCCGTGCTGGTTGCCGAAAACCAGGCCGGCAAGATCTACGAGCTCGGCGGAGATCACGCGTTCACGCTCACCGAACTGGCCCAGGAAATCAGCGCCGCGGCCAACAAGCCCGTGGTGTACCAGGACCTTCCAGCCAGCGACTACGCAGGACTCCTCGCCGGATTCGGCGTGCCGGAGCTCTTCGCCGACATCCTGGCGGACTCGGACCTCGGCATTGCCCGTGGCGACCTCCTGGTCAGCGGCTCGGACCTCCGCACCCTGATCGGCCGGCCCACAACGCCGATGCCGGTTGCAGTCCGCTCGGCGCTCGGCGCTCGCCGCCGTCTGAGCACGAGCGCAACTCCCGGACGCTCTCTCACTTAATGCACGTTTTGGGCAAACGCTCTCTCACCTCATACGAGAGAGCGTTGCGCCAAATCGCCCAAAAGTGAGAGAGCGTGGGGGGGTCCCTAGGACTTGCTGCCTGTTAGGGCCAACGTCCCACCGAGACCGATCATCAAAGCCCCGCCTGTTGCCTCCACCGTTGAAACCCGGCTGGGCGAACGGGCAAACCATTGGCGGGCTGAACCTGCGGCGACGGCCCAGAGGCTATCTGAAACTACGGCGATCAGCAGGAACACCGCCCCCAGCAGCGCCAGCTGGAACGGAATGGCCCCGGAAGGATAGTCAACAAACTGCGGCAGCACTGCTACGAGAACACCACTGATTTCGGGTTGGTGACACCCACCACGAGGCCTTCCGCCACCAGCCGCCGTGGCGAGGAGGCCGCTGGCTGACGATCGCTGAAGGAGTTGTGCCGACGGTTCCGGATGGCCTTGATGCCCAGATAGACCAGGTAGGCGGCGCCGGCCAGCTTCACCACGCTGAAGAGGACCACGGACTGCGCCACAATAATGCCCAGGCCGAGCGCGACGGCAGCCACCTGCACCAGTTGCCCGGTCGCGTTGCCCAGTACCGTCAGGACACCGCCCTTCCGGCCGACCGCCAGGGAACGGCCGATCACAAACAGCACGCTGGGTCCGGGGACGGCGATCAGCACCACGGACGCCAGCGCAAACGCCAGCAGGTTTGAGAGCGGAACCATGCCTGATCTTAGCTCCGGCGGGCTGAGGTAACCACCGGCATCGGTGAGGTTTCGTCCACGAGTTCGGCCCGGCGTCGTCCGTTCCCTCTGACCCACAGCCGGTAGGCGAGGACCAGCAGCCCAAGCCATGCTGCTCCCACGTACAGTGCCACGCGGGTGTCCTCGAAGGCGCCCAGGACGGCGATGACCAGCGCCATAAACGCGATGGTCAGGATGGAGGCCGCCGGCCACCACGGGGACGGGAATTCCGACGCCGGCAGGCTCTTCCGGGCGATCTCCCGCTTCATCGCCACATGGGAAGCCAGGATCATGACCCACACCCAGACGGTGGCAAACGTGGCGATCGAGGCGATCAGGATAAAGACGTCCTCGGGAATGACGGCGTTCAGAACCACGCCCACCAGGAGTATGCCGGCCATCATCACTACCGTCATCCACGGCACGCCATGACGCGAGACCTTGCCGAAAACTGCCGGCGCGTGGCCTTGGCCGGACAGCCCGAACAGGATGCGGCCGGCGCCGAAGATGTCGCTGTTGATGGCGGAGAGCGCGGCGGTGATCACCACGGCGTTGAGGATGTGCGGTGCGGCCGGGATGCCCAGGCCGCTGAAGATCTGGACGAACGGGCTGCCGTTGCTGCCGATCTCGTTCCACGGGAAGAGGCTCATCAGCACGCCGAGGGTCAGGACGTAGAACAAAAGGACGCGGACCGGCACCGTGTTCACGGCCTTGGGGATGACCTTCTTGGGATCCGCGGCCTCGCCGGCGGTGATGCCCAGAGTCTCGATCCCGCCGAAGGCGAACATCACGACGGCGAACGAGGCCAGGAGCCCCTCGAATCCGTTGGGGAACATCCCGCCGTGCTCCACGAGGTTGCCGAGCCCCGGCGCCACGCTGGAGCCGCCCGCCTGGAAGCCGAACGCGATGATGGCGGCGCCGCCGACGATCATGGCGATGATGGCCACCACCTTGATCAGCGAGAACCAGAACTCGAGCTCGCCAAAGACCTTTACGCTGAGCAGGTTCAGTGCGGCCAGGAAGCAGATGATGGCCAGGATCCAGATCCAGCGGTCCACCTGCGGAAACCAGAAGCCCATGTAAATGCTGAATGCGGTGACGTCCGCGATGGCCACAATCGCCATCTCAAAGACATACGTCCAGCCGGTCACAAACCCTGCCAGCGGCCCGAGGTAGCGGCTGGCGTACTGGCCGAACGAGCCTGAGACAGGGTGGCGGACGGCCATCTCGCCGAGGGCCCGCATGACCATAAACACCGCCGCGCCGCCGATGATGTAGGCGAGCAGGACGGCCGGGCCCGCCTTCTGGATGGCGGAGGCCGAGCCGTAGAACAGGCCGGTTCCGATCGCCGAACCGAGGGCCATGAAGCGGATGTGCCGGACGTTCAGTCCCCGGTTCAGGACCTGCGCGACGCCGGATCCCGGACTGGGCTTTTCGGCCGGGCTTGCGTCTTGGGCGGCTGTGTCTTGCCTGGTGGCGGCGTGCTGCATACAAATACCTTCTCGTCATTGGGAGGGGGATCGCCAACCAGCAGATCACTTTGGCGCCTTACGTGATGAGACTCACGGGCGGTTCGTGTCTTCCATCTCAGACTTGGGGCCGGCATTTGAACTTCCTATGGCGTCTAGTCCAAAACTATTGACATAATGTCTGGTTTTCTTTACTTTTGAGATGTCAGCTTTGTTTTACATCCGATGGGAATGGCGGGAGCGGAAATGTCCTTCGAAGAGAAGAGCGCCTGGATCATGGGGGTGGTGGCCACGGGCTCTTATGGCGTGTATCTGGCCATCGTCCTGGGCATGGCCGGCACAATGCCCGTTGCCGAGGTTCCGTACGTGGCTCCACTGCTGTGGACCATCGGGGCATCCATTGCTGCGTCCATCGCCCTGCACATACTCTTGGGCATTTTTTCGCCGAAGGAGGCCGGGAAGAAGGACCAGCGCGACAGGGAGATCTACCGTTTCGGCGAGTACATCGGGCAGTCGTTTGTGGTCATCGGCGGCGTCGCGGCACTGCTCCTGGCGATGGCCGCGGTGGGCCACTTCTGGATCGCAAACGTCATCTACCTGACGTTTGTGTTGTCCGCGATCCTGGGCTCCGTAGCCAAGATCGTCGCCTACCGCCGGGGGTTCCAGCCGTGGTGAAGCCAACGCGGGTGACCAATTCAATCCGCCGCCTGCGGTTCGAACGGGGCGAGATGACGCAGGCCGAACTCGCCGAACGTGTGGGCGTCACCCGCCAGACCGTCATCGCCATAGAACAGGGCCGGTACTCGCCGTCCCTGGAGATGGCGTTCCAGATCGCCCATGTGCTCAGCGTGCCGCTCGAGGACGTGTTCCAGTACCCGAATCATCAAGGAGACGCATCATGAAAGCTATCGTGCAGGACGTTTACGGGAATGCCGACGTGCTCCAACTAAGGGATATCCCGCTGCCTCTGCCGGGTGATGGGGAAGTACTGATCAGGGTCCGCGCGGCCGGCGTCGACCAGGGTGTGTGGCACCTTATGACCGGGCGGCCGTACCTGCTCCGCCTCTTCGGCTTCGGGCTGAAGAAGCCCAAGATTCCGGTCCGCGGCCGTGAGGTTGCCGGCGTCGTGGAGGCCGTGGGGGCTGGCGTCACACGCTTCCAGCTTGGCGACGAAGTGTTCGGTACGTGTGAGGGGTCCTTCGCGGAATTTGTCTGCGCCAGGGAGGATTGTGTGGCCACGAAGCCCGCGAACCTAACGTTCGAGGAAGCTGCGGTGGCACCCATTTCGGGTGTAACCGCGTTGCAGGCTGTCCGCGATGCCGGACAGGTGACGACTGGCCGGAAGGTGCTGATCATCGGTGCTGGTGGGGGAGTAGGGTCCTTTGCGGTGCAGGTGGCGAAAGCGTTCGGGGCAGAGGTCACAGGAGTCTGCAGCACCGGAAAAGTGGAGCTGGTCCGGTCCCTCGGCGCTGATCACGTCATCGACTACACCCGGGACGATTTTTCCCGCACCGGAATGCGTTACGACGTCATCCTGGATACCGCCGGCAACCGGCCGCTCGCAGTCCTGCGGCGCGTGCTGACCCCGCGGGGCACGCTGGTGATCGTCGGCGGCGAGGGCGGTGGGAACCTGACCGGCGGGTTTGAGCGTTCGATGGGTGCGCCGCTGGTGTCACTGTTCTCCGGGCAGAAATTCAAGGGGCTTGTTTCGACGGAAAACTATCGCGATCTCGAGGCGCTGACCATGCTCATTGAAGCCGGCAGTGTGAAGCCTGCCGTGGACAAGGTCTACGCGCTCGTTGAGGCGCCGGCCGCCGTCGAATACATGCACGAAGGGCGCGTCCGCGGCAAGGTTGTTGTCAGCATCTGACGCTCCTCACCGTCCCCAATTACCAGGCGCGAGGGGACAGTTGAGGCCCCCGTGCGAGGGGCACTTGAGCCCCCCGCGCGAAGGGACACTTAAGCCCCGCCCAGCTCCGCCGACACTTCGACAATGACGTCAGCAGGGTTATGCACATAGCCGTTCAGGCTGGCCGTTATTGTCAGACCCGCGCGGGATGATTTGGGTATGGATAGCGGAGCAGCTGTGGCGACGGCGGAGTCCCTTGCGGTGTCCTTCGCTGAGCTGGCTGTGGCGCTCCGGGACGGGACTGATTCCAACTGTTCCGGGGACGCTGATCCTATGCGTCGGCGGGCAGATGAATTCCTGGACGGGCTGGCCGAGATCTCACGGCTGGACGCGAAAAGTGCCGCACTGAAGGCCTGGCTGGCTGCCGGTTACACCGCCGCCGCCGAGGCTTTGGCGGGCCCTGCAACGTCGCCCGAGGACCATACCGGGCAGGAGATGGCCGTGGTCGCGGAGGTCGCGTGTGCCCTGACGGTCAGCGAACGCGCCGCCGGTGCCCTCCTCGCCGAAGCCCACGCCCTGACCACGGCCCTGCCTTTGACGTTCTCCGCGCTGCAGGCAGGGACGATCTCGTGGCAGCACGCCCGGATCATGGTCGACGAAACCACCAACCTCGACAGGCCGGGCGCGGCGGCGTTGGAGGCACATTTCCTGGACCCTCACGTGGTGAATCCGGCACGTGGCCCGGCCGGTGAGCTCATCCCCGGAAGGTTCCGGCACAAGGCCCGCACCTGGCGGGAACGCCACCACCCGGTCAGCATCGAAAAACGCCATATCAAGAGCGCAGCCGACCGAGGCCTGGAATATGCCCCGGACCGCGACGGCATGGCCTGGCTCTCTGCCTACCTCCCTGCGGACACCGCCGCGGGGATCTGGAACCGCACCACCACAGTGGCCAGGGCGTTGCAGGGGCCTCATGAGGACCGGAACCTCAGCCAGCTCCGAGCAGACATCGCCGCCACCTGGCTTCTGACCAACAACAGTGCAGGCAGCGGAGCCGGTGATGAGGGTAGGGAAAAGAGCGGCGGCGCGACCGGCGAAACGAGCCACGAAGAGACCGGGGGCATCGCCGTGAGCGGCGGTGTTCCATCCCCGCGGGCGCAGGTGTTGATCACGGTCCCGGTCATGGCGCTGCTGGGCCTCACCGATGAATCGGCCATGCTCGACGGATACGGGCCGATCCCGCCATCCATGGCCCGCCACCTGATCGCCGACGGTGCCGAATCCTTCCACCGCGTCCTGATCGATCCCCGCGATGGCGCACCGCTCGAGATCGGCCGGACCAGCTACCGGCTCACCAAAGCCCAACGCCAATGGCTACGACTACGGGACGGGAAATGCCCGTTCCCAGGCTGCAGCAACCAGTCCCTCGACAACGAAGCGGACCACCTCCTCGCCTGGGCCACGGCGGCACCACCGGCATCCCAAATCTCGGCCAACCCTGCCACAAACACCACAGACTCCGCCACATCACCGGTTGGAAACCCACCACCGCCACCAAGAATGAACCACCCGGCTGGATATCACCGTCCGGACGGCACTACCAAAGCGAACACCCCGACTGGGAACCATCGACCTGGCCGCCGGAGCTTCTCGAAGAGCTCAGACTTCAACACGTTGGCGCGGTTTCTCGGGACCTGCCCGACCACTCATCCCTGCCCAATGGCCAGCTGCAGGACCATCACTGAAAGAAGCTACGTTCCCAGATTGGGCGCTGGTTTGAGTCACGGGAGCGCAGTTGGTGGTGCAGCATCACATTTCGTCCTCGCGGGGGCGGGCTCTATCCAGCTGCTCCAGTGCTATCGCCCCTCGCAGGAGGAGCCCACACAAACGGCGTGGTGGTGGTGATTGCTCTGAACCCCGACCTTCTCAGGATCGGCTCACTGTCAGCGGACGCGTCCACCTGCAGGTACTTCACTCCCCGGGCGGCCGCCACCTGGGCGCGTGCGAAAACCAGAGCCTTGTGGATCCCCGCCCGCGCCATGCAGGCAACATTGAGCCGCCCCATAAGCCAGCGAAGTCCGTCCCCGGATTGATCTCGAGCCAGGCCGCCGAAACCACTTCCCCCGAGGCCTCGGCCAGGAAGACCACCAGGTTTTCCGGGTCCGAGGCCAGCCGCTCAGACAGGTCCGCGGCCACCCAGCTGTAATCGGCGGCCCACACTTCAGACTTCATCGCCGCGATGCGCTCCAGGTCAGGGAGTTCGCGGGCAAGCCTCACCTGGATACCCTCCGGGACCACAGGTTCACCGGCCATCGCGGCCGTCTCACCCACCAGGACGGTCTCGCGGTCTTCCGGCACGAAGCCTGCTGCGCGGAGGCGGGACTCAAGATCAGCTGGGAAGTCATGCGCCCGGGTCTTCCATTCGACGGCCTCCCCCCCCGGCCGGCAAAGTACTCACGCTGTTCGACGATCCTGTCGAGCATCCCTCCCTCCACACCGAGGTCACGAGCCGATTCGATGAAGCCCCGCCGCTGTCCGGTCACGCGTAGCAGGGGTCCCAGCAGCTGATATTCGTGGCCTGCCGGAACGGCTGGGGGAACCAGCCGGCGGAGCTGGGAATCGTACGCGGCGAGGACATCGGTGGTTGAGGCCATACGCTTCAGCCTACGACCAGCGCCGCCGGACCCGATCCGACCCCGCCGGACGCCGCCGGACCCGATCGGACCCGAGCGGACCCGAGCGGGGCCGGGAGGACAACCCAGGCCCAGTAGGCGGGAAGGGGGCGCACGACTGGCTATGTCTGGCATCCCGGACACCGGCCGTGTTTTGATGGCCATGAGGGGACCGGTCGTGGGCGCAAGGTTAAGTACGGGATCCCGGACATGGCCGGAAGCCCCGCGAGAAATGACGGAGGGCACAGTGGAGTCGAGTGCAGTGGTGTCGAGCACGGAAGCCAGGCCAGAGGCGGGCAGTGAACCAAGGGCGACGTCCAAAGTCCCCGCCGCCGAGAACACCCTGCGTATCCTCAAGCTGCTGGCCTCCAAGCGGGGGCCGGTGGCGGCGTCGAGCATTGCCACGTCCTTGGGATTGCCGCGCTCCAGCGTCTATCACCTCCTGGGCGTGATGGAGGCGAACGGCTTTGTCCTCCATCTGCACGAGGAGCAGCGCTACGGGCTGGGCATCAGTGCCTTTGAGCTGAGTTCGGCGTATTCGCGGCAGGAACCGCTGTCCCGCCTGGGCCGGCCGCTGCTGGCGTCGCTGGTGGACGTCATCGGTGAGAGCGCGCACCTGGCGGTGCTCCACGGCCGCGACGTGCTGTACATCGTGGAGGAACGGGCCAAGAACCGCCCGTCCCTGGTGACCGACGTCGGCGTCCGGCTTCCCAGCCACCTCACCGCCAGCGGCCGCGCCATTCTCGCCGCACTGCCCAAGTCGCAGGTCCGGGCGCTTTACCCGAATGCCGAGGCCTTCACCGCCCGGCATGAGGTGGAGGGCGCCATCATGAAGTACTCCGCGCTGTCCTCGCACCTGGACCAAGTGAGGCAGCGCGGCTACGCCACCGAACATGGCGAGGTGACGCCCGGCTTCGGCTCGATCGCCGCCGCTGTCGCGGACCACGTGGGATGGCCGACGGCGGCAGTCGCCGTCACGTTCCTCGAGGACAAATTGCCGGCGGACCAATGGCCGGCGCTCGCCGCGCGGGTCCAGAAAGTAGCGGACGAACTCTCCGTCCGCATCCACGGCCGCCCTGCCAAGTAGTGCTGCCCCCCGTCGGCTGGCTCTGCCTCGCCGACGGTCCGACAGAAACCCCGCAGCGGTCTGGAATCCCGGACACCACCCCTCCGAAAGCCCTGTCCGGCCAGGCCCGGAACGGCTTTAGTTGATACAGAACCTCTTCCCAACACCGCGAACCTCGTACTCGCCCAGAACACAAAGGAGCCCCTCATGGCACCCGCCGATTTCACTACCGGTGCCCGCCCGGTCAAAGCTGCCCGCGGCACCGAGCTCACCGCCAAGAGCTGGCAGACCGAAGCCCCGCTGCGGATGCTGATGAACAACCTGGACCCTGAGGTCGCGGAGCGCCCGGATGATCTGGTGGTTTACGGCGGGACCGGCCGTGCCGTCCGGTCCTGGGCGGCGTTCGATGCGATCACCCGCACCCTCGAAACCATGGAGAACGACGAGACGCTGCTGGTCCAGTCCGGCAAGCCGGTCGGTGTGTTCCGGACCAACGAATGGGCGCCGCGGGTACTCCTGGCGAACTCCAACCTCGTGGGCGACTGGGCCACCTGGCCCGAATTCCGCCGGCTCGAGGCCGAGGGCCTGATGATGTACGGCCAGATGACCGCCGGGTCCTGGATCTACATCGGCACCCAGGGCATCCTGCAGGGCACCTTCGAGACCTTCGCCGCGATCGCCCGCAAGCTCACCGGAGACGAGGACGGCACCCTCGCCGGGACCCTGACCCTCACCGGCGGCTGCGGCGGCATGGGCGGCGCGCAGCCGCTCGCCGTCACCCTGAACGAGGGCGCCTGCCTGATCGTCGACGTCGACGAAAGCCACCTCCGCCGCCGCGCCGGCAAACGCTACCTCGACGAGGTCGAAACCGACCTCGACACCGCCATCGCCAAGGTCCTGGCGGCCAAGGAGGAGCGCCGCGGCTGGTCCGTGGGCTATGTCGGGAACGCCGCCGAGGTCTTCCCCGAGATCCTGCGCCGCCACCGTGCGGGCGAACTCACGGTCGATATCGTCACGGACCAGACCTCCGCCCACGACCCGCTGTCCTACCTGCCCGAAGGCATCACCGTCCAGGAATGGCACACCGAGGCCGCCGCCGACCCCGAAGGCTTCACCAAGAAGGCCCAGGCCTCGATGGCCCGGCACGTCCAGGCCATGGTGGAGTTCCAGGACGCCGGTGCCGAGGTCTTCGACTACGGCAACTCCATCCGCGACGAGGCCCGCACGGGCGGCTACACCCGTGCCTTCGAATTCCCCGGCTTCGTCCCGGCCTACATCCGCCCGCTCTTCTGCGAGGGTCTGGGCCCGTTCCGCTGGGTCGCGCTCTCCGGTGACCCCGAGGACATCGCGGTCACCGATGCGGCCATCAAGGAACTCTTCCCCGAGAACAAGCACCTGCACCGCTGGATCGACGCGGCCCAGGAACGGGTCGAGTTCGAAGGCCTGCCGGCCCGGATCTGCTGGCTGGGCTACGGCGACCGCGCCAAGGCCGGCCTGCTGTTCAACCAGCTCGTCAAGGACGGCAAGGTCAAAGCGCCCATCGTGATCGGCCGCGACCACCTGGACTCCGGCTCCGTCGCCTCCCCGTACCGGGAGACCGAGGCCATGGCCGACGGCTCCGACGCGATCGCGGACTGGCCGCTGCTCAACGCCCTGCTCAACACCGCCTCCGGCGCCACCTGGGTATCGATCCACCACGGCGGCGGCGTCGGCATCGGCCGCTCCATCCACGCCGGCCAGGTCTCCGTCGCCGACGGCACCGACCTCGCCGCGCAGAAACTCGAACGCCTCCTCACCAACGACCCCGGCATGGGCGTCATCCGCCACGCCGACGCCGGCTACGACCGCGCACTCGACGTCGCCAAAGAGCGCGGCGTCCGCATCCCGATGCAAGAAGGAATCACAAAGTGACCGTCACCACCCACTCACCGCTCACCGTCACCCTCGGCTCCAGCGGCGTCACGCCCGAGGACGTTGTCGCCGTGGCCCGTCACAACGGCCAGGTGACCATCACCCAGGAGGCGCTGGACACGGTGGCGAAGGTCCGCGCGCACATCGACGAACTCGCGCACAGCGAGACCCCCGCCTACGGCATTTCCACCGGCTTCGGCGCGCTGGCCAACCGGCACATCCCCGGCGAGCTGCGCACCCAGCTGCAGAAATCGCTGATCCGCAGCCACGCCGCCGGCATGGGCCCGGCCGTGGAACGCGAGGTGGTCCGCGGCATCATGTTCCTGCGCGCCAAGACACTGGCCTCCGGCCGCACCGGCGTCCGCCCCGTCGTCCTGCAGACCATGGTGGACGTGCTCAACGCCGGCATCACCCCGGTGGTCCGCGAATTCGGCTCGCTTGGCTGCTCCGGCGACCTCGCCCCGCTGTCCCACTGCGCCCTGGTGCTGATGGGCGAGGGTGAAGCGGAAGGGCCCGACGGCGTAACGTACGGCGGGCGGGGTGAGGCTGCAGTCGCCGAACTGCTGGCCGGGCACGGCATCGAACCGGTCACCCTCGCCGAGAAGGAAGGCCTGGCGCTGGTCAACGGCACCGAGGGAATGCTGGGCATGCTCCTGATGGCCATCGCGGACCTTCGCCAACTGTTGACGACGGCGGATATCACCGCCGCACTCAGCGTCGAGGCGCTGCTGGGTACGGACCAGGTCTTTGTGCCGGAACTGCATGCGGCGCTGCGTCCGCATCCCGGCCAGGCTGCCAGCGCTGACAACATGCTGCGCGTGCTGTCGAACTCCCCGATCGTGGCCTCGCACCGGGTGGGTGACTCCAAAGTCCAGGACGCCTACTCGCTGCGCTGCGCGCCCCAGGTGGCCGGGGCCGCGCGGGACACGGTGGACTACGCCGCCCTGGTGGCATCCCGCGAGCTCGCTGCGGCCATTGACAACCCGGTGGTCTTGCCGGACGGGCGTGTCAGCTCCAACGGCAACTTCCACGGCGCACCCGTGGCTTACGTGCTCGATTTCCTGGCCATTGCCGTTGCGGACCTCAGCTCCATCGCTGAGCGCCGGACGGACCGGATGCTGGACCCGGCGCGTTCGCACGGGCTGCCGGCGTTCCTGGCCGCGGATCCGGGTGTCGACTCGGGCCTGATGATCGCCCAGTACACGCAGGCCGGGCTGGTCTCGGAGAACAAGCGCCTGGCCGTCCCGGCGTCGGTGGATTCCATTCCCAGCTCCGCCATGCAGGAGGACCACGTGTCCATGGGCTGGCACGCGGCCCGAAAGCTCCGCAAGGCCGTGGAGAACCTTCGCCGCGTCCTGGCCATCGAACTGGTGACGAGTGCCCGCGCCATCGACATGCGGACGCAGCTGTCCGACGACGAGCTCCTCCCCGGCCCGGCAGGCGCTGCAGTGATCGGGGTGCTGCGGTCCGTCGTCGAAGGCCCGGGAACCGACCGGTTCCTGTCACCGGAGCTGGAGGCAGCTGACCGTCTGGTTGCCTCAGGAAGGGTCCGGGCAGCCGCCGAATCCGCCGTCGGAATTCTTGCCTGAGCGGGAATATCCTTCGGTCCTGCCGAGAAATTCGTCCAATGTCGAAATATGGTGCAACACGAACAATTCGACGCCGGGAAGTGTAGTAGAACTGAAGGTGTAGTAAAAGTCACATCAAAGAGGCTGTGGCGCAGGACGTATACAAAGGGGTAGTAGTTCAAATGAAAGCACGTGGGGCTGTCCTGTCGAGGCGCAATGTCCACTCGGCCACCATCTCGGAGTGGGGAACGCTCAAAGCCGGGGACCGGGTGGAAATCATCAAACACGCGCACGTCATTGCGGCGGGCGAAGTGGAAGAAGTATCGCAGAGCGGGAACGTGCTGTGGCTCGTGCCGGCCACTCCGTCAGAAAAAGAACTTTTCCTTAAATCCGACGGTGTAGAGGTCCGCAGGAGTTAGGAACACAAGACCAAATAGCAAAGAGTCCCCGACTTCCGGTAACGGAAGTCGGGGACTCTTTGCGTGGATCGCGGGCGGGATCGAAGCATCGATCGAAGCCCGGATCCAGGGCCGAATCAGCTCAGGCTGCAATGCTTTCGTACGTTTCACCAAAGGGGACCGACTCGTCCAGGGCCACGGTGAAGCGTCCCGGGCGCAGGCGCGTCACAAGGATGCCGCAGGCCGCGTCTTTTGCCGGCTCGATCAGCGTGGCAACGGCGTTGTCCAGGCCTTCATGCATCTCGTCGGCAGTGGAAAACTGCAGGTCGATGGACCGGGCATCTGAGGCCTCGTCGGCCGTAACGGCGGCCAGGGGGCGTTCCAATGTAGCTATAGTCATAGCTTCAAGTATACCGGTGATGAACCTAGATGTCAGATGACTGCTATCTCGAACGCCCAGACGCCGAAAATCCGAAGCTTGTTCGCTGAACCGCACCGTTAAGGTGTGGTCTCACGAACAAGCTTCGGATCGAAGGTAACGCCCGCTCAGCCCGCCATGCCCGCTTTGACGGCCAGAACTGGACAATCAGCCTCGAGCAGGATCCGCTGCGAGGTGCTGCCCATGATCAGTTTGCCCACCGGGGTGCGGCGGCGAATCCCGATCACGATGAGGTCGGCGTTGTGCTCCTCCGCGGCATCGAGGACCTCCGCTGCCGCGTCATGGCCACGGACCGGCTGCTTGATCACGTGGTCGATCCCGTGGGTGGCCAGGCGCGCCTCGATGCTCTGCACTTCGGGCTCCTGGGCGTACCGGTTGTCCACCAGGGCATCGCCCTTGGAGGAGTTGATCACCAACAGGGTGGTGTTGTTCTTCCGGGCTTCGGCGATGGCCTGAGTCAGCGCCGCTTCGCCCTCTGGTGTGGGGACGTATCCCACCACGATCGTCATGGTTGCTCCTTGTGGTCTGCGGTCTGGTCTGTACTTTGTGGTTTTCTGCCGCCGGCGGTGGAGGGGAAGGCGTGGACTTACTAGCCGTCGCCGTCGCCCCCGTCGCCGTCGGAATTTCCGTCGGCCCGGTGGCTGCCATGGCTGACGGAGCCGCGGGCCACGTCTGTCGGTTCGGATCCGCGAGTGGCGTTTGGGGACAGGAGGCTGGTGGCCGGACGGTTGCGGCGCCACAGCTTGAACAGCAGCGGCCATATGAGGATGATCGCAATGATGACATAAACGCCGATGGCAATCGGTTCACCAAAGAGTCCGGCGGGGTCGCCCGCGCTGAGCTGCAGCGTCCTGCGAAGCTGCCCTTCGATCCGCGGCCCCAGGATCACGCCGAGGATGAGCGGCAGTACAGGGAGTCCGAAGCGGCGCATCATGAATCCGAGCGCACCGAGGGCCAGCAGGAGCACCAGATCGAACACCTGCAGGTTCACCGAATAGGCGCCCAGCGTGGCGAAGAACAGGATCCCCGCATACAGATATGGCCGCGGTAACTGTAGGATTTTTGCCCACATGGGAGCCAGGGGCAGGTTGATGACCAGGAGCAGGAAGTTGCCAATGAAGAGGCTCGCGATCAGCGCCCAGACCAGCGGTCCTTCGTTGGCGAACAGCAGGGGTCCCGGCTGGATGCCGTATGAAGCAAAGGCTGCCAGCATCACGGCTGCGGTCGCGTTGGTGGGCAGGCCCAGGGCCAGCAGGGGGGTCATGGTGCCGGCGGCGGCCGCATTGTTGGCTGCTTCCGGCCCGGCAACCCCCTCGATGGCGCCCTTGCCGAACTCCTCGGGGTGCTTGCTGAGGCGTTTCTCGGTGACATAGGACAGGAACGTGGGGATCTCGGCCCCGCCGGCCGGAAGTGCACCAAACGGGAAACCGTACGCCGTTCCACGGAGCCAGGGCTTCCAGGAGCGCTTCCAGTCCTCCTTGCCCATCCACGGACGTCCTACGGGGATGATTTGCAGCGGGTTGCGCCGCAAGTGTGCGGCAACCCACAGTGCCTCGCCCACGGCGAAGATGGCCACTGCCACCACCACGATGTCCAGGCCGTCAGCCAGCAAGGGCTGGCCGAAGGTGAGACGGCGCTGGCCGGTGACTGAATCCATGCCAATCAGACCGATCGCCAGGCCGAGGCCCAGAGAGGCAAAGCCCCGCAGGCGGGATGAGCCAAGGACGGCGGTTACTGCCAGGAGCGCCAGGACCATGATGGCAAAGTAGCTTGGGGCTCCAAGGCTGACGGCGAACTCCACCACAATCGGTGCGCAGACAGCCAGCAAAGCGGTGCCTATAGTGCCCGCCACAAACGAGCCGATAGCCGCCGTCGCCAGGGCTTGGGCGGCCCTGCCGGCTTTGGCCATCTTGTTGCCTTCAATGGCCGTCACCACAGACGACGATTCACCCGGGGTGTTGAGCAGGATGGAGGTAGTGGATCCACCGTACATGCCGCCGTAGTAGATGCCAGCGAACATAATGAAGGCGCTGGTGGGTTCCAGGACATACGTAACCGGGAGCAGCAAAGCAACGGTCATAGCCGGGCCCAGGCCTGGGAGCACTCCGACGGCAGTGCCCAGGAGCACACCGATGACAGCGTAAAGGAAATTCATGGGGGTCAGTGCTGTGGCAAAGCCGTCCATGAGGGAGGAGAAGACATCCATCAGAGAATCCCTTCCAGGAGGCCGGCGGGCAGCGGTATGCCGAGGCCCAAGTAGAAACCGTAAAAGGTGAGCACGGACAGGAGTACCGCGATGATGCCGTCACGTGCGTAGTGCCGGCTGCCCAAGGCCCACGCACTGCCCCAGAACAGCACGGTCCCGGAGATGACCCAGCCTGCCCAGTCGATCAACAGGATGTTGGCGACAAAGGCTCCCACCAGCGGCAGGACGGTCTTCCAGTCCGCGGGGTGTGAGAGATCCACATCCTCACCGCCTTCGGCTTCGCCCTGTCCGCCGCGCAGCACGTTGACTGCCAGCATGATCGCGCAGACGAAGAGCAGGCCGGCCACTATGTACGGCAGCGTCTTTGGTCCCACGGGATCCGATTGAGAATACGGAGTTACCAGGGCTAATGCATCCACCAGGACGAGGACGCCCGCCACTCCGAGCAGGAGGGCAACCCCCAGCTCGGAGCGGCCTTTGAGCCTGGAAGTCAAAGTTTGTGACGAACTCACGCCAGGCCAAGCTTCGTGAGGACGTCCGCCACCCGCTTGTCCTGCTCGGTCAGGAAGGTTTTGAATTCGTCCCCGGTGATGAAGGCGTCCGTCCAGCTGTGCTTCACAAGGGTTTCCTTCCAGGCAGCGGTGCCGTGCATCTTTTCGAGGGCGGCAATCAGCTTGGCTTTGTCATCCTCGGAGATTCCCGGAGGGGCCACGATGCCGCGCCAGTTAGTGAATACCAGGTCGATGCCAGATTCCTTTAGGGTGGGAGCGTCGACGGCTTTGAGCCGTTCGGCACCGCTAGTCGCCAGGACGCGGACCTCGCCGGACTGGATCTGCTGGAGGTACTCGCCGGCGCCCGAAGCTGCGAAGCCCACCTTGTTGCCCAGGATGGCTGGGAGGAGGTCCCCGCCGCCGTCGTAGGACACGAAGTTGACCTTGGTGGCGTCGATGCCAACCGCACCCGCGAGCTGCATGGGCAGCAGGTGGTCCGGGCCGCCGGGGGAGGAACCGCCGCCTACGGCGATAGAGCCCGGGTCAGCCTTCCAGGCCTTCACCAGATCGTCGATGGTCTTGTAGGGTGAATCCTTGCTGACCATGATGGCACCAGGCTCTTCAATGAGCTTAGCCAGCGGGGTTGTGGCTGTCAGTTTGGACTCGGACTTGTTGGTGTAGCTGGCGCCCACCACCCCGAGTCCCATGAGCATGGTCAGGTCCCCATTGCCCTTTTCGTTGACAATGCGGGCCAGGCCCACGGTTCCGCCGGCTCCGGCAAGGTTAAAGACCTCGGTATTGGTGGCGACCTTCTCGTCGTCGAGGACTTTCGCTGCGGCACGGGCAGTTGTGTCGTAGCCGCCGCCCGGGGTGTTGGGTACCATGATCTGGAGTCCCGTCACCGGGCCGGCAGCAGCGCCGGAGGTGGCAGTGCTGGTGGAGCTGGTTCCGGTGGCACCGCAGCCGGTGGCCATCAGGGCGATGCCGGCGGCGACGGCGGCGATTCGCATTGCGCGGATTTGGCGCATGGTGTTCCTCTTTCAATCAAAATTGATCAGCAGGGCTGACTTGTAGTTCCGATGCTAGGCCGGTAAGTGATGGGCATCACTCTTGTGTACGCAGAGAACGTTAAGTTCATTGCGTTCACGTTTCCGGCAGCCCACCGGCCCCGTTGATCCGCGTACGGTGGGGGTATAGTTCCGGGACCCCGCGGGTCCCCCCGCCGCCCAGAGGAAAGAACCACAGTGTCTCGACGTAGAGGAATGTCCCTCGCTGGGCAGTACCTGGTGCTGCAGTTGCTGATCGTCCTCGCCGTGCTGGTGGCCGTGGCTGCGATCTCGCTGACGCAGTCGGCCGCGACCTTTGAACGGATTGAGGGCCGCCGGGCACTCTCCGCCGCCGAAGCGCTGGGCGCCAACCCTACAGTGCGGGCGCTCCTTCCGGCCGCCGAACCCAGGGCCGGGTCAGCCCTCCCCACGGTGGCCGAGTCAGTGCGGACGGTCTCTGGGTCCTCGCACGTGGCTATTGCCAAGATTGACCGCACGGTGGTGGCCTCCTCAGATCCAAGTCTGTTGGGCCAACCGTTGGAACTGGGTGACAGCCGGGTCATGGAAGGCCGCTCGTGGACCGGCGCGGTGGGCGGATCCGGTTCGCAGTCGCTCTCAGCGCACGTTCCGGTCCTTGATGACAGCGGCACGATGATCGGGATCGCCTCCATCAGCCGGCACTATCCGTCCGTTTTGGAGAGGCTCGGCGACGCTGCCCCCAACCTGCTGACCTACCTGGGTATCGCCAGCGTGCTGGGAGTAGCCGGCTCGCTGCTGCTGGCCCGCCGGGTCAAGCGGCAGACGCTCGGCATGGAGCCCAGCGAAATCACCGGGCTGGTGGAAAACCGGGAGGCCATGCTTCGTGGGTTAAAGGAAGGCGTGGTTGCCCTCGATCCGTACCAACGCGTAACTGTGGCTAATGACAGCGCCCGCGAACTGCTCGGGCTGCCCGCTGACTGTGTGGGCAAGGACCTGGCGGCGCTCGCGGTGGACCCGGCGCTGAAGGACGTTCTCACCCAGGAGCAGGTGGACCCGGACCGGCTGGTGCTGGTGGGGGAGCGGCTTGTGGTGCTTAACCGTGTGCCGATCCAGTCCCGGGGCCGGGATATTGGCGCGGTCACCACCTTGCGCGACCGAACTGAGATGTCTTCCTTGGAACGTGAACTGGGCGCCACCCGGACGGCCACTGACACGTTGCGCGCGCAGGCCCACGAATTCGCCAACCAGCTGCACGTGATTTCCGGCCTCATCCAGATCGGGGAATACGATTCCGTGGTCCAGTTCGTCAACGGTGCCACGCTGGACAGGACCCGGCTCAACGACGAGGTCACCAGCCGCATCCAGGACCCGGCGCTCGCCGCGCTCCTGATCGCCAAGTCGAGCCTCGCCACCGAACGCGGGGTTAGCTTGCAGCTAGACCCGGAATCCGGGCTGAAGCGCGTTGATGATGAGCTGTCCCGCGACCTGACCACGGTCGTCGGGAACCTGGTGGACAACGCGTTCGACGCCGTCACCGGGCTTCCGGAGGCAGAGGTCAGGGTGCTCGTGGAGGACACAGCCGACGGCGTGACGGTCACCGTCCGCGATTCCGGCCCCGGCGTCGCCGGGGATCCGGGGGAGATCTTCCAGCAGGGTTTCACCACCAAGGACCCGGGCCCCGGCGGCAGCAGGGGCTTCGGCCTGGCGCTGTCCCGGGTGGTCTGCCGGCGCAGCGGCGGCGACCTCACGGTAACCAACAACAACGGGGCGGTCTTCACCGCCCGGCTGGAACGAACACGGAGAATGCAGCAATGATCAAAGTCCTGATCGTCGATGACGACTTTATGGTGGCCAAGGTCCACGCAGGGTTCATTCAGCGCACTCCCGGGTTCGCCGTCGTCGGGGTGGCCCATACCGGCGCCCAGGCGGTCATCGAAACGGGGCGGCTGCAACCGGACCTGGTGCTGCTCGATATCCACCTGCCGGACATCAACGGCCTGGACCTGATGCACAAACTGCGCGAAGTGGCCCCGGAACTGGATGTCCTGGTGATCAGCGCCGCCCGTGAAGTGGACACGGTGCGCAAGGCCCTCCGCGGCGGGATTGTGCACTACCTCATCAAGCCCTTCTCGCAGACTGACCTGCAGGAACGGCTGGAGCACTACCGCAGCGCCTACCAGGGCCTCGACTCGGCCAAGGATGTGGCGGAGCAGTCGGACGTGAACCGGGTGTTCGGGCTGGACCGGACCGATCGGCCGCTGCCGAAGGGCTGCAGCATCGAAACGCTGAAGCTCGTGGAAGCTGCCCTGAAGGAGGCCGACGGCGACCTCTCCGCCGCCGAAGTGGCGGTCCAGTTGGGCACGTCCAGGGTCAGTGCGCGCCGGTATCTGGAGTACCTCCACGACGAAGGCGTGCTGGAGGTCCGGCTTAAGTACGGCGTGGGCAGGCCCGAGCGGCGGTATGTGCTGAAGGGCTAGGGCATGCCCAGTGCGGCCTCGATGGGACCGACGGCGAAGAACAGCAGGAACGCGCCGGCCACCGCCCACATCAGCGGGTGGACGTCCTTGATGCGGCCCTGGAACGACCGGATCAGGACATAGGCGATGAAGCCTGCGCCGAGACCGTTGGCGATGGAGTACGTGAACGGCATCAGGGTCATGGTCAGGAAAGCCGGGATGGCGATTCCCCAGTCCTGCCAGTCGATCTTGCCCACCTGGGAGACCATCATGAAGCCCACCACCACCAGGGCCGGGGCCACCGCCTCGAACGGAACGAGGTTGATCAGCGGGGTGAAGAACATAGCCACCAGGAACAGCAGGCCGGTGACGATGGACGCCACGCCCGTCCGAGCACCCTCGCCGATCCCGGCGCCGGCCTCAACATAGATCTGGTTCGAGGAGACGGAGGCGCCGCCACCCACGATCGCGCCGAGCGCGTCCACCTGGAGCACACGGTCCACGTCCGGGATGTTGCCGTCCTTGTCCACCGTGCCGGCCTCGTTGGCCAGGCCCACCATGGTGCCCATGGCATCGAAGAAGATGCTGAGCAGGATCACGAATGCCAGCAGGGTGGCGGCCACGAAGCCCAGGTGTTCAAAAGCGCCGAACGGGTTGGCCTTGCCGATCAGCGACAGGTCCGGGGCGCTCCACCCCGTAAAGGACGGTGCCACGAGGGACCAGCCCTGCGGGTTGGCGGTAGTGCCGTCAAAGCTGGGGCCGATGTGGAGGGTCATTTCCAGGATCACGGAAATGATGGTGGAGGCGATGATGCCGATCAGGATGGCGCCCTTGACCTTGCGGACCACCAGGGCGATGGTGAGGATCAGGCCGAACACAAAGACGGCCGTGGGCCAGCCCAGCAGCTTGCCGTCGAAGCCTAGGCCCACCGGAACAGTGGTACCGGCAGCGTCGGGGATGCGGCGGACAAAGCCGGCGTTCACCAGCCCGATCAGGGCGATGAACAGTCCGATGCCCACCACAATGGCGGTCTTGAGCCCGTCCGGGACGGCCTTGAAGACGGCGGTCCGGAAGCCGGTGAGGACCAGGATCATCATGGTCACGCCGGACAGGACCACCAGGCCCATCATGTCCGGCCACGTCAGGCCCGGGTTAGTGGCCACGGTGACGGCCACAAAGGCGTTCACGCCCAGCCCCGCGGCCAGCGCGAAGGGGTGCCTGCCCCAGGCGCCCATCAGGATGGTGAGGATGCCCGCCACAAACGCCGTCACAGCAGCCACGGCGGCAAAACCAAGTGTGTTGCCGCTGGAATCCGGGCCGGAGAGGATCAGGGGGTTAAGCACCACGATGTAGCTCATGGCGAAGAACGTGGCAAAGCCGCCGCGGATCTCGCGGGAGAGGTTGGACCCCCGCTCGGATATCTTGAAGTACCGGTCCAAGGCAGAGCCCTGCTTAAGCATTAGTCCTCCGGGATGTGTTGTTGGGGTTACTCGATCCTAGAGGGCGGGGACCGCGCCTAGTGTGCGTGCCTAGAATGTCTGTCAGGAACCTCACAATGCCGAGCAATGTTGGAGACGCCATGACTACTGACACATCGACAGTCCAGCAGCTCCCCGCGGACCACATTGCCGACAGCCACGATCTGATCAGTGTGCAGGGCGCCCGGGAGAACAATCTCAAGGACATCAGCATCGAGATCCCCAAGCGGCGCCTGACGGTGTTCACCGGGGTGTCCGGATCGGGCAAGAGCTCACTGGTGTTCGCGACGATCGCCGCGGAGTCCCAGCGCATGATCAACGAGACCTACAGCGCCTTTGTGCAGGGGTTCATGCCTAACTTGGCGCGGCCCGACGTGGACCACCTCGACGGGCTGACCACGGCGATCATCGTTGACCAGGAGCGGATGGGCGCGAACCCCCGCTCCACGGTGGGCACTGCCACGGACGCCAACGCCATGCTCCGGATTCTCTTCAGTCGGCTGGGCACGCCGTACGTCGGGCCGCCCACGGCATTCTCCTTCAACGTCCCGACGCGGAAGGCCAGCGGTGTGATGAGCACCGAGAAGGCCGGAGGCCGGGTGGAGAAGGCCGTGGTGCAGAACGTAGTCTATCTGGGCGGCATGTGTGCGCGCTGCGAGGGCATGGGCTCGGTCTCCGACTTCGACCTCACGGCCTTGTACGACGACAGCAAGTCGCTCGGCGACGGTGCACTGACCGTCCCCGGCTACAGCATGGACGGCTGGTACGGCCGGCTGTTCGAGGGCATGGGACTCCCGATGGACAAACCGATTGCCACGTTCACGAAGAAGCAGCTTGAGACGATGCTGTACTCCGAGCCCACCAAGATCAAGGTTGAGGGCATCAACCTCACGTTCGAGGGCATCATCCCGAAGATCCAGAAGTCCATGCTGTCCAAGGACGTCGAGGCGATGCAGCCGCACGTGCGGCGCTTCGTGGAGAGCGCCATCACTTTCCAGGCCTGCCCCGAGTGCGAGGGCACGCGGCTCAGCCCCGAGGCCAGGTCCTCAAGGATCCAGGGCAAGAACATCGCCGACCTCTGCGAGATGCAGATCAGCGACCTGGCCGAGTGGGTCCGCGAATTCGACGAGCCGTCGGTTGCGCCGCTCCTCAAAGGCCTGCGGCACCTCCTTGACTCGTTCGCCGAGATCGGGCTGGGTTACCTCTCCCTCGACCGCCCGGCCGGCACCCTCTCCGGAGGAGAGGCCCAGCGCACCAAGATGATCCGGCACCTGGGGTCGTCCCTCACGGACGTCACCTACGTCTTCGACGAACCCACCATCGGCCTGCACCCGCACGACATCGAGCGGATGAACCAGTTGCTGCTTCAGCTGCGGGACAAGGGCAACACCGTGCTCGTCGTCGAGCACAAGCCCGAGACCATCGCCATCGCCGACCACGTGGTCGATCTCGGTCCCGGCGCCGGCACCGCGGGTGGCAACGTTTGCTTCGAGGGCAGCGTGGAGGGGCTGCGGGGGAGCGACACCATCACCGGCCGCCATCTCGATGACCGGGCCAAGGTCAGGGAATCAGTCCGCAAACCGTCCGGCGTCCTTGAGGTGCGTGGCGCCTCCACGCACAACCTGCAGAACGTGGACTTGGATGTTCCGCTCGGCGTGCTCTGCGTGGTGACGGGTGTGGCCGGTTCCGGCAAAAGCTCGCTGATCCACGGTTCCGTGGCAGGACGTGACGGCGTTGTGGTGATCGACCAGGGCGCCATCAAGGGCTCCCGCCGCAGCAACCCCGCCACGTACACGGGCCTGCTCGAGCCGATCCGCAAGGCGTTCGCGAAGGCCAACGGCGTGAAGCCGGCACTGTTCAGCTCCAACTCCGAAGGTGCCTGCCCCACCTGCAACGGCGCGGGCGTCATCTTCACCGAGCTCGGCGTGATGGCCACCGTCGAGTCCACGTGCGAGGACTGCGAGGGCCGGCGGTTCCAGGCGTCGGTGCTGGAATACACGCTGGGCGGCCGCAACATCTCCGAAGTGCTGGCCATGTCCATGACAGAGGCTGAAGTGTTTTTCAGCGAGGGGGAGGCCCGCACGCCCGCCGCCCACAAGATCCTGGACCGGCTCGTCGACGTCGGGCTCGGTTACCTGACGCTCGGCCAGCCGCTCACCACCCTGTCCGGCGGCGAGCGGCAGCGCGTCAAGCTGGCCACGCAGATGGCCGAGAAGGGCGACGTCTACGTCCTCGACGAACCGACCACCGGCCTCCACCTCGCCGATGTCGAGAACCTGCTGGGCCTCCTTGACCGGCTTGTTGAGTCCGGCAAATCGGTCATCGTCATCGAGCACCACCAGGCGGTCATGGCGCACGCCGACTGGATCATCGACCTCGGTCCCGGCGCAGGGCACGACGGCGGCAAGGTCGTTTTCGAGGGCACGCCTGCAGAGCTTGTGGCCGCCAAGCCCACGCTCACCGGCAAGCACCTCGCGGCTTACGTCGCCGGCTGAATGCCGGTGCCCGGGAAGAGTGCCCGGGAAACGTACCCGGGAAGCGTGTGCTGCCGCTGCCAAGGGAAGTTCGCCTAGGCTTGAAGGACGCCAACCCTAGGGAGCAGTACACCCATGCGATCCATCCGCCGCCAGTTGCTGAGCGTTGTGCTCGGGACCTTCGTTCTTGCCGCCGCGCTGCTGGGGTTTTCCGCCCCGGCGACGGCACACGATGCGGCCGAGTCAAGCAGCCCCGCACAGGGCGCCACGGTGGCCACAACGCCGGAACACGTCTCCGTCACCTTCAACAAGAACCCGCTGGGCATCGGCGCACAGTTCTCCGTCAAGGATTCCGCCGGGGCTGAGTGGGCGGACGGCGCTGTTGAGATCGTGGACAGCACTGCCACCCAAAAGCTCAAGGCCGGCGCTCCGGCGGGGGCGTACACGGTGGCCTGGCGGGTGGTCAGCTCGGATTCCCACCCGATTGAGGGGACATTCGGCTTCACGGCGACCGCCGCGGCGGCGGGAGCCGCGCCCTCGGGAACATCGTCGGCTGGAGCATCGCCGTCGGCCGCTGTTCCCACGATGGGAACCGCGCAGCCGGGAACCGTGGCAGCTCCGGCCCCGGCCGAGGACGCGTCCGAACCGTTCCCCTGGAGCCTGGTGCTCTTTGCCGCAGTGGCCGTCGGGCTGCTGGTGGCCATCGGTATCCTCGCGAAGCGCCGCCTCGACGCAGGCAGCGACGACGAAACCGAACAGGCCTAGACGCAATGCCGTTCGGTTAAGGTCTGCACGGTGATGTCAACCCGTATCCCGGCGTTGCGTTCAGGTGAATAGGCGCAGCCCTTGTTAGAAGTGAATCAAGTCTTG
>NZ_JBTNDK010000023.1:0-61404 GCF_054511035.1 Pseudarthrobacter sp. MDT1-22 | reverse complement strand
GCCACCGCAATGGCGGCCTTCACGCCAACCGCGCAACCGCTTCCCGCGGCTGCCTGACCAAAAAGAAACTACGCGACTGTCTCACATCCTTGACACACCTCACTCCTCTGGAAAACAGACGTCTTCGTCCTGGCCCCCATGCTAGAACTTCAAAGGTTGCGACCAGGCTGCGAAGGGTACTGCCAGCTACCGACCTCGGACCGGACGCGTCGTCCCCGTCACTTGACTCGGCGGCCGCGACAACCTTGGCCCGTTCCCTACGGAAAGGCCCGCCAGGGACCTCCGGCGCAGGGCGAGATATCAGGCGTTTCTGCGCTTTTCGCCCTTATGTACATTCCTGCGCATATCCGCGCGGACCTTGCACATTTCCTCTTCGAGGGCGGAGCGCCTTCTACTGGCCCGCCCGAAAACGTCCAGCAGGGGCAGCTCAAGGAACATGTCCGGCGTCGGGACGCCCACCAGCACCACGCGGCCGCGAGGTCGCTTGCATAGAGCGTGTTCATCAAACGCCTGATCACCGTCGCCACCTCCGGTGTCAGGGAGCCCCTGGGGATGAAAGCAGCAGTGCGCGGACTGACACCCGCCTTAGACTTCTCAAATATCAGGCCCACGGACAAGCGCGCGTGCGACGCAGGCTGACATGTCGGTCCTGCCACGCGTGCTGATGGCTGTTATGGCGTAACTTGGCGATGTGCAGCGAGGTCCTTACTCGGCGATGTCCTCCGCCCATAGTTCAGGGTGTTCGTCCTGGAAGGTGCGCATCATCTCGACGCATCGGGCATCATTCAACACCACCACTTCGACGCCGCGTGAGCGGAGAAGTTCGAATTCGCCGGGGAACGTCTCGGCCTCGCCCACCACCACGCGCGGAATCTTGAATTGGATGATAGTCCCGGCACACATGGCACACGGCGCCAGGGTGGTGTAGAGGGTTGTGTCCCGGTAGCTCTTCTGGCGTCCGGCAGCCCGCAGAGCAGACATCTCGCCGTGGGCGATTGGATCGCCATGCTGGACACGCTTGTTGTGGCCGCTGGCAATGACCACCCCGCCTCTGGCCAAGGCAGCACCGATCGGGATGCCGCCCTCTCGGAGGCTCTTTTGTGCAGCCTCGTAGGCAGCCTCGAAGACCGGGTCTGTGGTTCGTTCAGTTTCAGACATGGGTGCAGTCTAAATCGCGCGCGTCGAAGAATTGTTGCTGACCGCTGACATAGGCGGTCAGCGGGCAAACGTCCCGCGAAAGCATGCGGAATCGGATGGTTGACCACGTGGAGCGACGTGAGTACCCTGGGTCAACTATCCATCCTTGCCGTGGAGGCAGCCCAGGAAGGCATCGAGGCAACCGCCGACGACGTCACCTCCAAGCTCCGCAGCCTCCGTCCCGTTCGCAGCTAACCCACGGCCCCGAACTCTCCCTACTTCGCGTGCGGGCCGGCGTCGTACGGCTACAGCGTGTTCACCAGAATCGCAGTCAGTGGGGCCCGGATGAAGAAGATCCCGGCCAGGACGGCAAGGGCTGACGGTTAGTCGTTGCCCAGGTTTTCCCTGAGCAGGGCGCGGTGTTCGATGGCGGCTTCCCGGTGGAGCGCGCGGCCGGCGTCGGTGAGTTCCAGGAACAGCGAGCGCCGGTCATCTTCGCAGGACTGGCGGGAAATGAGTCCGGCTTTGTCGAGCCGGTCCACCACCTTGGACATGGCGCTCTGAGTCATGGGCGTGCGCTCACCGAGTTGCTTCATGCGGCATGCCGCATCGGTACTTTCGGCCACGAGGTCCAGGATTTCAAACTCCGTCAGGCCGATGCTGAACTTCGATTCCAGCGCACGGTCGATCGCGGCCGCGGTGCGGAAGTAGGTGCTCTGGATGCCGCGCCATTGATCAACCAGCTGGCGGTCCTGCGGTGTTGCCATGCAGCGATTCTAGTTCAAGACGAATTAAAAGTCCACGTCATAATATTCCTTGTCATTCAATGACGTGTCATATAAGTTGTAGCCATGACTTCAACTTCCACCCTTGAAAAATCAGCCGGAGGCCGGCTTACAGCTGTGCGCTGGACCCGCGCACAATGGATGCTCCTCCTGGTCCTGTGCACCGTCCTGGCACTCGACGCACTGGACGTATCAATGGTCGGCGTGGCCCTGCCCTCGATCGGCACCGAACTTCATCTCGGAACCGAATCCCTCCAGTGGATCGTCTCCGCCTACGTACTCGGCTACGGAAGCCTGCTCCTGCTGGGCGGTCGCATGGCGGACCTGCTCGGCCGGCGGCGCATCTTCCTGATTGCGCTCAGCGTTTTCGCCGCAGCATCCCTGCTCGGCGGGCTGGTGGATGACCCGGCCCTGCTGATCGCGACCCGCTTCGTCAAGGGCCTGGCCGCCGCATTCACGGCTCCCGCCGCCTTCTCGATCATCACCACCAACTTCGCTGAAGGGCGCGAACGCAACCGTGCCCTATCCATCTTCACCACGTTCGGCGCCAGCGGATTCTCCCTCGGCCTGGTGGTAGGCGGCCTCATGACCGCCCTGAGCTGGCGCTGGACCTTCCTGGTCTCCGTTCCGGTGGCAGTCGCCGTTGTGATCCTTGGCCTGAGGTACATCCCCCGGGACGGAGCCGCAGGCAAGGCCGCAGACGGGGAACCAGAGAGCGGGCATGACGTCTGGGGCGCCATCACGCTCGCGGGCGGCATGCTGGGGCTGGTGTACACACTGGTTTCGGCGCCGGGGAACGGCTGGGGATCTGTGGCAACTATCGCCGGATTCGTGGCTTCCACCGCAGTCCTGGCAGCGTTCGCCGTGATCGAAAACCGCGTCAAACACCCCCTGATCCGGCTCAGCATCCTCAAGGAAGGCTGGGTTGCCCGGGCAAACCTCAGCGCGGTGGGGCTGTTCGGTTCCTACCTGAGTTTCCAGTTCATCCTGACGCTCTACCTGCAGTCCGTGCTGGGATGGAGCCCCCTTGGCATGGCCCTGGCGCTGCTCCCGACCGGCCTGCTGGTTGCCTCGAGCGCACCCTTCGCGGACCGGCTCATCGAGAGATTCGGCGCCCCGCGGCTGATCCTGACGGGACTGGCGTCGTTGACGCTTGGCTACGTCCTGTTCCTTCGCGTAGGGACCTCGCCCAATTATGTGACCGACATTCTGCCGTCCGTCCTGCTGCTGGGCGTCGGTTTCGCGCTGGCCTTCCCGTCCATCAACGTCCAGGCCACCACTGGCATCCGGGATGCCGAGCAAGGCCTGGCCGCAGGCCTGATCCAGACGAGCACCCAGGTCGGCGCCGCCCTGGTGCTGGCCGTCACCACGGCAATGGTGAGCGGTCACGGCAATGCGCCCGAGGCAGGTGCCGCCGTCGATGCGGCCGCGATGCTGGAACAGTACCGGCCGGGCCTGATCCTGAGCGCCGCGGTGGCCGTGGCTGCCCTCCTGATCGCCGCGACGCCCAGTCTATCGCGGGGCCCGAGGCAAGAGCCGGGAGCGGAAAGCGACGGGCGTCCATTGGATCCACAATGAGCCTTGAGGAACTGTGAGCAGCTGAGACGGACCCAAACGGAACCCCCTGAATCGGAGCTCAGCTGGCCTCAGCTCACAACTGTCCAGCAGCCCATCGACCAGATTGCCGAAGCAGCGCTCTCTGCCAACCATTCCGACGGCAAGGTCCAACTCCTCCCCGCAGAGCTCATCATTCGCCGGTCCTGCGGCTGCGCCAGTGGATTGATGACCCTGGGCCAGTGACCGGGCCGGCACGGCGGGCCTCGTCAATCCACTGCGGATGCCAACCAGCGAGGGGATGTGGGCGGAGGACCTCTCGCTTCCCTAGTGCTGGATAAGCCAGGATATGGACTGCGCCACGGAAAACACTGGGTGAACGTCTGGCTAACCAGGTCAAAAAGCCGCCCCTTGACCCTTTGAGCGTGCGGATACTGGAAGGCATGACTAACTTTACTCGTCGTCAAGTTCTGCGCTCAGCAGGGGTCGCTGCCGTGGCTGGGGCCATGGTCTCCGGCACCGCAGCAAGTGGCTTTTCCGCCTCCCATGGTGGCGTCTTCTGCCACGGGGTCGCCTCGGGAGACCCGATGGCGGACAGCGTGCTGCTTTGGACCCGCGTGACACCAGCGCCCGCAGCGCTGCCAGGCACCGGGCTGGGCCCGGATGTGTCCGTCGGCTGGGAAATCGCTGCGGACGCTGGCTTCAAGAAGATCGTGGCCAGGGGTACTGCCGCCACCGGCGCGGCCCGGGACCATACGGTCAAGGTCATCGCCGGCCGGCTGGCCGCCGCCACCAACTACTGGTACCGCTTCACGCTGGGACAGTCCGTATCGCCGGCGGGCCGTACCCGCACCGCCCCCGCGGCGGGTGCGGTCGTGGACCGGCTGAAGTTCGGCGTCGTGTCGTGCGCCAACTGGCAGGCGGGCTATTTTTCGTCCTACCGGCATCTCGCCGCCCGCGGCGACCTCGACGCCGTGCTTCACCTCGGCGACTACCTCTACGAATACGGGCCCGGCGAATACCAGGCGCGCGACGTCGTCGTCCGCCCCCACGAACCCGCCCACGAAATGACACAGCTCGCGCACTACCGGCGCCGTCACGCCCAGTACAAAACCGACCCTGACCTGCAAGCCCTGCACGCGGCCGCCCCGTTCATCGTGACCTGGGATGACCATGAATCGGCCAACGACGCCTGGAAGGGCGGCGCCGAAAACCACACCCAGGGCACCGAAGGCGTCTGGAGCGAGCGCGTCGCCGCCGCGCACCGGGCCTACGCCGAATGGATGCCCGTGCGCTACGAGCCGGAAGGCCAGCTCTACCGCCGACTGGACTTCGGCTCCTTGGCCAGCCTGTCCATGCTGGACCTGCGCTCCTACCGTGACCAGCAGGCCGCCAACGGTGCGGATCCCTCCGTCAGCAGCCCCGCCCGCACTATCACCGGCGCCGCACAGATGGACTGGCTGCTGGGCAACCTCAAGTCCACGGGCCCGCAATGGAAGCTTGTGGGCAATCCCGTCATGATTGCGCCTGTCCGAGTTCCCTCGACCCTGAACACCGCAGAGCTGGCCGGTGTGCAGAAGCTGATGGGCGGCACGAGCATCAGCGGCGTGCCTTATAACGTGGACCAATGGGACGGCTACGAGGCGGACCGCAACCGCGTGGTCCGCCACCTGCGGGATGACGCCGTCAAGGACACCGTGTTCCTCACCGGCGACATCCACTCCGGCTGGGCCTGCGACATCCCCGCGGATCCGGCCAGCTACCCGGCCACCGGCGATTCCGTGGCCGCGGAACTCGTCTGCACCTCCGTCACGAGCGACAACCTCGACGACATCCTGAACGTTCCGCCCCGGACCGGTTCCGTCGGCGTCGAGAACGCCATCAAGGCGGCCAACCCGCACGTGAAGCACCTGGACTTCGACTCGCACGGCTACTCCGTCCTGGACGTGACAGCCGCCGGCGTTCGGATGGACTGGTACGTCCTCGCCGAACGCACCTCCGCCAGCTCAGGAGCCACACTGTCCACATCATTCAACGTCCAAGCCAACTCCGGCAAAGTCACCCCGACGCAGGGAGGACTCCAGTGAGCCGTTCACCGCAGCAGGGCACGCCCGCCAGCAGCAGACTTTCGACGCCGGGACGCCGGCAGTTCCTGCAAATCGCCGCCGCCGGCGGGGCCGCCGTCGTCCTTTCAGCGGCACCGGGCACCGCCTGGGCTGGCCCCGCCGCTGGACGGACCCGAAGCTACGTGCTGGTGGTGGACGGCTGCCGGCCGGATGAGATTACGCCCGCGCTGACGCCGAGGCTGGCTGCGCTGCGCGATGCAGGCACCAATTTCCCCGCGGCACGCTCGCTTCCAGTGATGGAGACCATCCCCAACCACGTCATGATGATGACGGGTGTCCGCCCGGACCGCTCGGGCGTGCCGGCCAACTCCATCTTCGACCGGACCGACGGCGTGGTCCGCGACCTCGACCGGTCCACGGACCTGCACTTCCCGACTCTCCTGGAGCGGTTGCAGGAGCTCGGCCTCACGACCGGCTCCGTGCTTAGCAAGAAGTACCTTTACGGCATCTTCGGTGCCCGCGCCAGCTATCGGTGGGAACCCCAGCCGGTGCTTCCTGTAACCGGCCACGCGCCCGACGCCGCCACCATGGACGCCCTGCTGGCGATGGTGAGCGGCCCGGACCCGGACTTTGTGTTCACCAATCTGGGCGACATCGACCGTGTGGGCCACTCTGACGTTTCCGGAACCACGCTGCGGGCGGCGCGTGAGGCTGCCCTGGCGGAAACAGACCTGCAGGTGGGCCGCTTCATCGACCACCTCAAGAACGCCGGCAAATGGGACTCCAGCCTGGTGATGGTGCTTGCCGACCATTCCATGGACTGGTCCATCCCCAGCAACCTCATCTCTGTCAACCTCATCCTCCAGTCCCGTCCGGAGCTGCAGTCGAACATCACGATTGCCCAGAACGGCGGCGCGGACCTGCTCTACTGGACCGGCCCGGAACCGGACCGTATCGCCGGGCTGGCCGCCGTCGAACAGCTGGTCAGAGCGCATGAGGGCGTGCTCTCGGTCAACAAGCCGGCGGACCTGCGGCTGGGCGACGAGGCCGGAGACCTGGTGGCCTACTGCCGGGCGGGCTGGCGCTTCTCCGACCCGTACGTCGCGTCCAACCCGATCCCTGGCAACCACGGTCACCCCGCCACAGAGCCCATTCCCTTCTTCATATCAGGCGGCAGCCCCGCGGTGGTCAAAGGCTCGGTATCCTCCGAACCAGCCCGGACCGTCGACGTCGCGCCCACCATTGGCAGCATCTACGGACTCAAGGCCCCGGCGGGTGGCTACGACGGCACGGGCCGGGTCTCTGCCCTGACGAAACCGCGCAACTGAGGACGCACTGTTAGGCTCTGCTGCCTGGTTGGTGGTTCCCATGCGCGGTCTCGCCGTAGCCCATGGGAAATTTCCGGCTCCGCGTCCAGCAGATGCCGGGCTGATATGTAGGCCCCGTTGTCAAGAGGCAGAGGTGAGCGGCTCCTGGCTTTTTGGTTCCAGGGGCCGCTCATTATGTGCCGGCCGGTTGTGGTTTCGGTGTTGGCGAGTCTTTTCTCGACTGCAGTGTCAGGCTGATATTCGCGGGTTGGTTACCGCATGACGATGTGTTCGGCTGGAGCGTATCGGTGGTCTAGTTTCGAGCGTCGACAGTTGAGGCCCGTCTGCTCATAGCCCAGTCTCGGGTTAGCTCCGCGTGCTGCCATCTCACTTCCACCACAGCCCGGGGGCACGTTCTTGTCAGGCCGCGTTCATGCGTTCTCCTTGCTGGAGCGGGGCGGCGAGGGACCAGCACCAGCCCGCAAGTTCGCGGGCGATCGCGGTGTTGGCCTTGACTGACATTTTGTGCCGTTCATCAAAGACTTCCCACTTGTGGTGGAGCCGGCGGTTTCCTTCCAGGGCGCGGATCCGGGTTGCCGGGGCGACGAGATCGAACTGGCGCAGCAGCCGTTCCCCGGGCCGGGCGTAGGGGCGCCTGTGCTGCCAGGCGGCCTCGATGAGGAGTTTGCGGGCATAGGTGTTCCCGGCCTTGGTGATCGGACCCTGATGCCGGGATTGGCCCGAGGAGTCCTCACTGGGGACCAGCCCGAGGTAGGAGCCGATCGAGGAACCGGTGAACCGGGTCCAGTCCCCGATCTCCACGGCCAGCCCGAACCCGGTCGTGACCTGGATGCCGCGCAGGCACATCAACGCGTCAATCACCGGGGCGTAGCGGCACGCCGCGGCCGTGGCGATCACCTGCCTGTCGACGCGTTTGAGGTGCCCGGCGAGGAGTTCGGCCTGCTCGACATCGGCCTCGTAGGTGAACTGCAGCGCCGGTTCGGCAAAGCGCTGGCGGTGCAGCCACAGGCCGTGTTCCTGCGTCCATCTGGTCTCTTTGGGGTAGCGGATGCCGTGGCGCAACAGGATGGCGTTCACGTGCTGGCGGGCGTGCGCGAGGTCCTTGGCCGTGCCGGAGCGCAGCCGGGACAGGTCCCGCAGGGCTTCTTCTTCCGGGTCCGGGATCCGCACCTCGGTGACCGAGCCGACCGCGAGCATCTCGGCGAGCACCCGGGCGTCGCGCCGGTCGGTTTTCACCCGGTCCCCGGGGGCCCGCAGCAGTTTGGAGGACGCAGCGACGACGCAGTTGACGCCCGCAGCCTGCAAGTACCGGGCCAGGACGAACCCGGTCGGGCCCGATTCGTAGACGACCTTGACGGGCGGCTCGAACCGGCGGACCCACTCCAGGACCACGGCAGGATCAGAAGCCATGGAGTGAGTGCTGATTTCACCGGTGGCCGGGTTCAGGGCAAGGCCCACGACGTTGACCGCGTGAACATCCAGACCAATGAAAGTATGCTCAAACATAGCCGGGACCTCCCAAACTTCACATGTGGCACTACCATTGCACCCCCGACGAGCCGTCAGGCCAAGGGAGCCGATGATGGCAACCCACGGACCCTGTGAAACAGAAGGCCCCGGCCCCCAGACCCCTCTTGCCGATACCTGCCCCGTCCCGGATAAAGGACATCACCGCCGGGGACCAGGCCCCGCAGCGCCGCCCACCACACAAACGGCCACGGATTACACCGAAGCCGGCGCTGCGGGACCGCCCGGCGATAATGGCCGGTCCCGGACGGGCCAGGACCTGCACCCCTCACTTCATATCGTCTAGTTGAGACTGTGCACAGCCGGGGCGGGTGAGCAGATGCCTGACTTCGGGCAAGGCGTAAGGATCGTACTGAGCAGTCCCGCCGTCGTCCGCTGTTCTGTGAGGATTACTGGGGCTCAGTAGGCCTTAACGCGCTGTTCCACGATGAGATGGATGAGGGCGAAGACACCGTCCTCGTCGATGGCCGCCAAGGCGGCCTCCAGTGCGGCCGGAACGTCACAGTCCTCGGTGACAGTGATCCCGAAACCGCCGAAGGCCCGGGCCATCAGGCCGAAGTCCGGATTCTTCAGCTGGGTTCCGGAGACGCGCGAGGGATAGTGACGCTCCTGGTGGGTGCGGATGGTGCCGTATTCCTGGTTGTCCATAACGATCACCAGCGGCGTGGCCCCGTACTGGGCCGCGGTTGCCAGTTCCTGGCCGTTCATGAGGAACTCGCCGTCCCCGGCGATGGTGACCACTCGGCGTCTGGGTTCGGCCAGCGAAGCGGCGATGGCCGAGGGGACGGAGTAGCCCATGGAGCCGTTGCGGGCGCTGATCATGGAGGCGTAGCGGCGGGTGGGGAAGTAGCGGTGGGCCCAGTTGGTGTGCTCCCCCGCGCCGAACGTCACCAGTGAATCCTCGGGCAGCTTTGGCACCAGGTTCGCCATCAAAGTGTCCATCCTCGCCTGCCCCGCTGCCGGCGCCGCCGGCGGTAGCGCGGCGAACCGCTCCTGCTCGCCCCGCATCTGGTACGTCCACGCTTTCCACTCTTCCTTCACCGGCAGGTCGATCCCCACAAGGTCGCGGACAAAGGCCTCGGGCTTGGCCAGAATCTGCCGTGAAACGGGCCCCGACCGGCCACGGAGTGAGGGGTCGGCTGTGACCAGGAAGTTCTTTTTGTTCCAGTCCTGCCGGCAGACGAACCCGTCCGTAATCACGTCGCCCGGCACTGTCCCCACAAACACCAGCAGGTCGGTTTCCTCCAGGAGGTCGTAGGTGGGGCGGGGCCGGCCGTAGCCAATGGGGCCCACGTAGGACGAGGAATCGAAGGACACCGTTCCCTGCGTCCGCCATTCAGCTGCTGCCGGAATATGGTGCCGTTCCAGCCACCCCGTCAGCTGGTCCGCCGCTGCCTGCGTCCAGTCGTTGCCGCCGGTGACAAAAAGCGGCTTGCTGGACTCTGCCAGCGCAGCCTCCAGGGCGGCGGCGTCGGAGCTGCTCATGCCCCCGGCCGCCACCGGAATGGCGGGATGCAGCGCCGGGTCAATCTGCTGCCGGATGATGTCCTCCGGCAGGCCCACCACCACAGGGCCAGGCCGCCCGCTCATGGCCGCAAACATCGCCTCGGCCACGATCTCGGACGCCCGCTCCGCGTGGTCAAGGACCATGACGCGCTTCGCGCCCGTACCGAACCAGGCCTTGATGTCGAACTCCTGAAACGCCTCCCGGTCCCGGTGCGCGAACGGGATCAGGCCGACGAACAGCAGCATGGGGGTGGAGTCCTGCCATGCGGTGTGCAGCCCCACATGCGCGTTGGCCGCGCCGGGCCCCCGGGTCACCATCGCTATGCCCGGGCGCTGGTGCATCTTGCCGTCGGCCTCGGCCATGTAGGCGGCGCCGCCCTCGTGCCGGCAGACGATTGTTTCAATATCCGAGTTGTGCAGGCCGTCCAGGACGTCCAGGAAGCTCTCGCCGGGAACCACATAGGTGCGCTCCACACCATGGGCCACCAGCGAATCAACAATCAGGTGCCCGGCTGATTTCAGTGCCTGGCCGGCGCCGGCGTGGGGCTCCTCCGAATGGCGTGCCTGCCGGGAGCCTTGCTCGGAATTCCCGACGGCGGCGGGCAGGGTGTGGGATGCGGTCAGGGTTGCTTCGGTTTCCGTTGTCATGGGCTTTCTTTGGCTGTTTGGACTGGTTTGGCGTTCGTAGTGGATGGTGCGGGGTTTATCTGAAGGTCTCCGCGGGCGGGTTGGCGATGACGGGGGCGGTGCCTGTGAAGCCTTCGCGGGTTTCGGCGATTTCACGGATTCGTTGGCGGCAGGCGTACCAGCCGGCCACCATGAGTGCGGAGGCGATGGCGGTGACGAGCATGGTGAGGGGTGAGTCGATGAACACCATCACCAGCACGCCCGCCAGGAAGAGCAGGGAGAGGTAGCCGGTGTAGGGGGCGCCGAACATCCGGAAGGAGGGGCGTTTGAGCCAGCCTTTGTCCGCCCAGCGTTGGAGCTGGATCTGGCAGAGGACAATGGTTGCCCAGGTCATAACGATGCCCACGGATGCCACGTTCAGCACGATTTCGAAGGCCTGCGCGGGGACGAGGTAGTTCAGCGGGACGCCGAGGAGGGAGACGCCGGCGGTGATGGCGATGCCGCCGTAGGGGACGCCGGCCTTGTTCATGCGGCCCGCGAATTTGGGGGCGGAACCGTTGACGGACATGGAGCGGAGTATGCGGCCGGTGGAGTATAGGCCGGCGTTGAGGGAGGAGAGCGCGGCGGTGAGGACCACCAGGTTCATGATGACGTCTACACCCTGGATGCCGATGGAGCCGAAGAATGTCACGAAGGGGCTGACGCCTTTTTCGTAGGAGGTGTAGGGCAGCAGGAGGGCGAGCAGGATGACGGAGCCGACGTAGAAGACCGCGATCCGGAAGACTACGGAGTTGATGGCCTTGGGCATGATCTTTTCCGGGTTTTCGGTCTCGCCGGCGGCGGTGCCCACGAGTTCAATGGAGGCGTAGGCGAACAGGACGCCTTGCATCAGGATGATCATGGGGAGCAGGCCGTTGGGGAAGACGCCGCCGTTGTCCGAGAGGAGGCTCAGGCCCACGGGCTGGCCGTCGACGGGGGTGCCGAAGATGACGAAGTAGGTGCCGACGACGAGGAAGACCACGAGGGCGGCGACCTTGATCAGGGCGAACCAGAATTCGAGTTCGCCGAAGACCTTGACGGAGACGAGGTTCAGGGCGAGGACCACCAGCAGGGCGATCAGGGCCCAGGCCCATTGCGGGACGGCCGCCATCCAGGGGATGTAGTTGCCGAAGAAGTTCATGTACAGGGCGGCGGCGGTGATGTCCACGATGGTGGTGGTGGCCCAGTTGATCCAGTAGAACCAGCCGGAAACGAACGCGGCCTTCTCGCCGTAGAATTCACGGGCGTAGGAGACGAACGAGCCTGATGAGGGGCGGTGCAGGACCAGTTCGCCCAGGGCCCGCAGGATGAGGAACGCGAAGAAACCGCAGACGGCGTAGGCGATGACCAGCGAGGGGCCGGCGGCGTTGAGGCGGCCGCCGGCGCCGAGGAACAGGCCGGTGCCGATCGCCCCGCCGATGGCGATCATCTGGATCTGCCGCGGTTTGAGGTTCTTGTGATAACCCTTGTCCTCGGCATGCAGCGCCGATTCAGAGGCGTGAGCGTGGCCGCCGTCGGCCTGTTGCAGTACAACCTCGTCATTGGGGTTGATGGGCATGGTTGATCCTTTCGATACGGAGAAGATCCTGCTGGGTTGGGAAGAAGTTGTGGGGGTGTGCACCCGGCGGGTTAGAAAGCAGGTTAGAAAACGGACCAGCCGGTGCGGTCGGAAAGGTCGGCGAGAGCCGCGGTGCCGGCCAGGGAGTTTCCTTTGGCGTCCAGCCGAGGGCTCCAGACGCAAATGGCGCATTCACCCGGAACAATGACCAGGATCCCGCCGCCCACACCGCTTTTTCCGGGAAGGCCCACGCGGTAGGCGAACTCTCCCGCAGCGTCGTACATACCGCACGTCAGCATGATGGAGCAGATGCGTTTCGCTTCGCTGCGGGAAACCACTGTTCCGAGCGTTCCCTGGCCGTCCCGGGCAAGGAAGAGTCCGGCCTTGGCGAGTTCAACGCAGGTCATCATGATGGAGCATTGGCGGACGTAGTTTTCCACCACTGATTCCGCGGCCTGCTTCAGGTTGCCGAAGTCCTTCAGGAAGTGCGCCAACGCCAGATTGCGGCTGCTGCTGGAAAGCTCGCTGGCTGCGGCGGCCTCATCGATGAAGGGCCCAGTGCTTGCTGCCTGGGCGGTGAGGAACCGCAACACCTGGGTGGCGGCGTCGGACGTTTCTTCCATCAGGTGATCGGTAACCACCAGGGCGCCGGCGTTGATGAACGGGTTCCGCGGGATGCCGTGCTCCACCTCCAGCTGCACCAGGGAGTTGAACGAGGTGCCGGAGGGTTCGCGCAGGACGCGGGACCACAGTGTTCCTGAGCTGTCGCCCCGAAGCGCCATCGCCAGGGTGAACACCTTGGAGATGCTCTGGATGGAGAACGCGACGTCGGCATCGCCGGAACTGAACACCTCGCCGGAAGCGGTGGCAACGGCTATCCCGAACCTGCTGAAGGGTACCGCTTCCAGAAAGGGGATGTTGGCCGGGACAGAACCGGTTTCCCGCTGTGGCCTGTGTCCGCGGACGATGTCGTCCAGTATTGCGTCCAACGGCGGTGCTTTGAGTGCTGTGGTCATTTCCTGCCCAGTTGTTCTTTAGGTGTGCCGGCCCATTCCTGGATGTGGAGCAGGGCCACCAGCGAGTCCCGCGGGTCGCCGAAGTTCAGGCCGGTCGCCCGGGATGCCTTGCTGATCCGGTAATAGACGGTGTTCTTGTGCAGCCCCATCCTGCTGGCGCACTCGGCGACATCGAGCGAGGCTTCGAAGTACGCGTGCAGGGTTTCCGCAAGTTCGGCGTCCTGCCGCAGCAGGGCGAAAAGACTGCGGTGGCGGAACGTGGAGGACGTGAAATTCCGAACCGCCTCGCGGAAGAGGATCTCCCCCTCGAAGTCGTCCACCGTGGCAACGCCCCTGTCCGAAGACGTGCCCACACAACTCAACAGGGCCTCGGTGATCCGGGTGGTTGTGTGCAGGGACAGCAGGTCCGGGACTACCGGGCCCACGGCTGCGAACGGGCTGATGCCGAGGTGCTTGCCGGCATCCCGGACGATGGACTCGGCCAGGCTCCGCAGTCCGGGCTCCGCGGAGGTTGACTGCAGGCCAGGGACAATGACGGCAGTGTCGCCCTTGAACTGGCCTACGACGGCGGACGCCTTGTAGGCGGCCGCGTGGATGGACGCCAGATTGGCCAGTTCGCCGTGCTTCAGTGCTGCGTCGTCGGCCTGAGCATCGGCAGCGGACATTCCTATCAGGATCAGTGCCGCCGGGCGCTCAGCGGAGATCTTCTCGCTGTGCGCACTGGCCGCGGCTTCCGCAGCACCTGACAAAATCCGCGCAATGCGGTCTTCGCGCATGTGTACGGACTGCTGGTTGCGGAAACGGATCAGCTCGGCGGAGGCCCGCGCAGCAGATCCGGTGAGCACGTGATCAACGTCCGTGCCGAAGCCCGCCCCCGTTTCCTGCAGCCAGATGTAGCCCATGATCCGGTCCCCGGCGAACAGTGTGACGGCCACTCGTTCCCGCAGCCCGTCCTGGGGACGGGCCGGTACCCGCACCGGCAGCCGGGTCCTGTGCAGTTCACGGTAGGCGCCCAGGTCCTTCAGCAGCAGCTCGTATTTACGCGGACCACGCCGGGCCAGGATGGAGGCCTTGCGCAGCTCGTCGATGTCGTTCGAAACGGTGGAGTATGCCAGGACCTTGTTGGCGGCGTCTTCGATGACCACGTGGCTGGATGTGAGCCGGGCGGTGGTCTGGGCGATCGCAAAAAGGTCCTCTTCCAGCAGCGTCAGCACTTCGCTCTGGTAGCTGCGCGGCTGGATGCGGTCCTTGGCAATGGACAGCAGCCGGTCCCAGTCAGCCCCCGGATCCACCAGAAGCAGGCCCGTGCCGGCATCGCGGAGCAGTTCTTCGGCCTCGGTGAGCTCTTCACGCCTTCCCTTGACGGCGACCACCGGCGGAGGGTTCTTCAGGAGCCGCCGCAGCGCGGGCAAAGCCGAGCGGCCGCGGACACCGATCAGCAGGACAAAGGCCGCGCCGCCGTCGTACGTTTCATCATCCGCATCCACGATCAGGAACCGTTCGATCGCAGAGCTGGCCGGGGCAGGCCGGAGGATGAGGCTGGCGAAACCCAGGGGGAGGTCCGAGAGAATATCGTCCACCGTAACCGCTGCCATGGGCTTCCTTCTGCGTCGATCTGGCCGGACGGCTCTGTCCGGTCACTTCATGCTATCGAGGCAGGCTCCCCCAAAATATGGAATGGAACCCAAATGCAGTGGCAGCTTTTCGGTTTGCGGACCAAGTTTCCACGGTTCATGGCCCTGTATGGCCTTCCAAACCCGAAGTGGCTGTCAGCACGCACAGGCCCCGGCCATGTGGAAGGGTGGTACTGACAGGCCCTCCCGCCGGTCTCGAAGTGCCGTTAGCGTTGTTGGAACGGGCAACTCCACTTCTCAGAAAGTGCGACCCGCCCCTCCCTTCGACCCCAGGAGCATGACATATGGACAAGCGCACCCTCGGCACCAGCGGCCTGGAGGTCTCCGCCATCGGGCTGGGCTGCATGAGCATGAGCGGCGGCTACAGCGACCGGCCCGACCGGCAGGAAATGATCGCGCTGATCCGCGCGGCCGTGGACCGCGGCGTCACCTTCTTTGATACGGCAGAGATCTACGGCCCCCACGCCAACGAGGAACTCGTCGGCCAGGCCCTCGCCCCACACCGGGACGAGGTGGTGATTGCCACCAAGTTCGGCTGGGACATCGACCCTACGCAACGCAAGGCGAGCGGGAGGGTCACCAGCCGTCCCGACGTCATCAAGCACGTGGTGGACGGGTCGCTCCAGCGGCTCGGCGTTGACGCCATCGACCTGTACTACCAGCACCGGGTGGACCCCGATGTCCGTATCGAGGACGTGGCGGGCGCCGTCAAGGAACTGATCGACGCCGGCAAGGTCAAGTATTTCGGCATGTCCGAGGCCGCCGCCGGCACGATCCGCCGGGCCCACGCCATCCAGCCCGTGACCGCCGTCCAGAGCGAATACTCGCTGTGGTGGCGGCGCCCCGAAGAGGACGTCCTGGCCGCCTGCGAGGAACTGGGCATCGGATTTGTGCCTTTCAGCCCGCTGGGCAAGGGCTTCCTCACCGGGACGATCGACACCTCAACCAGCTTCGAGGCCGGCAACGACATCCGCGCCACCATCCCCCGCTTCACCCCCGCGGCCAGGGAGAACAACCGTGCCGTGGTGGACCTGCTGGCCGGGATCGCGGAGCGCAAGGGCGCCACTCCGGCCCAGATTGCGTTGGCCTGGCTGCTGGCGCAGAAACCGTGGATCGTCCCGATCCCCGGCACCCGGAAGCTGCACCGGCTGGACGAGAACCTCGGCGCCGCCAACGTAACCCTGTCCGCGGACGAACTCGCTGACATCGAGGACGCGGCCGCCAAAATCCAGGTTCAGGGTGGCCGTTACAACGAAGCCGGGGAACGGATGACCAACCTCTGACGTGGCAGCCCCAGCTGCAGGCCCCCTGGTTGGAAGCCCCCACGCGAGTTGAACTCAAGCGCGGGGACTTCCAGGGCTTCGGTGGGGGGACCGAAACCGAGATCAATCTACCGAATCCGTGCGGGCGCAAAGGTCGAAATTGGCCTGCCGGCACAAATCTTGTGTGAACCTTGAGCCAGCCCGCAGGCGCCTAATCCGCTGGCCGCAATGAGGTGATCATCCGCTTGATGTCCTGGTACTCCGGGGTCGCCGCGTACTTCTTGGCCTGCTCCAGGTACGGCAGAGACTCGGCCCCCGGCGTCACGTTGTTCTCGGGGTTGTAGAACGCGCCGAACATGGCAGCGGTGGGCGGCCACGTGAAGAAGTGGAAGATGGCGCAGGCCGAGTCGCCCGTGGGCGCCGCCCACGCGATGCCGTAGGCCGCGGCCGGCGTGTTGGCCGGACCCGGCGCAGCATCGTTGCCGCGGGTCTCAAAAACAAACCAGGGCGCCGGGCCGCCCTGCGCCAGCAGCGGCAATTCTTCAGACTCCAGCACCTCGTACGGGAACCGCTCCAGGCACGTGGACCCGGTGGCCATGTTGGTCCGGAGCGTCGCGAGCGGCTTACCGGCCTGGTTGGTCACCTCGGCGAAGGCACCGCCGCCCTCCGGCAGTTCGCCGGCCGGGTCCCGGACGCTCCACGCGGCCGGGTGTTCGAACGTCAGTTGGCCGTCCGCTGTCGTGTAGTTTGACCAAGCGGCCGACGCCGGCGCGGCGCCGGTGGCGCTCGGCGAGACTGTCGCCGTCGGCACGGCAGTGGTGGTTCCGGTGGCCGCGGACGTGACGGTGGGGCTGGGACTCGCCGTCGGGCCTGGCTGCGGGCCGCACCCCGCCAGCATCAGCGCCATCAGAATAGCTGTGGGAATTACCGCGGCTGACGCGGCGGGACTGCGCATCACACCCTCCTTTGGGTCCGAGTTTGGTCCTTAAATTGTGGTGCTGCCGGGCGCATTAGGATCCAGCAGCGGCCCGATTGGCGCCGAACCGTTGCGGGGATAACGAACGGATCCCGCAACGCCCGGGGCAGGAAGCAAACGCGCGGCTCAGGAATAGAGGGCCGCGAGCAGCTCGACGACGCCCTGCGTCCCCGCAGGCGGGTCGGACTTGGACCAGGCGACGTAAACGGGGACTGGGGCGGCGTCGCGCACGTGCCGGTAGACAACTCCTTGCGCCGGTACTGGTGCGCCGTTGATTCCGCAGTGATGCCCCGCGCCTTGCCGCTGCCGATCACCGTCAGCCAATCGTCGACGTCGTCCGTGGCGATAGTGCGCTGCGGCTGCTGACCTTCCGGCCACAGGTCCAGCCTGGTACTTCCGGTGCGCCGGTCCAGGGCAATCGGTTTGGCCGCGGCTTCTGCAAGGGTGATGCTTCGCTTGCCGGCAAGGGCGTCATCCGCTGCCATGGCGCAGAAGCGGCTCTCCAGCCCGATGAGCACAAGGCTGGTGGCCGCCGTGTCGGGGATCCGCCGCAGGATGGCGAAGTCGCTGGTTCCTTCCGCCAGTCCCGCCGTCGGGGTGTTGGTCCGGATGAGGCGCAGCTCCGTGTTGGGAAACGCGTCCGCCCACCTGCGCTGAAACTCCGTGGTGTGCCTGCCCAGGGCGGACCAGGCGTAGCCGATCCTTACCGTGCCGCCGCCGTCGGCCGCCTCCTGCTGGATGGCCTCCAGAATCGAGAGAACACGGCGCGCATGCCGGACGGTCCGGTCGCCGGCGGCCGTGAACTCAATGCTCCTGGTGGTGCGGTGCATGAGCTCGACGCATAAGAGAGCCCGTCTATGCATTTTGGAGGAACCTGCTGCGGCCCCACACTCCAAGGATGGACAACACATTAACTGCCGGCCGAGGCCGGGCTGGCGCCATCCTCGTGGCGAGCGCGCTCTCAAACCAGCTGGGTGCGGCCAGCGGTTCACTGGCCTCCCCGCAATCGGCCCGGTGGGCGTCGTCGCGGCGCGGCAGTTCATTGCCGCGGCGGTGCTGCTCCCCCTTGTCCGGCCACGCGTCTTCTCCTTCACCCGCCACCAGTGGTGGCCCATTCTTCTGCTGGCACTGGTGTTCGGGACGATGAACCTCTCCCTGTACGCCGCCGTGGAGCGCATCGGGCTGGGCCTTGCGGTCACGCTCGAATTCCTGGGTCCGCTGGCCCTCGCCCTGATCGGTTCACGGACCAAGGCGAGCGCCGCCTGTGCCCTCCTTGCCGCGGCCGGGGTTGTGGCCATCACTCAGCCGGAGGCGTCCACGGACTACGCGGGCATCGGCATGGGACTGGTCGCCGCGTGCAGCTGGGCCGCCTACATTCTCCTGAACAGGACGGTGGGCAAGCGGATCCCGGGCATCCAGGGGACGGCTGCCGCAACCGGCGTGTCGGCCGCTCTCTTCCTCCCCGTGGGGCTGGTGACGTTCATCAACCACCAGCCGGACACCTTCACCATCCTCTGCGCAGCAGGCGCCGGCGTACTGGCGTCCGTGGTCCCGTACGTCGCGGACGTGATCACCCTGCGCCGTATCCCCACCAGCCTGTTCGGGGTCCTGATGAGCATCAACCCCGTCTTCGCGGCATTGGTCGGGGCGCTGGCCCTGGGTGAAGCCCTGGGCATGGTGCAGTGGGCCGGCATTTTCCTGATCGCAGCGGCCAACGCTGCCTGACCGCCGGGGCCGGTCGGCGCCCACCGGTGCCCGGGATGCCGGCGGCAAACGGAACCCCCACGTTGTGACCAGAGCCCCTGCACCATTAGAGGAGAACAGCTAAAAGTCCCTGGTCAGGAGAAGTTCTTCAGGGCTGCCGTCAGCAGGTTCCCCGCCGCTCCCAGGCGGTGATGCACGCCGTCGGACGCCACCAATTCCCCGTTAATGACCACGGACGTGACGTCGGCGGCGGTGGCGCTCAACGGGAGCTGCTGCGGTTTCGATCCCGCGGTCCGTGCCGAGCCGGCGGCCACAGCCACCAGATCGCAGACAGCACCAACCCTCAAGGCCTCCGGTGCCACCGGCGTGGCCATGGAGCGGACTGCCCCCTGCGTGGCGGCGTGGAGCAGCTCCTCCGGCGAGAACCGGCCGCGCTCCCCAGAGTCCAGGCGTTCCCCGTACTCCAGGGCCCGCATCTCGATCCATGGGTCGATCACGGCATGCTGGTCAGTCCCCAGCGCGATGGAGGCGCCGGCGTCGGCCAGCACCCGGGCGGGGCCGATGCCGTCGGCCAGGTCCGCCTCGGTGGTGGGACACATGACAGCTGTTGCCCCGGCGTTTCCGAGCAAGTCGATGTCCTCAGCCGTCAAGTGGGTGCAGTGGACTGCCGACAGGCGCGCGCTGAGCAGGCCGTGCCGGGCCAGGAGTCCGGTGGGCGTGAGCCCATGCGCTGCCAGGCACGCCGCGTTCTCGGCGGGCTGCTCGCTCAGGTGGATGTGAAGCGGCAGGTCGTGCGGCAGCTGTTCGGCCACCACGGCCAGGTCCGCCTCCGGTACCCCGCGGACGGAGTGCAGCGCCGCCCCCACACTGACCATGTCCGGCGGGAAGGTCCCTGCGATGTGGGTCCGAAGGGAAGCCAGCCGGTCAAGCCATGCGTGCACGTCCCGGTCCCCGAACCGTGCCTGTTCAGGGCTCAGCGGCATGCCAATGCCGCCGGCCAGGTACAGGGTGTCCAGGAGCGTCAGCCGGATCCCGGCGGCAGCAGCAGCCCTGGCCAAGGCAAGCTCCATGGCATGCGGTTCCGCGTACGGCTTGCCGCCGGGCTGGTGGTGAACGTAATGGAACTCGGCCACGCTGCTGAAGCCGGCCACCACCATCTCCGTGAAGACCGCTGTCGCGAGCTGCTCGTAGGCTTCGGGCGTCAACTCGGCTGCGCTGCGGTACATGTGCTCCCGCCAGACCCAGAAGTCGCCGCGGTTGTGGTGCGTGCGGCCGCGCAGGATCCGGTGGAACGCGTGCGAGTGGGCGTTGGCCGCGGCGGGGAAAACTACGCCGGGCGAGAGATGCGCGCCGGGCGAGGCGTCAACGGAGGGGGTGATGCGGGTGACCCGGCCGTCCTCGGCCTCGATCTCCACCCGTTCAGCAACTGTGGGACCGGCACCGACGTCGACCATTGCCTGCTCGCACCAGTACCGCTTCACAGCAGGCCTGCCAGGACGTCGGCTAGGGCGGCAGCCCCCGCGCCGGCGTCCTCGTCCGTGACGTGCTCCTCCGGCGAGTGCGAAATTCCGCTGGGGTTCCGGACGAACAGCATGGCGGACGGCACAAACCCGGCCAGCACACCGGCGTCGTGACCTGCCCCGGTGGCTAGCAGGGGCGCGTCCGGCAGCATCCCGCTGATGCTTCGGGTCAGGTCCGGATCAAAATGCACCGTCCCGCTGTAGGACTCCTCGGTCAGGGTCACGGTGCAGCCTTCCTCCGCTGACACCCGCTGGGCCCTCCCATGGATGGCTTCGATCAGCCGGGCCGTGACGGCGTCCTCCGGGTGGCGCGCATCCAGCCACATATCCACCCGGGAGGCGATGACGTTGGTGCCGCCCGGCACCGGGATCAGGCGCCCCACCGTGGCGCGCGCATCGGGTTGGCGGGCGGCGGCCTGCCGGATGGCCACGATGATCTGGGCGGCCGCCACCATCGGATCCGCCCGGTCCGCCATCGGGGTGGTCCCGGCGTGGTTGCCCTGGCCGCTGATGCTCAGCTTCCAGCGCCCGTGGCCCAGTATGGAACTGCCGACGGCGATGGCCGGGCCGCCCGCGCCGAGGCCCTTGCCCTGTTCCACATGCAGTTCAACGAAGTCGCCGATCCGTGCCAGCGCCTGCGGATCCGGCCCGATGTGGCGCGGGTCCAGGCCATTGGCGCGGGCGACGTCGGCGAACGTGTTGCCGTCGCCGTCGCGCAGGTTCCGCGCTTTGTCGACGTCGATGGCTCCGGTCAGGAGGCGGGATCCGAGGCAGGCAACTCCAAAGCGGGAACCCTCCTCTTCCGGGAAGGCGGTAATGGCCAGGGAGCGGCGCGGCTGGACGCCCCGGGCCTTGAGGAGATCGACGGCGGCCAGCGCGGACGCGACCCCCAGGGGACCGTCGAAGGCCCCGCCGCCGGGGACGGAGTCGAGGTGGCTGCCGGTAATCAGGGCACCATCCTGGGGCTTGCCCCACCACGCCCAGATGATGCCGTTCCGGTCGGTCTCGACGTCCAGGCCACGCTGCGCTGCCTGCTCGATGAACCAGGACCTCAGGTCGAGTTCCGCCGTCGAGTAGACAGCCCGGGAATAGCCCCCGCGGACCGCATCGCGCCCCACGTCCTTGATGGAATCGAGGAGTTGGTTGACGGTTTCCACATGAACCTCCGATTGGTACGAACTGCCACCAAGTAAAATCCACTTTCCACTCCATGGCAAGGCCTGGGGACAGATCACGTCCCCCTTTTGCATGTTCAGGCGTTCCAGCCCGGGAGGCGCTGTTCCGTCAGCAGCCGTGGATGGACTCCATCAAGCAGTCGTAAACGGCGGGCCTGCGCTGACCCGTTCCCCTTCTTGTGTCGCAGGTAGCGGCGCCGATTCGCTAATTCCCACCATCAGCCGGAATGGATTAGCATCTGTAGCGGAAAATCCCGTTCAGACTCCTGGCAGTCGGCAACAGGCCGCGGATGCCGGGTGAAGTGGACTGCGAGTAGGGCTAAGAAGCTTGCGGTGAGGCCAGGACGGCTGCCCCGCTGCGGGGTGTCGCAAAGAGCCTTGTGGCCTCGCCGGCGATCAGGGCGCCCAGCTTCTGAGCAGCCTCCGCAGTGGTCCGATAGCTGGGCGCCACAATGCTGAGGGCTGCAGCGACTTTTGAGCCCACCATGACCGGTGCTGCAACGGCAGTCACATCCGCCTCCACGCCGTCGGCAACAACGGTAAACGTTCCGGGCTCCACTTGCCCCAGTAAGACCGCACCAGCTGCGCTTCCTTGAAGTGGGAACGTCCTGCCAACCCAGTTGATATGGCGCACGGTGTGAGTTCCCTCCTCGATCGCCAGATACAACCCGTGCACGTTGTTTCCTACCGGGACGCTTAAGTATGCGGATTCGCCTGTCTGCTCGACGAGGACCTGCAGCGCAGAGCGGCTCGTGGCTACGAGGGATTCATGGCTCAGTGCCTGGACCCCGAGCTGGACCATCCGGAATCCGGGGCGGTAAAGGCCGTCCTCAGTTTTCGCCGCGAAACCGTTGGCTTCAAGGGTGCGAAGGAGGCGCAGTGCTGTGCTGGCGGACAGGTCGACAGCCTTGGCGGCGTCGACGAGCTTTACGCCATCGTTTTCACACACGGCGCGCAACAACCCCAGCGCTCGGTCCGCGGCCCGGGTCGTAGGGTCCTGGGTCGGGCGAACTGTCATGGTTCCTCATTCGTGCAGTAAGGGCGGGACGGCGCAACTCTGAAACTCACATTTCACTCTACGGCAGTTTAGTGCGCAAGAACCATTGACTCCATCCCGCAGCACGGGGTAGTTTCATGTGATGGCAGTTACATTTTACTGTTCGAAATTATCTGAGTCCGGAACCTCCTGGAGAATCCCCATGTCAGCAAAATCCCTTCCCGTATCCGCTCCCAGCCGGCGGGCTGTTGTCACAGCGGCATCGGCAGTACTTGCCGGAATGCTTACCTTGACCGGGTGCGGTGCGGGCAGCCCGTCCTCGTCCGGAACAGCCGCAACGCCCCAGGGTGACAAGGCAGGCGGCAACCTGGAAAAGGTAAGTGTTGGTTTGATTCCAATCACCGACGTCGCCCCCGTTTACCTGGGCGTGCAGGAGGGATACTTCGAAGAGGAGGGCTTGGAGCTTGACGTCCAGCTGGCGCAGGGCGGCGCGGCCATCGTCCCTGCAGTGATGACCGCGGACTACCAGTTCGGATACTCAAACGTCGTCTCGCTGCTGGTTGCCCAGGACAAGGGTCTCCCTATAACAGTGGTGTCCAACGGCTCCACGTCAACAAACGAGCCCGGGAGCGACACGACAGAGGTGGCAGCCATGCCGGACAGCGGCATCGGGAACGCAGCCGACCTGGTGGGCAAAACCGTTGCAGTCAATGCCCTGAACAACTTCGCCGACATCACCATCCGCAACTCCATCGAACAGGCAGGCGGGGACCCCAAGGGCGTGAAATTCGTGGAGATGCCGTACCCGAACATGCCGGCCGCCCTCGAACGCGGAGATGTGGATGCAGCGTGGACAACCGAGCCCTTCCGCACCCAGATCCTTCAAGCAGGCGGAAAAATAGTTGCCAGCCCCATGACGGACATGGCCGAAAACTTTGACTCGGCCTTCTATTTCACGTCTAAGCAGACCCTGGAAAAGAACCCCGAACTCGTGGAGCGCTTCCGCCGGGCCCTGGCGAAGTCGTTTGATTTCGCCATGAAGAACGAGGACAAAGTCCGCACCGTCATCCAGGACTACGCCAAAGTCACACCGGAACTCGCCGAAAGTATCGTGATGTCCAAGTGGTACAAGGATGTCAACATGGACGCCCTCACGAAGCTGGGCACTGCCGCTAAGAAGTATGACGTCCTGAAGAAGGACCCGGACTACGACGCACTGATCGCCAAGTAGCCCGACAAAAACCTCATGTCAGTTCCTGCACCCGATCCTTCAGGAAGAAGAATGGACAACACAAAGACGGCCCGACGACGGCCGACCAAGGAGTTGCTGGGCATCGCCGGGATCATAGGGTTTCTGCTGGTCTGGGAAGTGATTCCCAGAGTCGGCATCGTGGACGCCCGGTTCCTGCCGCCGGCGTCGGAGGTGATCCTGGCCTTGGTCCGTGACTTCGGCTTGGCCGCGTTCTGGCTAGCCGTTGGTGAAACAATGCTCGCGTGGCTCATCGGCTTGGTCATTGCGGTCCTTGCCGCGACCCTGTTGGGCTTCATCATTGGTTCCTTCGCCTTCCTGCGCAGCTTCACCAACTCCACAGTGGAGTTCCTCCGGCCCATCCCTTCGGTGGCGCTGATCCCCCTGGCTGTTCTGCTGTTCGGCGTCAAGATGGAGTCATCACTGATGCTCATCATCTACGCCTCGTTCTGGCAGATCTTCATCCAGGTTTTATACGGAGTGGCCGATGTGGATAACGTCGCCATGAATACAGCCAAAAGCTACGGGCTGGGTCAGTTTGCGAGGATCCGCCATGTGGTCTTTCCAACAGCGCTGCCCTACCTGATGACTGGGGTCCGTCTGGCAGCGTCGGTCGCGTTGATTCTGGCGATCACTGCCGAACTGGTGATCGGCTCCCCAGGGCTGGGCCGTGAAATTGCCCTAGCCCAATCCGGCGGCGCCATCGCAGGCATGTACGCCCTGGTGCTGGCCACCGGCCTCATCGGGGTTCTGATCAACCTCGTCATGCGCTTCGTGGAGCGCAAGACCCTGTCCTGGCACTCCTCGGTCCGCGCGGAAGTGATCGTATGAAAATTCTGAAAGGTATCGGCTACGCCGTCGGCCTGCCTACAATCCTGGTCCTGTTTTGGGCGGTGGCCACGGCCGGGGAGGCGAACTTCTTCGTCCCCACCCCAGCCACTCTCCTGGCCACCTTTGCAGAGACCTGGTTCGGAGACAGGATCCTCTCCGATGTGCTGCCCAGCATCGGTAGACTCATCGTCGGCGTGACCGCCGCCATCATCATCGGCATCGTGGCGGGGTTGCTGATCGGCTCAGTGAAATGGCTGAGGGACCTGACGGAACCGGTCCTCGAGTTCTTCCGGGCCATCCCACCGCCGGTCCTGGTGCCCGTGCTCATGCTGCTCATGGGCATCACGGACTCCATGAAAGTGGTGGTCATCATCTCCGGCTGCATCTGGCCGGTGTTGCTGAACACCATCGAAGGCGTACGGGCCATCGACGGGGTACTGTCCGATTCCGCACACACCTACGGGATCACCGGGCGCGCCCGAATCCGCCACCTCGTGTTGCCCAGCGCAGGCCCGCAGATCATGGCTGGAGTTCGCCAGTGCCTGTCCATCGGACTGATCCTGATGGTCATCTCCGAAATGTTCGCCTCCTCCTCCGGGCTGGGCTTCACCATCGTTCAGTTCCAGCGCTCCTTCGCCATCCCCGAAATGTGGTCCGGCATCGTGATCCTGGGTCTGATCGGAGTGGCCATGTCATTCATCTTCCAATTCACCGAGCGCCGCATCCTGCGCTGGTACCACGGCCTGCGAGAGGTAGAAAATGCCGTCTGAAACCACCGACAAAAACAACGTGACCAAACCTGCGCCGGCCGGCAGAACACTGCAGAACAATGACGCCATGCTCTCGGTCCGCGGCCTGAAGAAGGTCTACCAAACCGACGGGGGACCCATTGAAGCCGTCCGGAACCTGACCTTCGATCTCCGCGCAGGAGAGCTTGCATGCCTGGTGGGCCCCTCCGGGTCCGGCAAGACAACGCTCCTCAAATGCATCTCGGGGTTGATGGCTCCGACCGAGGGGCAGGTGCTGCTGGACGGGGTTCAGGTTTCCGGTCCGCCCAAGAAAATGGCCGTGGTCTTCCAGGAGTACGGCCGCTCCCTGTTCCCTTGGATGCGGGTGCGTGAGAACGTCGAACTGCCCCTGAAAAACCAGCGTATACCGAAGGCTGAACGCGACAGGCTCGTGGATGAAGCGCTCGAGGCTGTGGGCCTTTCCCACGTTCCGATGTCCTATCCCTGGCAGCTCTCCGGCGGCATGCAACAACGCGTAGCCATCGCCCGCGCCGTTGCCTACCAGCCGGAAGTCCTACTCATGGACGAGCCGTTCGCCGCCGTCGACGCCCAGACCCGCGCAGACCTGGAAGATCTGATTCGGACGGTATGGAAAAAGCTCGGGGTCACCATCCTGTTCGTCACCCACGACATCGACGAATCCGTCTACCTCGGGGAACGGGTAATCATCCTCTCGTCCTCACCAACGGTCATCCAGGAGGACCTGGTCATCGACCTCCCTGCCGAACGCGACCAGCTCAACACTCGGTCCCTGCCCCGCTTCACAGAACTGCGCCACCACGTATACGAGCAAATCCAGCTGGCGAAGGCAGGCCACCGCCCCGCCGCCGCCGCAAGGTAAACACCAAGGTTAGTACTGCACCACACCTGAAGGAGTCCCTTATTTCACCCGCCGATTTCACTACCGGTGCCCGCCCGGTCAAAGCTGCCCGCGGCACCGTGCTCACCGCCAAGAGCTGGCAGACCGAAGCCCCGCTGCGGATGCTGATGAACAACCTGGACCCTGAGGTCGCGGAGCGCCCGGATGATCTGGTGGTTTACGGCGGGACCGGCCGCGCCGTCCGGTCCTGGGCGGCGTTCGATGCGATCACCCGCACCCTCGAAACCATGGAGAACGACGAGACGCTGCTGGTCCAGTCCGGCAAGCCGGTCGGTGTGTTCCGGACCAACGAATGGGCGCCGCGGGTGCTGCTGGCGAACTCCAACCTCGTGGGCGACTGGGCCAACTGGCCCGAGTTCCGCCGGCTCGAGGCCGAGGGCCTGATGATGTACGGCCAGATGACCGCAGGGTCCTGGATCTACATCGGCACCCAGGGCATCCTGCAGGGCACCTTCGAGACCTTCGCCGCGATCGCCCGCAAGCTCACCGGCGACGAGGACGGCACCCTCGCCGGGACCCTGACCCTCACCGGCGGCTGCGGCGGCATGGGCGGTGCCCAGCCGCTCGCCGTCACCCTGAACGAGGGCGCCTGCCTGATCGTCGACGTCGACGAAAGCCACCTCCGCCGCCGCGCCGGCAAACGCTACCTCGACGAGGTCGAAACCGACCTCGACACCGCCATCGCCAAGGTCCTGGCGGCCAAGGAGGAGCGCCGCGGCTGGTCCGTGGGCTATGTCGGGAACGCCGCCGAGGTCTTCCCCGAGATCCTGCGCCGCCACCGTGCGGGCGAACTCACCGTCGACATCGTCACGGACCAGACCTCCGCCCACGACCCGCTGTCCTACCTGCCCGAAGGCATCACCGTCCAGGAATGGCACACCGAGGCCGCCGCCGATCCCGAAGGCTTCACCAAGAAGGCCCAGGCCTCCATGGCCAAGCACGTCCAGGCCATGGTCGAGTTCCAGGACGCCGGTGCCGAGGTCTTCGACTACGGCAACTCCATCCGCGACGAGGCCCGCAAGGGCGGCTACACCCGTGCCTTCGAATTCCCCGGCTTCGTCCCGGCCTACATCCGCCCGCTGTTCTGCGAGGGTCTGGGCCCGTTCCGCTGGGTGGCGCTCTCCGGTGACCCCGAGGACATCGCGGTCACGGATGAGGCCATCAAGGAACTCTTCCCCGAGAACAAGCACCTGCACCGCTGGATCGACGCGGCCCAGGAACGGGTGGAGTTCGAGGGCCTGCCGGCCCGGATCTGCTGGCTCGGCTACGGCGACCGCGCCAAGGCCGGCCTGCTGTTCAACCAGCTCGTCAAGGACGGCAAGGTCAAGGCGCCCATCGTGATCGGCCGCGACCACCTGGACTCGGGCTCGGTCGCCTCGCCGTACCGGGAGACCGAGGCCATGGCCGACGGTTCGGACGCGATCGCGGACTGGCCGCTGCTCAACGCCCTGCTCAACACCGCCTCCGGCGCCACCTGGGTATCGATCCACCACGGCGGCGGCGTCGGCATCGGCCGCTCCATCCACGCCGGCCAGGTCTCCGTCGCCGACGGCACCGACCTCGCCGCCCAGAAACTCGAACGCCTCCTCACCAACGACCCCGGCATGGGCGTCATCCGCCACGCCGACGCCGGCTACGACCGCGCACTCGACGTCGCCAAAGAGCGCGGCGTCCGCATCCCGATGAACGAAACCCGGTAACCGACCCCTTCGGTGGTCGAGCTGGGGAGGTGCGGGAATTCGGCGGGATCGGGACGGCCGACCTGGCGGCTTTGGCCGGGACCGCACTGACACTCCTGGGCGAGCGGCCAACGATGGGCGGCGGCATCATCCCCGAGGCGCTCGACGGCTGGGCCACGGAGGACGCCCTGCCATTTATCAGTTCCAGCGCGCTCACCGTTGCCCAGGCTGTGCTGGGCCATCAGAAACTTGCCGTCCTGATGGACAACCTCACGCTGGTGAGTGCTCTGTCCTTCACCGCAATGTCAGGCAATCCGGAAGCGTTCAGCCCTGAGGTGGCCCGGGCGATGGTCTTCGGCTCTGAGACCGACGGGACCAACGGGGTGGCCCATCACGGCCTCTTCCAGATGACAACCCTTGCCAGACGGATAGACGCACTGCACGTGGCCCTGGGGACGGCCTGCGCCACCAACCTCCGCCGGATAGACCTGCTCTGCGACCCCGCGTTCACGGGTCTCAACCGGTTCCTGGCAGCCGACGATTCCGGCCAATCCGGCGTCATGATGCTCGAATACGTCGCTGCAGCCGCCGCGGGGCTTGTACACGCCAACGCCCAGCCCGCGAGCCTGCAGACAGTGGTCCTGTCCCTCGACGCCGAGGAGGACGCCAGCTTCGCCAGCCTGGCGGCATCCCGGCTGGACTCCACCGTCCAGGCGCTGGCGACCATGACGGCCGTTGAATTGGTGTGTTCAGCGCGGGCCCGCGGATGCAGGGACGGAAAACGTCCGAGTTCGGCAATCTACTGCTCAGGAGAGCCCTCGAAACCGGATTCACGTTGCCGGCTGCCGGCCTTGCGACGACACCGGTAAAACAACACGGAATCTTCCCCGAAGAATTGATCCAATCTTGAGCTAACCCTTGGCAACCCATGCAGTTGGCGGTCCACGCTGGATCCATCACCACAAAACGGCGGGGAAGCAGGAAGATTCATGGGGAAGGAATCAGCTCTGGACGAGGTCGTCGCGGTGGGAGGACTGATCACTGATCACCACCCCCTCGACTTCCACACCTTGGGGCTGGCCGGTTGCATTGACCGGCTGACCGGACCCCTCCGTCAGCAAGGAACAGCAGTCCGCTGGGATACTCCGCACTGGGGCATCGAGATCCCGGCGGACTGCGCGCTCCTCCTCTACCAATCGGCCCGCGAAGCGCTGAGCAACGCCTTCAAGTACTCCGACGCCGCCGAGCTCACCGTCCAGTTGTCCGCCGTTGACCACGGCATCCGTCTTGTAGTGTCCGACGACGGCACGGGCTTTGACAGCCAGCTCGCCTTGCGCGGCCGGCACCACGGGTACGGGCTGCGGCTGATGTCGGTGGCCGTGCACGAGGCCGGCGGCACCATTGACGTCCGTTCGAAGCCGGGGCAGGGCACTACCGTGACGGTAACCCTGCCCCTGGACTGACACGCTTAGTTACCGGGACAGCTTCTCCGGGTCCGGTTCGAGGTCGCCGATGTGGCCCGGGGCGTTCGCTGCCAGCACGCGCTGGACGAACGCGCCGTATTCCTCCATGTAGTTCCGCAGGAACTTGGCGGTGCCCTCATTCCGGACGTCGCCGTCGTCGCCAAAGAGGGCGCGTCCAGCACAGAACACGTGCCGCGGCCAAAGCTCTGGAAGGGTTCTTGACACCCCGCTTCGGGAGGCGCTGAATGATGGTTGAGGCACATTTCACACACCATAGGAGCGGTTGAGATGAAGGAAAAACCAGTCGTGGCGCAGCGCATCCACAGCGAGGCTCCGGCCGAAGGGGACGAGTTGGCGGACCCCACCGACATCCGAGTGCACTCCCAGGAACCCGCCGAAGGCGTCGACACGGACGACGACTAACCGCCGTCTCCCTCCCCTCCGGCTCGCCCCGCCCCTGAAGCCTTGCCTCTGACGCCTTGCCCACAACGGCGATAGGTAAGCATACTGACTGTATTCAGTTTGTCATCAGACCGTTCCAGTCAAAGGAGACGTTCGTGAGCAGCAAAGTCGAGAAGCGGATTGTGGTTGACGTGCCGGTCAGCACCGCCTACAACCAGTGGACCCAGTTCGAGGATTTTCCGCGGTTCATGGGTGGCGTGGAGAGCGTGACCCAGCTCAGTGCCGACCGCCTGAAGTGGGTGGCCCATATCGCCGGGGTCCGCCGTCAGTGGGAAGCCACCATCGTGGAGCAGATCCCGGACCGCAGGATCGAGTGGGCGTCCACCGAAGGCGCCACGAACTCCGGTGCCGTGGAATTCTCCGACGCAGGCGGCAACAAGACCGAGCTCTCCCTCACCCTGGAGTACCAGCCGGAGGGCGTGGTGGAGAAGGTGGGCGACCTCCTCCACGTCGTGGCCCGCCAGGCGGAGCACGACCTGAAGAAGTTCAAGGAATTCATCGAACACGAGGGCCATGCCACGGGCGCCTGGCGGGAATCCGTCCCCAAGGGCGAGCCGTCGGCGCACAACCGGTACACGCACCCGTTCGACCAGACCGGCGGGATGGTCGATCTTGAGGGCGAGTCGGACGGCTCGGCAGAGGGCGAGATCCGCAGCGCGGCCCAACGCAAGGTCAAGAAACCGGACGACGACGGCACCATCCCACCGCTCGGCGGTACCTTGGGCGACCGCTGACGGGCGGAGTCGCTGACTGGCGGAGTCGCAGACTGGCTGAGTCGAACCTACGGTGCCGCCCGCCGTCGTACTTTGCAACAACAGTACGCGGCATCAGCTGCCCTGCCCCATACAAGCTGCCCGGCCCCGCACGAGCGGTGCTGCCCCGCACCGCTCAAGCGGGGCAGCACCGTCCCTACGTAAGCGGCCTAATCGCGGGCCGGCACCAGCACTACTTCGTGGGGGCTGGCCGGCCGCATGAACTGTGCATTCACAGCAGCCAGGGTGTTCCCGAACCGCGCAACCGTGGTGGGAACATCGAAGTGGGGACTGGTGATGGTATCCTCGATCTCGCCGGAGGAGAGATCATTGGAGAGGTCAATCCGGACGATCTGGTTCAGGAAGTTCTGCACCGCCCAGACGGTATGGCCCCGGACTAGGATGCCGTCAACATTCGGCACATCCACACCCTCGATCAAGGCACTATCGCCGGTCTCCGGGTCGACGGTGTAGAGGGCCCTGTTGTTCGAATGAGCCACGATCAGGACCCGGCCGCCCTTGGCGGCGGCAATGCCGTTGAGGTCGAAGCCCGGAGTCAGCTCGGCAGCCGGCCCGCACAGCGGCAGGATCTCAACAGTGCCCAGCTCGCCGTGCCTGCCCACCGGGAGGAAGTAGAGCTCGCCGGCGGCGGAGTTCGTGAACCAGGCGCCGTCCCGCGTCAGGGCGACGTCGTTGATGAAACCAGGAGCGAGCGTGAAATCCTCAACAGGCTCGCCTGATTCGGTGTCGTACACGAAGGCCTTGCCGGTGCCGCCGCCCGCTACGAACAGCAGGTTATTACGGGTATCGGCCTTCATCCCGACGGCGGCCCTGGGCTGCGAATCAAAGTCCGATACGTCTATGAATAACCGCGCTTTGCCTTCACGGATGTCGCCGCGGTAAATGTCCCCAAGTGCCAGGTCTCCGGCGTAGAAGGTTCTTCCCTTGCCGGCGGCGATCCCCTCGGCGGAGGTGGCGCCCTTGAGCACAATGACTGAGTCTTCCGGCGGCGACGCCGAGGCCGGGAGGACAGGCGCCAACAGCCCCATGAGTGCAATGAACCCAATGGCGGTACGGCGCTGTACTTTTCCTGAATTCTGGGTTGTGCGGGCCATGATTCTTCCTTGAATTTAGGTGATCCGCACGGGCCAACCTGCGGCAGGCCCGCACGATTGTCCTGCCAGTCTATGCACCCTGAGAACCGGCCCGCCAGAGTCCGGAGCCCCCTCCTTGTGCGGTCACACTCCGCCCTCCTGAGCCCCCGGATCCGCAAGCTGCCGCGGTCTCTGCTTACAATCGAAACCTCAATCAACTACTGAGGGACCCATGAAGAAACTCGCCACCGCCCTGATCGCTGCCGGCCTCGTGCTTTCCGCTTCTGCGTGCACCACGCCCACCAAACTTTCCACCCCCGAAACCTGCGACCGCGTCAAGGCTGTCCTGGCGAACCCCGCGAACAACGTGGGCAAGACCGGCCTGGTGCGTCTCGCCAACCAGATCCGGCCCATCGAAGTTGTGGCATCGGATGACCTCAAGCCTGCGCTCGGATCCATCATCGAGTTCACGGACGAGTCCGCCAAGGAAGCCCCGGACGAGGCCAAGCTCACCGAGCTGGAGGCCAAGTACCAGGAAGCCGGCGCCGCCTTCACGAAGCACTGCAGCTAAGACGCCTCCCGCGTTAACGTTCGACGGCGGCCGGTTGGCCGCCGTCGTCGGCTTATCCTTGGCTCGTGGATCTCTATCCGTCACTGCTCTCGTTCGGCCTTGTGGCCGGACTCCTGACGCTGGTTCCGGGCATCGATACGGCACTGGTGCTCCGTTCATCCCTCGCCAGGACCCGCGGTTTCGCCTTCGCCACGGCCCTGGGCATCTCCACCGGACTGATGGTGTGGGGAATCGCGGCAGCTGTGGGCGTCTCAGCGTTGCTGGCAGCATCTGAGCTGGCGTACCGGGCGCTCACCATCGCCGGTGCCGCCTACATGGTCTGGCTTGGCGCTTCCCTGCTGTGGAAGAGCCGGGCCAAGGACGCGTCGTCCGCCTCGCCTGCCGCCGAGGTTGGAGCGCCGGCCGCCTCCCGCCATCAACTGTTCCAGGGCTGGCTGACCGGGACAGGCACTAATCTGCTCAATCCGAAGGTCGGCGTTTTCTACATCGCCACGATTCCCCAGTTCATCCCGCCGGGGGCGCCTCCGCTGCTGATGGGAATTTTGCTGGCCGGCGTCCACTGCGTCCTGGGCCTTGCGTGGCTGACCTTCCTGATTTTCGGAGCAGGTTTCGCCTCCAAATGGCTGAAAAGCGCCCGCAGCCTCCGGACCATCGACCGCATCACCGGCACCATCCTGATCGGTTTCGGGCTGCGGCTCGCCCTCGAACCACAGCACTGATACGGGTCCCTGGAACGGGTCCCCTGTGGCCGGCCCTCGTGCCGGCCTTTAGTTCAGGGACAGGGCCAGGTAAAGGACTGTCAGGATCACCACTGTGGGTGTCATGACCAGGCGCTCCGGTTTGCTGCGGGAGATTCCGTTCAGCACGATGCCCACCGCGAAATAGGCCGTCAGCACCCAACAGAAGACGTCCGTGATGCCTTGGTTCACCAGCGGGGCCGCCATGCCAGCCTTGGCCAGCCCAACATAGGCGAAGACGACGTAAAGGATGATCGAGGTGGCGCTGCCGATCCGCAGCTTGGTGGGCAGGACGTTGTGCTGGCCTCCCCACGCGAACCGTCCCAGTGGTGCTCCCGCGATCAGGGCGGCCTGAAAAACCGCGAGCGCGGCCAAAAGTACACACGCAACAATCGCGGCTAGCTGGGCTAACTGCATCGAAGATCCCCATTCTGCGGGAGTTTTTGTCCAGATAACGTGCCAAAAACGCCGGTTTGGGCACGTTATCTGGACAAAAACTCTTGGTGTGGCTGCCGGCCGTTGCAGGCGCCGTCCGGACGTAAGCTTAATGTGACCTCCGCCTCATGATGGGACGATCACGCTGTCCCTTCCGTTAAACCATTGGCGAAAGGAGGCCAAGTGCTTATTGTCTTAACCGGAATCGACGGCTCGGGAAAATCCACGGCCGCCCGCGCCTTGGTAGATGCGGCCCAGGCTGACGGCGAAAACGCCCTGCTGCTCAGCAACCATGCCGGCAGGCGGAGCATGTCCGTGCTGGCTGAACGGCTGGCCATCCGCTGGCCCCGCCGCCTGGCCGACGCCGTGGAAACCACCCTCCGCGTGGCCAACGTGCTGGTGTCCCATGCCCGAGCCGGCCGTGTCGACGGACTGGTGGTGATGGACCGGCACCTCCACTGCCAGCTGGCCCTGCGCGCGGCCAAAGGACTGCGGCGTGGCCGCCTGCTCCCCTGGCTGATTTCGTCCCTGCCGGAGCCTGACGCCGTGGTGCACCTGGACGTTGAGCCCGCGCTGGCACACCAGCGCATCGTGGCCCGCGGCACCGATTCTGAGACGCTGGCTGACCTGGTGGACCTGCGGGACGCCTACCGCTCCATGCCCGAATACCCCGGTTTCGTACAGCTCGACGCCGACTGCCCGCCGGCCGAGGTTGTGGCCAGGCTCAAGCGGATCGTGCACAAGCGGCTCGTGCGCGCGGAAATTGCCGTGACTGTATAGCCCCCACCCTAGCCCCGGCAGGCCAGCTCCGACTCAAATCAGCGCGCTCAAATCAGCGCGTGGGATCCCCTGCTCCGCGGCCGACCGAAGGACGCCGTACCCAGGAATTCAATGGCGACGAACGGCTCGGAGCCAACCACCCACTCATCGTGCCCGGGAGGCAACGCATAGGTGTCATGGGCGCGGATGGTGGACCTCACGCCGTCGGACGTTTGAATCTCCAGGCTTCCGGACACACAGTAACCGAGGTGGTTGTGCTCGCAGAAGTCCGTCAGTTCAGTAGGCTTGGCGGACTCGGACCAGCGCCAGCCTGGAGCGAGGATGAGGCGGGCCACCGAGTAGTCGTCAACCGTGACGAGATCGAACTCGGCCTTGTCCGGACACCGCTTCTTGTCCGGGATGTCAAGGGATTTAACAGCCAGTGCTCTGATGAAATTTGCGGTCATGGGGAAACAGCCTTGGGATCATTTGCGGCGGGCGCTTAGGGCTGGGACCAAGCGGTTGTGCGTGGATGCCGGCTAGCGGCTACGTAGTGCGGATCACGTACTGCGGAGACCAGAAGTGCGTACCTCTAACCGTATCCATACGGCGCCTCAAGTCAATGGACCGCCGGACATTCGCAGAACGGGTAACTGACCCCCGCACACGTCCCTGCCCCGGACCAGCCGGAATACTTCAAATGACGCCGGAGTTGTTGTTCAAAGTGGAAAGCCGATTCACTGGTTTCCTGTCTTTTGCCATCAGAGTCTCCCGAAGGAACGCCATGAGCCCCCAACTGACCATCAAACTTCAGCCAGGTACCCAGGCCCCCGAGTTCACGCTGCAGGACGCCGAGGGCAAGGAAACCTCCCTGGCCAACTACCGCGGCAAGAACGTCATCGTGTACTTCTACCCGGAGGCGGCAACCCCCGGGTGCACCACCGAGGCCTGCGATTTCCGCGACAGCCTCTTATCCCTGCAGTCCTCCGGTTATGAAGTCCTGGGCATCTCCCCCGACGCCCCGGAGAAGCTGGCTAACTTCACCGGCGACTTCAACCTGACCTTCCCGCTGCTCTCCGACGAGGACCACGAAGTAGCCCTGGCCTACGGCGCGTGGGGAGAAAAGCTGGTCGACGGCGAGATCGTCGAAGGCCTCGTCCGCTCCACCGTGGTGGTGGATCCGGCGGGCAACGTGGCGCTGGCGCAGTACCAGGTCAAGGCGCAGGGTCACGTCGCTGCCCTGCGGGAGTCCCTGGGGGTCTAGTCTGACGGGGCACAGGTACCCACCAACCGGGAGTCAGGCATGGCGATCGAAGTCCGTCCCGGAACGCTGTTCGAAGACGTCAAAACGCTGGTTGGACCCAAGCGGCCCGATGCCAACGTGTGCTGGTGCCTGAGCTACCGCATCCCGTCCAAGCAGAACCTTGCGCTGCGCGGAACAGCCCGCGGCGACCTGATGAAGGAGCTGGTGGCGCAGGATCCGCCGCCAGGGGTTCTGGCGTACGACGGCGACGAAGTAGTCGGGTGGGCAGCTGTCCATCCGCGCGCCGACACCAGCTTTGCCCGCAACCGCAGGATTCCGCACGTGGACGACCTCGATGTTTGGTCTGTGTGGTGCATCCGGGTCCGGCCCGGTTACCGCGGCAAAGGGATCTCCCATCACCTGCTCAAAGGTGCCGTGGAGCTGGCCCGCGGATACGGCGCGCCCGCCATTGAGGGGTACCCGGTGGACAACGGCGGCAGCAAGGTGGACCTCACCATGGCGTACGTGGGCACGCGCAAGCTCTTCGAGAAGGCCGGGTTCGTCAAGGCCGCTGATACGGATTCGGTACTCAACGGATTCCCGCGCGTCCTGATGCGCCGGGACCTGCGCCGATTCCGCGCGTACTGACGCGGGACCAGCTGACGCAAACTGCGCTACATCAGGGTTTCTTCCACCAGCTGCTCGGCCAGTCGTTGTCTATGAACCACAAGGCCAGCAGCACCGCGTCCATGGTCAGAAGCCCAGCTAAAAGATAAGCCCACCCGGTGTACCAATGCACGGCAATCTCCTGACCTGGTATCCCCCAGCCACTCGATTGTCACCAAGTGTGGCACGGAAAGGGTCAGGAGGGAACGGCTACTTTGCGAGCGCCGCCAGGCGGCCGTGAACTTCGGTTTCGCGGTTGAGGAGGCGGGTGAGCTGTTCGACTTTTTCCGAGAGCTCCACGCCGACGGCCAGCCGGTCCCCCGGCCAGCTCGAGGCCTCCCAGGACTCCCCCAGGGCCTGGGCCAGCGAGCGGGATAGCGAGCGGAGTTTCCAGGAATGGCTCAGGTAGTGAACGGTGCTGCGCGGGCGGCGTCCCTGCTTCAAGAGCCGCCGCCACGAGCGCCCCAGCCTGCCGGGCAGTCTGACGGGCAGTCTGACGGATTCCGTTGGTTCCATAAGTCCTGCACCGTCCTCCGGCAATCCGCGCAATTCCTTCAAAGCTGGTCCTTCGAGTGTGGCCAAGGAGCCTCAAGGTCCCATCAAGGGCGGGCAAGTATTCCGGCAAGTCTGGGCCACGCCAGGCCGGTCAATGGCCGACCGCCCCGGAATGTCGAGTGCTGCACCCGACTTTCAACCCTCGTTGTCAGGTCTATGACATGCTTCACGGGCCCTAATACTGTAGAAGTAGAGGCATGCCTTCCATGCCCGAACCGCGCCGTGCCGTTGTGATTGAGGACGATCCGGACATCCGAGGCCTCCTTGTCCGGATCCTGACCAAGCAGGGTTTCGAGGTCACCCACGCTGAAGCCGGCCTGCCCGGCGTGGAGGAGGTCCGCCGCGCCAAGCCGGATCTCATCACACTGGACCTGAACCTCCCGGACGTGGACGGGCTGGAAGTCTGCAAACTCCTCCGTGAATTCTCCGATGCCTTCATCGTGATGCTCACCGCCCGTGCCGACGAACTGGACAAGCTCACGGGCCTGGACAACGGCGCCGATGACTACATCAGCAAGCCATTCAGCCCGCGCGAACTCCAATCCAGGATCAACGCCCTGTTCCGCCGCCGGCAGCCGTCCGCCGCGGACACAGCAGTGGCGAGCGAGCTGGAGCGCGCCACGGAGGTCCAGCAGAGCCTGCTGCCCCAGGAGGACGTCCGGGTGGACGGGTACGACGTCGCCGGCGTCTTCCGCCCCTCCCGCAGCGTCGGCGGTGACTTCTACGATTGGTACCGCACGCGGGAGGGCCTGCACCTGACGTTCGCCGATGCCATGGGCAAGGGCATGGGCGCCGCCCTCATCGCGGCCACCGTCCGGGCCGTCATGCGGTCCACGGGACAGCGCCGGGACCTGGACGCCGCCTTCGCCTCTGCCAGCACCACCATCGCGGCGGACCTGGATTCCTCCAACTCATTTGTCACCCTCTTCCACGCCCGCCTGGACGCCGCTTCCGGCGTCGTCAGCTATGTCGACGCCGGCCACGGACTGGCGCTGCATGTCACCGCCGAGGGGTCGGCGCACCGTCTTCCCAGCGGCGGTCCGCCCGTGGGCGCCTGGCCCGGATCCGCCTGGCCGCAGTCCGCCGTCGGCCTGGCCCCGGGCGACTCCCTGGTGGTGGCCAGCGACGGCGTGCTGGACGTTTTTGACTCGGTGGAGCAATTCACTGAGGCGGTGCTCGCCGCAGCCCATGGCCAGGTTTCTGCGCAGTCCGCCAGCGACGCCATCATGGCACTGGCCCCTGCCGAAACCGCCGAGGATGACGTCACCGTAGTGGTGGTCCGCCGCCTGCCTGAGCCAGCCCCGGCATGACGCGCTTCTGGACCCGCCTGGTTGTGGTCCTGACGGTCATCTTCGGCCTGAACTATGTGGGCTGGCGCTGGGCGTCGTCGCTGAACTGGGATGCCTGGTGGATCGCCGTGCCCTTGGTGCTGGCTGAGACCTACAGCCTGATCGACGTGATGCTGTTCGGGATGACCGTGTGGCAGCTCAAGATCCGCAAGGGAGCCCCCGCGCCGCCCCACGATGCCACCGTGGACGTCTTCATCACCACATACAACGAAGACCTGGACATGGTGATGACCACTGCCCTGGCGGCCCAGAAGATCCGGCACCCGCACAGCACCTGGATTCTCGACGACGGCGCCCGCCCCGAGCTGAAGGCCCTCGCCGAAGAGCACGGGCTGGGTTATGTGACGCGGAGCGAGGACTGGACCAGCAACGTGCCGCGCCACGCCAAGGCCGGCAACCTGAACAACGCCCTGATGGTCACGCACGGCGAATTCCTGCTGATCCTGGACGCGGACCAGGTCCCCGAACCGGACATCCTGGAAAAGACCCTCGGCTATTTCAACAACCGCCGGGTAGCCCTGGTCCAGACCCCGCAATACTTCAGCAACGTGCCCGCCCACGATCCACTCGGCAGCCAGGCACCCCTGTTCTACGGCCCCATCCAGCAGGGCAAGGACGGCTGGAACGCGGCGTTCTTCTGCGGCTCCAACGCCATCCTGCGCCGCGAAGCACTGATGCAGCTGGGCCTGGTGGGCTACGTCAAGGAGACTGAAAAGAGCATCCGCCGTGCCCTCACGGCTTCCCGGTCCGCCATCCGCCAGGCGCGGAAATCCGCTGACATGGACACCCCGCTCGTAGCTGAAGTGCTGGACGCGGTGGAGGCCGCCACCCGCGAAGCCCAGGAGCAGCTGGCCGCCGGACAGCCGTTGAGCGAGATCACCTACCGGGTCCGCCGGCGCGTGGACGCGGCCGTGCAGACGCTGGTCCAGGCTGACATGTCCGCGCTGCAGGCCGACCTCGAAGAGATCGCCGCCATGGAACTCGCCCAGGTGGGTGACGCCGGCGTCCCAGTCGTGGCCGACGACGCCGTCCAGCGCATGTCGGCCCGTGACTGGTCGCCGCTCGGCGCGCTGGAATCCGTGCAGGCCGTCCTGGATGCCCTGAGCGTTGAGCGCAACGACGAAGCCCAGCCGGTCATGCCGCTGGCCACCATCTCCGTCACCGAGGACATGGCCACGGCAATGCGCATGCACGCCATGGGCTGGGAAAGCGTCTACCACCACGAGATCCTGGCCTATGGACTGGCGCCCGAGGACCTCAAGACCATGCTGACCCAGCGCCTCCGCTGGGCGCAGGGGACCATGCAGGTGCTGCTGCGCGAGAACCCGCTGGTGCAGAAAGGCCTGAAGATCGGCCAGCGGCTCATGTACTTCGCCACCATGTGGACCTACCTGAGCGGCTACGCGGCGGTCATCTACTTCGCCGCCCCCATCATCTACCTGCTGCTGGGCGTCCTGCCCGTGGCCAGCCTCAGCTGGGACTTCTTCCTGCGGTTCATCCCGTTTATGGTCGCCAACCAGGTGCTGTTCGCGGTGGCCGGCCGGGGAATCCCCACCTGGCGCGGGCAGCAGTACAGCCTGGCGCTGTTCCCCACCTGGATCAAGGCGTGTTCGACGGCGGCCCGGAACGTCTGGTTCGGCCGCCCCCTCGGGTTCGCCGTCACCCCCAAAGCCCGCCAGACCGGCGGCCCCAGCTGGAGCCTCATCCGGCCCCAGATTGTGGTGAGTGTGCTGCTGGCGGTGGCCGCCGTCGTCGGGATTATCCGCCTGGCCACGGGACTGGCGGAGCCGCTTGGCACGCTGGTGAACGTGGGCTGGGTTATTTTTGACCTGGTGGTCATGAGCATCCTGGTCCGGGCTGTTTTGTACAAGGGCTACGAACCCGCTGTGGACGTTGATGCTGGAGAGAGGAAAGCCGATGGAGTTTAGTTACGTGGTCAAGGATTCGTACGCGGAGGTCAAGGCGGACGGGCGGCTGAACATGGTGTCCGCGCCCAAGCTGCGCGAATTCGTCACCGATGTGATCGCCGGCGGTTCCTCGCGGATCGTGGTGAACCTGGAGAACACGGCGTTTATGGATTCCTCCGGCCTCGGCGCGCTGATCGGCTGCCTCAAGGCCGCCCGTCAGGCCGGCGGGGACCTGCGCATCGCCGCCGTCCAGCCGCAGGTCAAAATGGTTCTTGAGCTGACCAGCATGGACCGGGTGTTGACTGCCTACGCCTCCGCCGACGATGCGTTCAGCAATGACTGAGGTCCTGGCCCGGCGGACGTTCCGGGGACTGTCCGCTGCTGAGTCCATCGACTCCGTCCACAACGAACTGGACAAACTCTGGGAGGACGCCCCGTTCGTCCAGGCCATGGACCAGATGACCTTCACCACGGCGGTGATCGAGGCCGCGTCCAACATCGTCCAGCACGCGCGGCCGGCCAAGGCGCAGAAACCCGTGGAGCTGGGAGTGGACATCAGCGTCCAGCCCACCCTCCTGCAGGCCCGGGTCAGTGCGTTCTTCGCCAAGCCGCCGTTCGGCCCCCTGGAACCGGGAACCCCGGACGACGATTCCGAGTCCGGCCGCGGCCTGGCGCTCATCGAGGCGCTGGTCACCACCGTGACCTTCGAACGGCAGGACGGCACCAACACCTGGATCCTGTCCCGGACGTCACAGCCCTGACGCCAATGATGAGTAGGCTAGAGGGCATGGCTTTTGAAGAAACCCCCGCTGAACGCCGCGAGGTCACCGTCCGCCGGGCACCGAAATATGTGCCGTTCCTCATCCTCGGCGCCCTGGTGGGCGCAGCGGTGGCTGCCGCCGTCGCATACGGTCTCCCCGGTGACGAATCCTTCGAGCGCGGCTCGGTGTTCGGTTTCTTCCTGGTGATGTTCGGCGCCGGCGGCGCGGTGCTGGGCGCCGTGGTGGCCCTGCTGCTGGACCGGCGGAGCGTCAAGCGCCAGAAACGCGCCATCGTGGAAGCCGTCCCGGATTCAGAGCCCGACGACGGCGCGCAGCCCTAGGTTCCAACACCGTCGTCCGGCCTCCGGGCACAGTCACAATGCCGGCGGCGGAAAAGTCGTACCGCATCTCGTGAGATAATCGACCAGTGGCACGCGGCGATGGAAAACTTTCTCATGATCTTCTCCCTGGCGAAAAGGGACCTCAGGACGCTTGTGGCGTTTTCGGGGTCTGGGCGCCAGGTGAAGAAGTAGCAAAACTAACCTATTACGGGCTGTATGCATTGCAGCACCGCGGTCAGGAGTCGGCTGGTATAGCTACCAGTGACGGCAAGCGGATCAACGTCTACAAGGACATGGGCCTCGTATCCCAGGTCTTCGACGAGACCACGCTGAACACCCTCACCGGGCACCTGGCGGTGGGACACTGCCGCTACTCCACCACCGGAGCCAGCCACTGGGCCAACGCCCAGCCCACCCTCGGCGCCACCAGCACCGGCACGGTTGCCCTGGCGCACAACGGCAACCTGACCAACACGGCCGAGCTCAACGCCATGATCATGGAACGCAACGGCGGCCAGCTCAGCGGCGAAATGAAGCAGGGCAACACGTCGGACACCGCCCTGGTCACGGCACTGCTTGAAGGCGAGGAGGGCAAGACCCTCGAACAGACCGCCATGGAGCTGCTGCCGAAGATCAAGGGCGGTTTCTGTTTCGTGTTTATGGACGAAGGCACCCTCTACGCGGCACGCGATACCTACGGCATCCGCCCACTGGTCCTGGGCCGGCTGGAGCGCGGCTGGGTGGTTGCCTCCGAGCAGTCCGCCCTGGCCACCGTGGGCGCCAGCTTCATCCGCGAAATCGAGCCGGGTGAATTCATCGCCATCGACGAGGACGGCGTGCGTTCCAAGCGCTTCGCGGAGGCGACGCCGGCCGGCTGCGTTTTCGAATACGTTTACCTCGCCCGTCCGGATGCCGCCATCGCGGGACGCTCCGTGTACGAGTCCCGTGTGGAGATGGGCCGCCAGCTGGCCCGCGAAAACACCCAGGACGCGGACATCGTCATCCCGGTCCCGGAGTCCGGCACCCCCGCGGCCGTGGGCTACGCCGAGGAATCCGGCATCCCGTTCGCGCATGGCTTCGTCAAGAACTCCTACGTGGGCCGCACGTTCATCCAGCCCTCGCAGACCCTGCGCCAGCTGGGCATCCGGCTCAAGCTGAACGCCCTCGAGTCCGTGATCCGCGGCAAGCGCGTCGTGGTGGTGGATGACTCGATCGTCCGCGGCAACACCCAGCGCGCCATTGTCCGGATGCTCCGCGAGGCCGGCGCCGCGTCCGTCCACATCAAGATCTCCTCCCCGCCGGTCAAATGGCCGTGCTTCTACGGGATCGACTTCGCTTCCCGCGCGGAACTGATTGCCAACGGCGCCACCATCGAGGAAATCTCCCAGGCCATCGGCGCCGATTCCCTGGCGTACATTTCCGAAGACGGCATGATCAACGCCACCAGGCAGCCGCGCGAGCGCCTCTGCACGGCCTGCTTCACCGGCACGTACCCCATCGAGCTCCCGGGCGCGGACAAACTGGGCAAGAACCTGCTGGAGCGTACCGACCTCGGCGGCCTCACCCCGTCGCCCTCTGCCCTCCCCGGCGCAACGGCGGCCCTTGCGATCGACGCCGAGGAGGACCCGGCGGAGAAGGCCGGCGCCACCGGCTGCGATCCGGGACCGGACGCCGAGTTCGAGAACCTGCTCACCGAAGAAGACCACGTGCCTGCGATCCGCCACGAAGCCACCATCCCCGGCGCTGAAAAGAAAGAGTCCGTATGACTTCCGCAACCCCCGCCGCCGGTAACAGCCCACTGATCCCCGCAGGCATCACGTACGCCTCCGCCGGTGTTGACGTTGAAGCCGGCGACCGCGCCGTGGAGCTGATGAAGGGTGCCGTGAAGGCCACCCACAATTCCTCCGTCATCGGCGGAGTGGGCGGCTTCGCCGGCCTGTACGACGTCTCGCGCCTGCTGACCTTCAAGCGCCCGCTGCTGGCCACGTCCACCGATGGCGTGGGCACCAAGGTTGCCATTGCCCAGGCCATGGACATCCACGACACCATTGGCTTTGACCTGGTGGGCATGGTGGTTGACGACATCGTCGTAGTAGGCGCCGAGCCGCTCTTTATGACCGATTACATCGCCTGCGGCAAGGTTGTCCCCGAGCGTATCGCGGACATCGTCCGCGGCATCGCCGCGGCCTGCTCCGTGGCCGGCACCGCCCTGGTGGGCGGCGAAACCGCCGAGCACCCCGGACTGCTGGGCGAGCACGAATACGATGTTGCCGGTGCCGCCACCGGTGTTGTCGAGGCCTCCGACCTGCTGGGCCCGGACCGCGTCCGCGCCGGCGACGTTGTAATTGGTATGGCCTCCTCCGGCCTGCACTCCAACGGCTACTCCCTGGTCCGCCGCGTCATCAACCACGCCGGCTGGGCACTGGACCGCCAGGTCTCCGAACTCGGCCGCACGCTGGGCGAGGAACTGCTGGAACCCACCCGCGTCTACGCTGCAGACTGCCTGGACCTTGCCCGCGCCTTCCCGGTGAACAGCGCCAACGCCGTGCACGGCTTCAGCCACGTCACCGGCGGCGGCCTGGCCGCCAACCTGGCCCGCGTCCTGCCGCAGGGCCTCGTGGCCACCGTGGACCGCGCCACCTGGGAGCTTCCGGCCATCTTCAAGCTGGTCTCCGAGCTGGGCAACGTCCCGCTGGCCGACCTCGAGCGCACCCTGAACCTCGGCGTGGGCATGGTGGCCATCGTGTCCGCCGAAGCCGCCGACGCCGCCGTGGCCCGCCTCAACGACCGCGGCGTCCCGTCCTGGATCATGGGCACCGTCACCGCGGACTCGGATTCCATCCTCAAGACCGGTCCGGACTACGTCCAGGGCGCCAAGGGTGTGGACGGCGGCGCCGTCCGCTTGGTCAACGCCTACGCCTAAACCCTCATCGAGTGCTCCGCAATCGCCCTTTTGAACCTTGAAAACGGCGGTTGCGGAGCACTCGATGCGTTAAGCGTCAGGCGCTAAACCTCCAGCAGGCTGAACACACCGCCCTGCGGATCCTTGAGGGTGGCCGTGGCGCCGGGAGTATCGTCGTCATCCGGCTCCGGCGCGATCAGCACTTCCGCGCCCGCCGCCACGGCTTTCCGCACGGCATCGGCCACGTCGGTGACGCCGAAGTAGATCTGCCACCTGGCAGGCGCCTCGGCCGCGACGATCCCGGCCACCTCCGCGCCGTTCACCATCAGCGTGCTGTACGTCCCGCCGTCGTCCTGGGGATACTCGGTCACCTCGTGGCCGAACAGCTGCTGGAAGAACCCGACGGCGGCCCGCGGCTCGGGCGTCAGCAGCTCCGTCCAGGACAGCGCACCGGCCTCGTTGTACCGGCCGGAGCCCGTGTGCGTTCCGGGCTGCCACACGCCGGTGGTCCCGCCGCCGGGAGGATCCACAAACACCATCACGCCGGTGTCCGCCACTTCCTCGGGGCCGATCTGCACTGCGCCGCCGGCTTGGGGAACTTCCTCGGCCAGCGCACCGGCGTCCTCGGCCGCGAAGTAGATGTTCCATTGGGCGTGCGTGCCGAGAGATTCCTGGTGCGGGTTCTGCGGCGCCACCACGGCCACCAGGTCCTCCCCCACGAACGCCTGGGCATAGCTGCGGCCATCGGGCGTGGGCAGGTCCTTGAAGGTCCACCCGAACACCGCTGCGTAGAAGGCCTTGGCTGCCTCCACGTCCCGGGTCTGGACGTCAGCCCAGCACGGTTCACCGTGGCGGTAGCTCGTGGATGAGGAGTTTCCTGGCATGGGAGGTCCTTTCGCGGGCGGCACACGCATCAACGCCTCCAGTCAACACCAAAAAGCCCGCCACCGGCACCGGGTTCCGGCGCAGGCAACGGGCCTGATAACTGAGGCCAGCACCGCGGGTCCGCTGGGATCCGGGGTGCTGAAAAGAAGCGCTGTACTAACGAACGGCGTCCGAACGTACTGCAGCGTCGCGGGGCCGGGCGCCTTGCGGCGGGGCCGGCGTACAACAACTAGCCGATCCGACGGGTGTGTACCTCGTCGTCGTCTTCTTCCAAATCGTCCGCGTACTTATCCACATAAGCCGAATAATCCGGTTCAACCGGGTCATTCGCGAAATGGCTCGTGGCACGACCTTCAGGACCTTTGAGCTCTCGCTGAAGGGCCGAATAGTCAGTGTTCGGGGAATAGTACTTAATATCCCGAGCCTGCTTGGTAGCTTTTGCCTTTTGACGGCCGCGCCCCATGGCGTGACCCCCTTTTGTACTCGGACCGGAGGTGGTCACCTTGGCTATCGGTGAGGCCCCGGAATGTTTGGTCAATTTGTCGTAACACCTAGATTACATGCTTTCCGCGCCCGGTGCGCCCCGGCCCGTGCGCGCGGACGCCATGTCGGGTACCCTATCCGCGGCGACGCGCGGGGTTCCCGGCTTTTTTGTTGGATAGAGTCTCTTCATCAGCTGCCGATCCGGGTGCATGGGGCGTGCAGCATCACGAGGCGACACCCAGGAGGGGTATCCGGATGGAGAACCAGGAATCGCGCCCCGTCCCGCCCAAACCCGGCGCTCCGCCCACCGCAGGGTTGCCGCAGGTGGCGGTCACGGCGCCTGCCATGGAGGGCCCGGTCCGGAAGCCCCGGCAGGTCGCGTCTACTTTCCTGAAGGCCGTCTTTGTGGTGGTTCTGCTCGGCGTGGTGGGAGGCCTGGTGTGGCTCGCCGTGTGGCTGGATTCCGAGGCGCCCCAGACGTCCGACGACGGCGGCTCGGGGATCGTGGAAATCTCACCCACTCCCCTGGTCACGCCACTCCCGCTCCCCCGTGAGGGTGTGGAGCCGCCGGACTACCGGCTGGGCGACTGCTTCAAGGATTTTGACCCCGAGGCTTTGCGGTCAACGGTGGTGGCCTGCGATACAGGCCACTCAGCCCAGCTTGTGGCCGTTTTCCGCTACCCCGCCGTCGGCTCCTATCCGGGCCGGGAGGCCCTTGCCGCCAAGGCCCTGGAGGCCTGCCAGGCGGCCAAGCTGGGACCGGCAGCGAACGAGTACACGCTGAACTTCCAGCGGGCCTACCCCAGCAGCACCAGTTGGGAATCAGGCGACCGGCGCGTGGACTGCTACGTCACAGCCGACGGCGGGAACGTCATCAACGCCAGCGCACTGCCCTAACAGACCGCATTACACGCGAACGGATACAGAGCCTACGGCTTCATTGCATTCGGCGGTTCGCTGGTTTGACCTTTGGGCTGGGGGTTTAGACTCGGGGCATGTCAGCTCTTTGGGGGACGCAGACTCAGCGCACACGGGTCCTGTTCGTTTCGGCCGCACTTGTGGTATCGCTGACGGGCTGTGAGCACGGTGGCCCGGCTGAGGGTGCGGCTGGCTCCTCGTCCCAAGGCGCAACGGCGCAGCCCGGCAAATACAAACTGCACTTCCTGTGCGAAGGACCCGCCGACGTCGAGTTGTCATTGGCGAGCTGGGCAGGCGCCGCCGTTCTGGAACCAGTCCGTGTCGCGTGCGACGGCGGGGTGTTCGCGGCGCAAGTGAAGCTGGACACCGACGGTGCAGACTTCACCATGAATCCCGGCAGCGGCCCAGACGGACGCTATGCCTTCAGGCTCGTTCCCGCTTCGTAGCGGCTTGGAGGAAATTGAGCGCGATGACTGGCGCAGTTTCTGTTGCCAAGCCTGCTGGCGGCGCCCGACCCGATCATCGTCAACGTGACCTCGCGCCTGGGCTCCCTGTCGGCCAGGCCAGCGGTACGTTCGCAGACCTGTCAACAGGTTATGCCTACAAGATGTCCAAGGCGGCGCCGAACATGCTGACCATCGCGTTGGCTCAGGACCTTCAGGGGCGGGTGTGGCCGACAAGACACAGTCCAACATCTACCTGCCAACAGACCTAGTCAAGCAGGTCAAACACGCAGCAATCGAACGCGGACTATCACTGTCGTCGTTCGTCGAAGAAACGCTGACCCAGGCCCTCAACAAGGAAGGTTCAACCAAATGAGAGTTACTCCGATCCGCTTCGTGCGGAACATCGAGCTCGCCAACAAGTTTGATTCCACCCTTGGGTTGAACGAGAACGCTGCAGCAACAAGCGGAACCTGGGCGGACCTGCACGGCAACGGCGGGCAACTTCGGCTCCACATTGCCCAAGCGGGAACCACACACTCAGATGCCGGAGCAGTAGCGCTGCACTTCTCCACGGACGAAAAGCTGGAGCTCACCGCAGAGCGACTAAGAGCTGCCGGATATGCCCCGTCGGACATCATGGACGAAACGTTCGGCCGTTTCATCACCGTCAATGACCCTGACGGATACCGCATCCAAGTCAACGAAATGGATGCGGACCACCAAAACCTCAGCTATGAAATACGGGAATCTGCTGCCCCGAAATAGGGTTCGCCCGAGCCTTGCAGGACCGCTATTCCTTCCGCCGCACCACCAGGCCCGTGCCGGCCGGAGCACCGCCGTCGGGCGCTGCCAGAGCCTCCAGTCCTTCGATGGTGAGTTCGTCGACGTCGGCCGCGGTGTCCACGAGCACCGTGTCACCGTCCGCGATGTCGCCGGACAGGATGGCCCTGGCCAGACGGTCACCGATCTCGCGCTGCACCAGCCGGCGGAGCGGCCGGGCACCGTACGCGGAATCGAAGCCGGACATGGCCAGCCAGGCGCGGGCGCCGTCGGACACGTCCAGGGAGAGCCGGCGATCACGCAGCCTCCTGCCGAGCTCGGCCACCTGCAGTTCCACAATCTCCGCCAGCTCGTCAACGGTCAGGGCCTCGAACAGCACAATCTCGTCCAGCCGGTTCAGGAACTCCGGCTTGAAGGACGCGTTGACGGTGGCCATGACCGCGGCCCGCTTGGCCTGCGCGTCCAACGACTGGTCCACCAGGAACTGACTGCCCAGGTTGGACGTCAGCACCAGGATGGCGTTGCGGAAGTCCACGGTCCTGCCTTGGCCATCGGTGAGGCGGCCGTCGTCGAGCACCTGCAGGAGGATGTCAAAGACCTCCGGATGGGCCTTCTCCACCTCGTCCAGCAGGATCACGGAGTACGGCCGACGGCGGACGGCCTCCGTCAGCTGGCCGCCCTCCTCGTAGCCGACGTATCCCGGAGGGGCGCCCACCAGCCGCGCCACCGAGTGCTTCTCGCCGTACTCGGACATGTCCAGCCGCACCATGGCGCGTTCGTCGTCGAACAGGAAATCCGCGAGCGCCTTGGCCAGCTCCGTCTTGCCTACGCCCGTGGGCCCCAGGAACAGGAACGAACCCGTGGGCCGGTTGGGATCGCTGATGCCGGCCCGGGCACGGCGGACAGCGTCGGACACCGCGGCCACCGCCTTGGACTGGCCGATCAGGCGCTTGCCGAGCTCCTGCTCCATATGGAGCAGCTTCTGGCTTTCGCCCTGCAGCATTCGCCCGGCCGGAATGCCGGTCCACGCCGAAATGACCTCGGCAATGTCGTCCGCCGTGACCTCGTCAGCCACCATCTGGGCAGTCTTGTCCGTCACCGCCTCTTCGGCTGCGGCGGCCGCGTTCAGCTCCCGCTCCACTGCCGGAATCTCGCCATAGAGGATCCGCGACGCAGTCTCCAGGTCGCCTTCACGCTGCGCCTTGTCCGCCGTGGAGCGGAGCTCATCCAGCTTGGCCTTCAGGTCGCCCACCCGGTTGAGTCCAGCCCTTTCTGCGGCCCAGCGCGCATTCAGCGCGTCCAGCTCCTCGCTCTTGTCGGCCTTGTCCGCGCGGAGGGCGGCCAGGCGCTCCACCGAGGCGGCATCCTTCTCGTTCGCGAGGGCCAGTTCCTCCATGGTCAGCCGGTCCACGGCACGGCGCAGCTGGTCGATCTCCTCCGGTGCTGAATCGATCTCCATGCGCAGCCGGGAAGCTGCCTCGTCCACCAGGTCGATGGCCTTGTCCGGCAGCTGCCGGCCCGAGATGTAGCGGTTGGACAACGTGGCGGCAGCCACGAGGGCGGAGTCTGCGATAGTGACCTTGTGGTGGGCTTCGTAGCGTTCCTTCAGGCCACGGAGGATGCCAATAGTGTCCTCAACACTGGGTTCACCTACATAGACCTGTTGGAAGCGGCGCTCCAAGGCGGCGTCCTTCTCGATGTTCTCGCGGTACTCATCAAGCGTAGTGGCACCGATCAGCCGCAGTTCGCCGCGGGCAAGCATGGGCTTGAGCATGTTGCCTGCATCCATGGAGGACTCGCCGGAGGCGCCGGCCCCCACCACCTGGTGGATCTCGTCGATGAACGTGACGATCTGGCCTTCGGAGTTTTTGATCTCCTCCAGGACTGCCTTGAGCCGCTCTTCGAACTCGCCGCGGTATTTCGCCCCGGCCACCATGGAGGCGAGGTCCAAGGCGATCAGCGTCTTGCCCCGCAGGCTTTCCGGGACATCGCCCGCCACAATGCGCTGCGCGAGACCTTCGACGACGGCAGTCTTGCCCACGCCCGGTTCGCCGATTATCACGGGGTTGTTTTTGGTGCGGCGGCTCAGTACCTGGATGATGCGCCGGATCTCGGTGTCGCGGCCGATCACCGGGTCCAGTTTGCCTGCACGGGCCATCGCCGTGAGGTCCGTGCCGAACTTCTCCAGCGACTGGAACGTGTTTTCGGGGTCCGGTGTGGTGACCTTGCGGTCGCCGCGGACACCCGGCAGGGCGGCGAGCAGCGCTTCATGGGAGGCACCGGCGTCGCGCATTAACCGCCCGACGGCGTCACTCCCGGCAGAGAGCCCCAGCAGCAGCACCTCGGTGGAGACATAGGTATCGCCGAGTCTGTCGGCCTCGTTTTTGGCGTTCCGGATGGCCTGCAGCGCGGGCCGGGACAGCTGGGCCTGCTGCGTGGAGCCGCCCGACGTGGCCGGCAGTGCCTTGATGGCGCCACTCGCCTGCACGCTGACGGCATCCGGGTCGGCGCCCGTGGCGCGAAGAAGCGCGACGGCGACGCCCTCCCGCTGATCCATCAAGGCCTTGAGCAGGTGGGCGGGTTCCACCTGGGGGTTCCCTGCCGTGGAGGCGTTCATGGCTGCTGCCGAAAGAGCCTCCTGGCTCTTGGTGGTGAATTTGACGTCCAAAGAGAGCTCCTTCCGGGATGTGCATGATTGCTAAGTTGAGTCTACAACGCTCAACTTTGAGGAAATGCCCTCCATGCCCCATGTTTGCCGACGGCGAACTGCCTGTCCATAGCCGAGCGCTGCCCATGGAAGAATCCGATCCCGGCACCCCTCCGCCACGGCCCGCAAAGCCCTGGCCGAAGCGAGCCCCGAAGCGGCCGAGCCGGCATGAAAATGTGGATGGACTGGGCGGCCAAGGCCGGCGACGGCATTGTTGACCTCGGCACACCGCTGGGCGCCACCAAAGTCATGGACGGCTCGTCCGTCGCTGATACGGCAGCCACAGTGGGCGGCTACAGCATCATCCAGGCCGAGGATCTGGACGCCGCCGTTGCCCTGATGGACGGCCACCCACACTTCATGTCCGGCGCAGGCGCCACTATCGAGATCCACGAAACCCTCGATATCCCGGGGATGTAGGGCAGGCGGCTCCCCCAATGAGCCACCCGCCCGGTGGTCTGTTAGGCCAGTCAGATCAGGAGCAGGACATCGCCAGCGCAGGACGGATAGCGGGCGGCCACCGTTTTCACCGTTCCGCCGGTTTCCAGGTACGTGGTGCCCAGGCGGACGGACTTCAGCGATGTTGAGTTGCAGTGCTTGGCCGTGATGACCCAGCTTGCGACGCTGACCAGCCTACCCGCGTATTCCGCCTCTTCAGCCGGGGTAGATGGCGACGGCGCCGGCCTTGATCACGAAGTACACCTGCATGCCCGGCGCCAGCCCGAGATCAACAGAGGCAGCCGGCGTGATGTCCGCACTCAGCTGCCCGCCCTCCCCGGCGCGGACCCGGATCCCGTCCCCGTGCGGCTCCAGGTCGGTAATGGTCACGGCGAAGGAGTTCCGCGGGCTGCCATGCGCTTCGGTGAGGAAAACGGAAACGGCCGACGGCGGAAAGACAGCCACGCCCGGCTGCCCGGTAGGGAGCGGGGCGGCTGCGTCGCGGTGGCCATAGAGGTTGAGGGCACCGGCCCGCAGACCGTGTTCGGTCAGGTGGCCGGCCACAAAGTTGAGCCCGGCGAGTCCGGCCGCGAACCGGCTGCGCGGGCGCTGGAGGATGTCGCGGGTGGGGCCTTCCTCGCTGATCCGCCCGTTTTCGAGGATGACCACCCGGTCGGCCAGCATCAGGGCATCCAGGACGTCGTGGGTGATGATGACGGCGCGGCGGCCGGCCAGCACGCGCTTGAGCAGGCGCCGGAGCAGCGGCGCCGCATGGATATCCAGAGCGGCCATCGGTTCGTCCAGGAGGAGGAGCCCGGGGTCGGCGGCGAGCGCCCGCGCCACCGCAACGCGCTGCGCCTGGCCGCCGGAGAGCTCGGCCGGTCGGCGGGACTGCAGCTCCGTCGCCTCCACTTCCGTGAGCCACCGCAGGGCGGACTCCCGCGCGGCCTGCTTCGAGGCCCCCGCACTCCGGGGTCCGAAGGCCACGTTCTCCAGCACGCTCAGGTGCGGGAACAGCAGCGGTTCCTGGGCCAGGAGCGCCGTGCCGCGCCGGTGCGGAGCCGTCCATTCGCCGCGTCCGGCGGTGAGGTCGAACAGCGTCTTGCCGTCCAGTTCGGCCGTGCCCGAGTCCGGGTGCAGCAGGCCCGCGATGACGTTCAGCAGGGTGGATTTGCCCGCGCCATTGGCTCCCATAACGGCCACCGTTTCGGCCGGGCCCAGCGCGAGGGAGACGTCGAACTCGCGGCTGGCCACGGCGGCCTGAACCGAGAACGTCACCGGACCGCACCGCCCTGGCCGGGCGCCGGCGTCGTGCGTTCCCCGCTTAGTGCTGGGGCCCGTTCGGCGGCGCGGGGACTGCGGTACGCGAGCGCCACCACGGCAACCGCCACCGCCACGAGGACCAGGGAAAGCGCGACGGCGGCATCGGCGTCCGTTTCCCGCTGCAGGTAGATTTCCAGCGGCAGGGTCCGGGTCACCCCCTGCAGGCTGCCCGCGAACGTGAGGGTGGCGCCGAATTCGCCCAGGCTGCGGGCGAAGGACAGCACTGCGCCGGAGGCCAGCCCCGGCAGCACGAGCGGGAGAGTGACACGGCCGAGCACCGTGGTGGGCCCGGCGCCGAGCGTCGCGGCCACCGCTTCGTACCGGTTCCCGGCGGTCCGCAGTGCACCCTCGAGGCTGACCACCAGGAACGGAAGGGCCACAAACGTCTGGGCCAGGATGACCGCCGTCGTTGAAAAGGCGATCTGCAGGCCAGCCACTTCCAGCGTCCGGCCCAGCAGCCCCTGCCGCCCGAACGTGTACAGGAGTGCGATGCCGCCCACCACGGGCGGAAGAACCAGCGGGAGCAGGACCAGTGAGCGGAGGAAGCGCTGGCCGGGGAAGCTGCCGCGGGCCAGGACCAGGGCCAGCGGCACACCCAGCACGATACACAGGACGGTGCTGGCCGCGGACGTGCGCAGGCTCAACCCAAGGGCCTGCAGCGACGCTTCCGACGTGATCAGCGGGATGAACTGGGCCCAGTTGACCTTCGCCACCATGGCCGCGAGCGGCAGCACCACGAACAGGCCACCCGCAGCCGCCAGGACGTAAATCCAGCGTGGGACGCCGCCATACCCGCCGTTCCTGGCCTGTCTCATGCTCTCCTTGGGTGCGGCTTACTTACGGGGCGCCGAAGCCGGCCGCGTTGAGGGTTTTCTGCCCGTCGGCGCCGGTCACCATGGCGATGAAGGCTGCCGCCAGTTCCTTGTTCCGGCTCGAGCCTACTGTGGCGATGGGATAGGTGTTGACCGCTTTGCCGGATTCGTCGAACGGGATTCCCTCGACCTTGTCACCGGCGCCTTTGACGTCGGTGACGTAGACCAGCCCGGCGTCGGCCTCGCCCGAGGTGACCTTGCCCAGGACGTCCGTCACCGATGACTCCTCGCTGACCGGCGAAAGGGTCACGCCTGCGGCCTTTTCCACAGTGTCCGCGGCGGCCCCGCACGGAACCTGGCTGGCACAGACAACCACCTTGACGCCTGGTTTGGCCAGGTCGGCGAAGGACGCGATCGACGCCGGATTGGACGGCGGGACGGCGATCTCCAGGACGTTGGTGGCGAAGTTCTTCGCGGTGCCGTCCAGGAGCTTGGCGTCGGCAAGCTTGGTCATGTTCTTGGTGTCGGCGGAGGCAAAAACATCGGCCGGTGCGCCCTGGGTGATCTGGGTGACCAGGTCCGAGGAGCCGGCGAAGCTCAACACGATCTTGGTGCCGGGGTTCTTCGCCTCGAAGTCGCTGGCCAGCTGGGTGAACGTGGCCTTGAGCGACGCGGCTGCGAAGACCGTGATCGTCCCGGACACCTGGCCGGCGGCGTCCGGGGAATGCGACGCGGCGGGCTGTGTGGCCGTGGGCGTCGTAGCCGGTGCGCACGCGGCGAGGCCCAGCATGAGGGCAGCCGTGATGATGGCGGCTCTGGCGCGTTTGCGGGTGCTCAAATGATGCTCTTTCCGTGCGGGGTTTCGATTATGACTGTGGTTGCTTTGACCACCGCGGTGGCCACGGAGCCCAGTTCCAGGCCCAGATCGCGGACGGCTTCGCTGCTCATCAGCGACACCACCCGGAACGGCCCGCACTGGAGTTCCACCTGGGCCATGACTTTGTCCGCAGTGATCCCCGTGACCAGGCCGACGAACCTGTTGCGCGCCGAACTTCCTGAACGGTGCGGGTCCTCGGGAAGCTGCGCGAGCTTCTGGGCGTGCCTTGCCAGTTCCAGGCCGTCGACTGCCAGCCGGCCGGCGTCGTCCTTCACGGGGGTGAGGCTGCCGTTCTCTGTCCAGCGCCGGACCGTGTCGTCACTGACGCCGAGGAACCGTGCTGCTTCGGATACGCGAATAGTGGGCATTTCATGATTCTAGTCCGCATTTGCGTGTTTTCTTATGAGTTTTCTCCGCGTATCCGAAGATGACGTTCACGCTGTTTTCGTTCCCGCTCGAGGGTTCACTTGGGCCGCCTATGGAACGTCACGGGCCCAAGTCCTACGCTATGTGGAGGGGAGGGGCCGCAGTCGCTGAGGAGCGTTTGTGATGAAGTGGATCAGGCCTGACAGCCCCGACTATGACCCGGCCCGGAAGGTCTTCAACGCCATGATTGACCGGCGTCCGGCGGTGATTGCCCAGTGTTCGAATGACGCGGACGTGGCCGAAGCCCTCCGCTATGGACGGGAAAATTCCCTCGCCATCGCTGTCCGTGCCGGCGGCCACTCAGTGGCCGGAATGTCCATGAACAACGACGGCCTGGTAATCGATGTCCGGCCCATGAAGTCGATCGACGTGGACCCCGAATCCGGCATCGTCACCGCCGGGGCAGGCGTCACCTGGGGCGAGTTCGACCGCGCCACCCAGGAGCATGCCCTGGCGGTCACCGGCGGGCGTGCCTCCACCACCGGCGTCGCCGGCTTCACCCTGGGCGGCGGATCCGGGTGGCTGGAGCGGTCCTTCGGGTTCGCGTGCGACAGTCTCGTCTCGGTGGACCTGGTGACGGCCGACGGCGAGCGCGTCACCGCGAGCGCCCGGGAAAACCCGGAACTCTTCTGGGCCCTCCACGGCGGCGGCGGCAATTTCGGCGTGGCCACGTCCTTCACGTTCCAGGCGCACAGGCTCGGCCCCGTGGTCCACGCCGGGATGTGGCTGTGGCCCGGGGAGGCGGCCACCGACGTTTCCCGGGCGTTCCGGGACCTGGCCTTGGCAGCCCCTGACGGTGTTGGCCTGGCGCTCCTCTATTTCACGGCACCACCGGAGCCGTTTGTACCCGAGCACCTCGTGGGAAAGATGGCCACTCTCATTGCCTACCTCTACGCGGGTGAGCCCGAGGAAGGCTCCGAGCACGCGCGGCCGTTCCGCGAGCTCGGGCCTGCAGTGGACCTCGTGGCCGACACCCCGTACGCCGATTTCCAGTCCTCCCTGGACGATCCGCCGGACCACTACAACTACTGGAGCGCGGACTACCACAACGAACTTCCCGACGCGGCCCTGGACTTGTTCGTGGAATCCGCCCGGAACCTTCCCGATGCCACGTCCCAGCAGCTCATCGCCCGGTGGGGCGGCGCCGTCGGCGGGAACGCTGGCGCGGCCACGCCCCTGATCAACCGGAACGCGGCCTGGGTGAGCCATCCCTACGGCATCTCGCCAACACCCGAGGAAGGCCAGCTGGCCAAGGCCTGGGTGAAGGACTTCCGCGGCAAGATTGCGCCCTATGCCACAGGCGGGGTGTGGCTCAATTTCATCGGCAACGAGGGCCAGGAGCGCATCCGCGCCGCGTTCGGAAACGGGAATTACGCGCGGCTGGCCAGGGTCAAGCATGACTTCGATCCGCGGAACGTCTTCCAGGGAAACCAGAACATCCTGCCGGCCGGCTCCTGACCGGCCCCGCGGAGAGCCGCCGCACTAGACTTCCCCCATGGCGATTTACCTTGATCCGCCGCTGTGGCCCGCCCACGGCACGCACTTTTCGCACCTCATCTCGGACACGTCGCTGGCGGAACTGCACGCCTTCGCCGCCGCGGCCGGCATCCCGGACCGGGCGTTCGACGGCGACCACTACGACGTTGCCGAGCGCCGGTTCGACGACCTCGTCGCCGCGGGCGCCATCGCCGTGGAAGCCCGGATCCTGGTCCGCAAGCTCATCGCCAGCGGGCTGCGCATCCCGGCCCGGCGGCGCAACAAGTCACTCAAGGTCCCGCTGCTGAACCGCTGGGAAGCCATCATGCCCGGCCACGACGCCCTCTTCCTTGACCTGCTGGACCGCTGGAGCGAGGACCACCGCCGGTATCACGGCTGCACGCACCTGCTGGCAGTTCTGGAGGCTTTGGACCTGCTCGCCGATCCCGCCGATCCGCCGCGGACAGTGCTGCTCGCAGCCTGGTTCCACGATGCCGTGTACTGCGGGGTCGCCGGCCAGGACGAGGAGGAATCGGCCCGGCTCGCAGAGGAGCGCCTCACGGACGCGGGGCTCCCGGCCGCCGATGTTGACGAGGTGGCTCGGCTGGTGCGGCTGACATCGGACCACCGCCCCGAGCCAGGGGACGACGACGGCGCCCTCCTCTGCGACGCGGACCTGTCAGTCCTTGGCGGCGAACCTGAGCCGTACGCCCGGTATGTGGCCGCCGTCCGGGAAGACTACGCGCACATCGGCGACGCCGACTTCGCGGCCGGCCGCGCCGTCGTCGTCCGTCATCTGCTGGAACTGGACCCCCTTTTCCACGGCGACCGCGCACGGGAACTGTGGCTCGATGCCGCCCGCCGGAACCTGCAGGGCGAGCTGGCCTGACTCTTCCGCGCAACCGCCATCAGCCTTTACGGACACGGCGGCCGGTGCAAGACTGCTCGGATGAACCTGCGCATCCAAGCCGTCAGCATCGATTCAACCGATCCCAGAGTGCCCGCCGATTTCTGGGAGAAGGCCCTGGGGTGGCGCCGCACCTACGAGGTGGACGACGAAATCGTACTGGAACCGCCCGCAGGCAGCCCGGCCGACGGCGTCAGCCCGGACCTGCTGTTCCTAAAGGTGCCCGAGCGGAAGGAGCTCAAGAACAGGCTGCACCTGGACCTGCGTCCGGATGACCAGGCCGAGGAGGTGCAGCGGCTCGAAGCCCTTGGCGCGTCGCGCATTTCCGTCGGGCAGGGGCCGGAGGTGACCTGGGTGGTCATGGCCGACCCGGACGGCAACGAATTCTGCGTGCTGCGGGCGCTCCGGTCAGAGGAGCTCGAAGCCCAGGGACTGGTCCCCGGGTTTAGCGAAGCCCCGGGGAATGCCGCCGGCTAACGGTACGCGGTAACGAACGGGCTGTTGGTGGGCACAATCTGCTTGCCCAGCGGCATCAGGCTGACCGGTATGAGTTTGAGGTTGGCGATGGCCAGCGGGATGCCGATGATGGTGACCGCCATGGCAATGGCCGTGACCACGTGGCCGATCGCGATCCAGATGCCCGCCACCACCAGCCAGATGACATTCCCCAGGAGAGGGAACACGCCCGTCCCGCCCGGCTTGTCCACCACCATGCGCCCGAACGGCCAGAGCGTGTACGCCGCAATGCGGAATGACGCGATGCCCCACGGGATGGTGACGATGAGCAGGCAGCAGATGATGCCGGCCAGGAAGTAGCCCAGAGCGAGCCAGAGTCCGCCGAATACCAGCCAGATGATGTTGAGCAGAGTCTTCATCTGTCCATTGTGCCCCGCGGGGTCTGACAAAAACGTAGGGGTCTGCCCTGATTGGCCCCTGAACTTGGGACCTGAAGCTTGGACCGGGCCTCAGCCCTTGGCGGCCTTCACGAAGGCCCGGATCTTGTCCAGGTCCTTCACGCCACGGGAAACCTCGACGCCGGAGGAGACGTCCACGCCCCACGCGCCTGAGGCTGCAGTGGCGTTCGCCACGGTGTCCGGATCCAGCCCGCCGGCCAGCAGCCACTTGCGGTCCTGGAGCGCCGTCACGTCCACCATGGAGGCGTAGTCCCAGGCCTGTCCGGACCCGGGCACGGCGGCGTCAATCAACAGGAGTTCCTCGCCCCAGTCGGCGAACGCGTCCGCAGTGGCTGCCATGGTGACCGCCCTGATCAGCTTCATGCCGGCGTCGTGCACTGTGGTGACGTCTTCCGGGGTGAGGTCTGCGTGGAGTTGGACCCACTCGAGTCCGGCGGAACGGGCGATGGCAAGGGCATCGGCGACAGGTTCATGCCGGAAAACGCCGACGGCAACCATGCCTTCCGGCACATCGGCCAGAAGAGTGGAAACCTGCGACGGCGAGACCACCCGCGGGCTGGCCGTCAGGACAAACCCGACGGCGTCCGCCCCGGCCTCCACGGCGGCACGGACTGATTCGGGCGTACTGAGACCACAGACTTTGACGAACATTTCCGGCTCCTTCAGGCTGTCTTCGTGACGTCCCCCGGGAGGAGAGTAGCAGGGAAGTGCCCCCTGCGCCGATGTGGGTCGGTTCCATTTCAGGCGCCGGACAGCACGCGCTCCACCATGGTGCGGCCCGTCTGTTCAAACGCGGTGTCGCCCACCTGGTTGGCCCACACCACCGTACCGATGGCCTGGTTCAGGTTCTCCAGCCGCCACAGGTCAGCCTCCGCCGGTCCCACCGCCTTGCCCAGGCCGGCATGGAACGCGTCCGCCAGTTCGGGCCGGTGGACGAACCGCTGGTGACTGAGCCGCACCAGATCGTGCACCCACGGACGCGGTTCGGCTCGGCCAAAGTCGATGACCTTGATCTGCCCGTTGTCCTGCAGCCAGTTCCTCGGCTGGTAATCGCCGTGCGTTGCGACCAGCTGCGCCACGCCCGGGCGCAGTGCACCGAGCGCCTGTTCAAAGCTGTCGAGTTGCGATTCCGGCAGCAGCCCGTGGGCACGGTCCATCCACGCACGGGTCTTGGCCGTGAGGGCTGATGCGTACGTGGACGAGACCCCGGCGGGCCGGTGAATCCTCGCCAGCAGCGCCCCCGCCTGGCGGTACGTTTCCGGATCATCCTCGGCCGGCGTCCCCTCGACCAGGACCCCCGGCAGGAACTCCGTCACCAGGATGCCCGACGCCGCCGAGGCATGGCGTAACGCCGGGACCCGGCCGTGGAGCCCGTCGAACCCGCCGGCATGGGCGGCGATCTCGCGGCGGATATGGTGGCTTGTGGTGCTCGCCTTGACGATGAATCCTTCGCCCGACGGCGTTACAACGTGGAGGACGTTCGTGTCCTGCAGGGGCCACGAGTAGTCCTGCACCACGCTGAATTCCCCGAGCCAGGATGTCAGCAGGCGGCTCTGTCCGTCGGTGATCCCCTGGCGCATTTGCCCAGCATGCCACGCGTGGCGGGGACGCCCAAACAAACTAGGCTGGTCCGATGGAGATCATCCGCTTCGCAGAACTCAGGTCCGAACCGTGGCGTAACGGCGGCGGGGTGACCCGTGAGCTTGCCAGCCACCCGAAAGCCGCCTCGGCGCAGGACGGCGCCTGGGACTGGCGGGTCAGCATCGCCGACGTCAGCAAGGCCGGGGATTTCTCGGCGTTCCCGGGCATGGAACGCGTGCTGACCGTGATCGACGGCGAGCTGCTCCTTCTCACCGTGGACGGCGCCGAGCACCCGCTGGAAAAGTACCGGCCGTTCAGGTTCTCCGGCGAAGCTGCTGCGCACGGCGCCCTGCCCACCGGGGACATCCGCGACCTGAATGTCATCACGCGGACGGGCTCGTTTAAGGGCTTCACGTCCATCATCGAGCTCTCCAAAAAGCGCGCGCACCCGGTTTTTGAGGGCCAGCTCGCGGTGCTGCTGCAGGGCCAGGCCGCTGTCAGTGCGGGCAGCCTCAGCGTCAGCGCGGAAGCCGTGGACGCAGTGGAAGCCGCTGCCGCCCCGGAAGCCGACGCCGACGAAGCTGCCCCCGTACCCGGGGAGCCCGAGGCACTCAACCGGTATGACGCCGTCGTCGGTTCCGATACCGGGACCCCCGAAATCCTGGGCCGCGGCTTCCTGGCCGTGGTTTCGATCGACCGCGTGACTGCCTGATCCAGCGCTGCAGGCTAGCCTCGCCTTCGTTATCTGAGCCTTTCCACACTGGTCAGCGGCGTACGGCGCTCCTAGACTCGGCCTATGACCTCCACACCCTTTAATGCGCTCCTGTCCACCCAGATCGGCAACGAATTCGCGGCCTCGCAGCAGTACATTGCCGTGGCCACCTGGTTCGCCAACCAGGACCTCCCGCAGCTGGCCCGCTACTTCTACCGGCAGTCGGTGGAAGAGCGGAACCATGCCATGATGATGGTGCAGTACATGCTGGACCGCGACATTGAATTCACCATCCCGGGCGTCCCCACCGTGCGCAACGACTTCTCCTCCGTGACCGAGCCGCTGGCCCTGGCGCTGGAGCAGGAGAAGGAAGTGACGTCCGCGATCGAGGCCCTGTTCCGCGCCGCCCGTTCCGAGGACGACGCCCTGGGCGAGCAGTTTATGCTCTGGTTCCTCAAGGAGCAGGTGGAGGAGGTCGCCGCCATGACCACCCTCTTTAACATCGCCGAGCGCGCGGACAACCTGTTCGACATCGAGAACTTCATCGCCCGCGAAACCGTGGGCAACGGGGGCCGCGACTCCTCCGCCCCGGAGACAGCCGGCGGCGCCCTGTAAGCACCCTGCCCTCCCCCAACTAGTGTTCCGTGTTAATGGTTTGTTTGCGTTTCATCTTGCCCAGGAGATAGTCCGCTGATTTGGTCCAGGTGAATGGTTTGGCGTCCTGGTTGTAGTTCTCGATGTACCGTTCCATGGTTTGTTCGAGCTCTTTGATGGAGCTGAATGCGCCGCGTTTGAGGCACTGGCGGGTGATGATCCCGAAGAAGATTTCCACCATGTTCAGCCAGGAACAGCTGGTCGGGGTGAAATGCAGGCTCACGCGCGGGTTTTCGGCCAGCCAGTCCTTCACGTTTTGGTGCTTATGGGTCGCATAGTTGTCGCAGATGACATGCAGTTCAACCCCGGGGTGGGCATCGGCGACCCGGCCCAGGAAATCGACGAACTCGATGTTGGTGTGCTTTGGGTAGAAGGCGTTCGCGCTGAGTTTGCCGGTAAGGACCTCCAGGGCGGCGAACAAAGTGGTGGTGCCGTTGCGCTTGTAGTCGTGGGTCTGCTGCAGCGGGTGCGTCGGGGACAATGGCTGGTCCGGGCCGGTGCGGGACAGTGCCTGGATTTGGGTCTTCTCATCGATACTCACCACCACCGCGTTTTCCGGCGGGGACATATACAGGCCCACTACGTCCCGGAGCTTGGACTCCAGAGCGGGGTCGGTGGAGAACTTGAACGTCTCGATCCGGTGGGGCTGGATTTTCCAACGGCGCCAGATCCGGGCGACGGAGGAAAAGGAGATTCCGTGGCGTTCGGCCATGATCCGAGCCGACCAGTGCGAGATTCCCAGCTCCGCCGGCGGGTTCCCGTCATTGGTCAGGGTGTCAGCGATCAGGGCGAGTTCGTCTATCTCCCGCTCCCGGCCCGGGCGCTGGGCATCGGACAGGGCCTCGATCCCGCCCTCGGCGTAGCGGTTGCGCCACTTCAAAACCGTGGGTGCCGAAAACCCGGTGATCTTCTCGATCTGGATATTCGGCATCCCGTCGGCAGCCAACAAGACCGTGCGCGCCCGCAAGGCCACTGTCGCGGTGGACGCTTTCCCACGCGTCAGGGCCTCCAGGTCCCCTCGGTCCCCGTCGCGCAATTCCAATGCCCTTGCCAGATAAACCATGAATCAAGTCTGACAAACAATCAGACCCAAAGTAATCAACGACACGCTACACTAGGTAGCGCTAAGGACGCGTCAGTAAATAAGCCAGCGTTTCGTCGTTTTGGCTCTATGGTGGTGCTATGGCCATTGGTGCAGAGGTTGAGACGGCTTTGCAGGGAAAGTTCGAT